>DAOVDU010000027.1 GCA_030669305.1 Candidatus Aminicenantota bacterium
CTGCTCTAAGCTGTAAGTTCTCAATAATTGGGAGTAGATAATATTTGTGACTAATCACTGGATTCCTGCTTTCGCAGGAATGACAGACACTTACACTCAATCGTCATTCCCGCGGAGGCGGGAATCCATAGCTACTACCCATACTTATTGAGAACTTACTAATTTTTAGCTTTTTCCCAATGCTGCTTGATTAAAGGGGAAAAAAGGGACAGACTACTTTTTCCCCTTGTCATCGCGAGGAGCATAGAAGATTCCTTCGCTTCGCTCGGAACAGGCTGAGCGATCTCATAAAAAATATTTAAATAAATCCAAAAAAATGTATATAATCCAAAATATTGGATTATGATTTTTTTTGACAAGGAAAGCACAATTTCTATGATGTTGATAATAAAGAAATTAATCTTTAGTTAGAAATCCTAGAAATTGGCACGAATATTGCTTTATTAAAAGTGAAGTGTTCCAATCTATTCTTTTATATGAAGATCTTAAAAGGGCAAAAAGCTGATTACGAACATCAAAAAAAAACAAAATGTTGTTCAGATTTGTTAAATAATTGTGCGAAGTCAAAAATTTTTACAAAGGGGGTGATAATCTCAGATACCTTAAATTAGAAGGGAGAAGGAGGAGTGCTTCTAGAATAACAGCGCTCCAGGGAAAAGGATCTCTCAGCCAACAAAAGCTGGGGGAAATTTAGGAAATCCCGCAAGACTTAAGAAAAAAGGAGGCGGGATTAAAGAAGGAGAATGAATGATTAAATTCAGAAATTTATTATTTTGTGTTCTTGGTGTCATTCTGATCACATCTTCGCTATTCGCCCAGATTCCTACAAAAGGAAGTATCTTTGGAACAGTTCTTGATGAAGAGGGTAATGCCCTGCCTGGCGTTTCAATAGAAGCCACGAGCCCCAGGCTCATAGGTACGGCCACAGCCGTGACGGATGTTACTGGGAAATACCGTCTGGTTTCTCTAACGCCAGGAATGTATACAATTAAGTATACGCTCGAGGGTTTCAAGCCTTTTACGAGGGGTGATATCGTCGTTCGAATTAATGCGACCGTTACTGTGGATATTGTCATGGAGATGGGCACCATTGAAGAGGAAATAACAGTCATCGGCGAATCGCCTATCATCGACGTCAAGAGCACGACAAAGGGCATGACTCTGAGTAAAGAGATGTTCCAATTGCTTCCAAAAGGAAGAAACTTCGATACACTGGTTACGGCCGTACCCGGCGTGAACAGCGAATCTTGGCTGGGTGGAGTATCTGTTGACGGTGCATCTGCCGCTGAGAACATGTACTATGTTGATGGAACGGATATTACACGAATCGATACAGGTCGTGGAAATCAGAGCGTTGCTTTCGAATTCGTCGAGGAAGTCCAAATCATAGCCAGCGGCTATGAGGCAGAGTATGGCGGCGCCTTGGGTGGTGTGGTCAGCGTCATTACCCGCCAGGGAGGAAATGAATTCCACGGTGAGCTCATCGGCTACTACAGCGGCTCAGCGCTAACTGGTAAGGAGAGGGACACTCTCCGTTATAATCCCCTAACATTTAATGAAGCGCAATATGTCAATTACCAGGATATGTACGGAAAAGACCCCATTCACAGATACGAAGTCGGTTTTAGCTTGGGTGGCTACATTCTTAAAGACAAGCTGTGGTTCTTTGGTTCATTTCTCCCTGTATTTACTACGCACGATAGGCATGTGGAATTTATAAGTCCCGCGGGAGCTGAAGGAGATTACACAAGAAAGTGGACCTATTGGAACTTCCAGACCAAGTTAACCGCGCAGCCGTTCAGTTTCATGCGTGTTGGAGCTTCTTTCGTGAACAATTTCAGTAAAGACAGGGGAAATCTTCCCAGTCGAGCTGGTACCAGCAACTACGCAGATCCATACTGGGGTAAATACGGTTATGACCGTCCCAACTGGTCGGCTTCCGGCTTCGCAGATTTAACCATCGGAGCCAACTTCATGGTCAACATAAGGGGAGGCAAATTCCACTATGACCTCACGAATCAGCAGGTTGTAGCCGAGACCTTCGGAGAGCCCCGCTGGTATCTTTCGGGTTATGGAACATTTCATTTTGATGGAACTCCATTGGAAATTCCCGCCGAATACCAGAAACCAAGAAACTGGCAGAACAGAGGCAGGATCTATGAGTATAAGAAGTTTATAAAATACAAACAGCACCTCGGCGCTGATTTCACGTATTTCATGTACGCGGGCGGTGAGCATGCCTTGAAATTCGGTGTACAGTGGGTGCGCCAGGGAGAAGACTCTGATAGGACACTCGACTCAAATTATCCTGATGTCTACTTTAGATGGGGTCAAGACTGCATCATCGGCGGTAAAAATTATGGTTCGGGACCCTATGGTTATTATGAAGTCCGTGGAAGTGAAGAAGCAGGTCCTTTTGGTGATTTCTTTGATGTCCACAACGACCGCTGGGCCCTCTATTTCCAAGACAGCTGGACGATTGCCGACAGATTAACCTTAAACTTGGGTCTCCGGGCAGAATCAGAATTTATCCCCCCATTTTGCGAGGCCAAGGACCTTCCAGCCGGATTAGCTGAAGATTTTAAACCCATGGAATTCGGCTTTGGGGATAAACTCGCGCCCAGAGTCGGGTTTATTTATGACGTGTTTGGCGACACCAGCCTGAAAATCTTTGGAAGCTTCGGTCACTACTACGATGTAATCAAGACCTATATGCCTGCTCACTCTTATGCCGGGTTCAAGTGGAAAAGTGCCTACCATAAGCTGGATACCTATGTATGGGATAATATTGGATTAAACAACAACTTCCCCGGTGAAACTATGGCGATTATTGATTGGCGTACACCTTCATTTGATTCCACAGATCCTGGGATGAAGCCCGTGAGCCAGCAGGAAATCTCTTTTGGCGCAGAAAAAATGATCATGGAGAACCTTTCAGCCACTCTCCGCGTTGTCCAGAAGCACCTCCGCTACACCATTGAAGACGTGGGTGTCATCATTCCTGGTGTGGGAGAAAAGTACTTCGAATGTAACCCTGGTTATGGCTACTCCCTTCATCAAGGCCACGGCACCGGCAAGTTCGATACCAAGTATCCAGAAACGCCGAAGGCCAAACGTGAATACTGGGCTGTTAACTTCAGTTTGGATAAACGGCTGTCGAATAACTGGCTGGCAGGATTCTCTTACACCTGGAGCAGATTAACGGGTAACTATTCCGGTCTGGGGAGTTCCGACGAATACGGACGGACAAGCCCCTATGTGGAAAGAAACTTTGACAACTGGGCGATGGCCGTGACCAAGGATCTCGAATACATGGATGGGCCTCTGGTAACCGATCGAACCCATTTCTTCAAATTCTACGGCGCTTACACTTTCCCCTTCGGTCTGACATTCGGTGCAGTCGTGAATGCCATGAGCGGCACACCTTTTACAGAGACCTGGTCCATTCTCAATACACCCTGGTACCCCTACAATAGAGGCTATTACATGGATGCAAGTGGTAATCTCGTGCAGGAAAGAATGTCTTTCCTGTGGTTTTGCAATGCT
This sequence comes from Candidatus Aminicenantota bacterium, assembly GCA_030669305.1. Taxonomy (GTDB): domain Bacteria; phylum Acidobacteriota; class Aminicenantia; order Aminicenantales; family Aminicenantaceae; genus DAOVDU01. The sequence goes on from DAOVDU010000027.1 coordinate 3,547, forward strand.
TATGCCGAATACAACCTGAGGATTGCCGGTAAGTACACAATCCAATTGAACGTTAACGTCGACAATCTCTTCGACATTGCAACAGCGCGCTATTTAGGTCGTTATAAAACCTATTATGGCTTGGATGTCACAGAAGAAATGGTGCTGGGTAAAGCCTTTGATCTGAATACTCCGAATATCAACTATGTATTGGATTCACAGTACCGTAAGGAATCGCAATTCTATCCGCCAATCTCGGTCAGACTAGGAGTGAAGTTCATCTTCTAAGCTCTGCTGAATTAGACGTTCAAACCCGCCTCCTCGTGAGGGGAGGCGGGTTTTTTTATTTGACTCTACGAGGCTAACCATGTAAATTCACACTATGGCGAAAAAAAAGAGAAAAAAGAAGAAAAAAAGGATTCAGAAGCCGTTAGCCCAGAAACCGCAGCCTCAGAAAGTCGAGGAAAGGACAGCCCCGGAAAAAAAACCGAAAAAGAAAAAACTTTTTTTCTTTGCTTCCTTTCTTCTCCTTCTGGTTGCGGCTGCTTTAGTCTTCTTCTTTTTCTTAACCCCTCGAAAGAAAGTCATAAAAGACAGCAGTCTTAACGTCTTGCTCGTGACTCTGGATACAACAAGGACAGACAGACTCGGCTGCTACGGCTACCAAAAGGCGAAAACTCCCAACCTTGACTATATGGCTTCGAACGGTGTCCGATTTTTAAATGCATACTGCCAGGTCCCTTTGACATGTCCCTCCCACTGCTCCATCCTTACCGGGACCTACCCCCTCTACCATCAAGTCCGAAACAACGGAACCTACTATCTTTCGCCTGAACTTCTAACTCTTGCTGAGGCTTTGAAAGAAAAGGGGCTGAAGACAGCGGCCTTTGTCAGTTCCTTCACTGTAGATTCCCGTTTTGGGTTGGACCAGGGCTTTGATGTCTATAATGACCAATTCGCTCCGGACCAGACCTTTAAAGCTTTAAATTCCGAAAGAAAGGCCGATAAAGTCTTTGCCTCCTTTGCCCGCTGGCTGGAAAAGAACAAGGTCGGCCAATTTTTTACCTGGGTCCACTTTTTCGACCCCCATCTTCCCTATGACCCGCCTTCCCCTTACCGAGAACAATTTTTAGATAAACCCTATGACGGGGAGATCGCCTTTATGGATTTTTATATCGGTAAAATCGTTGAGAAGTTAGAAAAATATAATCTCCTCGGAAAGACGCTCATTATCCTGGCTGGAGACCACGGGGAAGCCTTTGGTGAAAAACAAGAAAAGGGGCATGGCGTTTTTCTTTATGAAAGCACTATGAGAGTCCCCCTTATTTTTTATGCTGAGAACAACCTCCCCAAAGGAAAATTCATAGATGCGAGGGTAAGGCTCATCGACCTCATGCCTTCCATCCTGGATATGCTGAATGCTCCACTTCCAAAAGACATTCAGGGCATAAGCCTCCTTCCTTATATAGAAGGAAAAAAGAAGAAGGGTTTGAGCTCTTATATCGAAAGCTATTTTCCGCGAGAAAATTATGGCTGGTCTGAACTCGTCGGTCTTATCGACGGCGAATGGAAATACATAAGGGCACCTAAAGAAGAATTGTACAACCTCAACCAAGACCCTCAGGAAGAAAAAAATCTCATCCAAGAGGAAAGAAAGATTGCCCAGGAGAAAAAAGATAAATTAGAAGATATCATCAAGAATTCCACATCCTCGCTCATCGCTGAAAAAAGGACAATGACTGCTGAGGAAAGGGAGAGGCTGAGATCTCTTGGTTATATCGCCACCTCAGAAAGCCCGTCTCAAGGGGAGTTACCTGACCCTAAGGACAGGATTGAGGAGTTCCTCCTGATTCAGCAGGCAGAAGCCTACGAGATTGAAGAAAAATTTCAGGATGCTGCCGCCATCTATGAAAAAATTATTTCCTTAAGGCCGAATGTAGCTACGAGCTATGTGAATCTGGCGCTCATGAAGGCCAGGATGATGAAGATTGATGAAACCATCCAGGTGCTGGAGCAGGGACTCGAACAAATTCCGGACTCTGAGGTTCTTCTCTCCCGCTTAGGGCACACCTTCATGGTTGCAGGCAGAGTAAAGAAGGCTCTAGACACCTTTGACCATATCTTAAAGAACAATCCCCGCTATTTTGACGCACTCCTGGGCTCGGCTTGGATGCTTGACCTCATGGGTCAGAAGCAAGATGCGCAGGCGTATTACCGGAAAGCCCTGGAGGTCGAGCCTGAAAATAAGTTCGCCAGGAAAAATTACGCCTTGAGCCTTGCTATTTCAGGGAAGCTGAATCAATCTATTGAAATCTATAATAGCTTGAAAAAGGAATACCCTAATGATTATGAGATTTATCAGGATCTTGGGATTGCCTTTGGCTACGCGGGGGATATCACTCAATCTATAGAAAATCTGGAGACGGCCGTAAGCCTCCATCCCACTCCTGTGGCCTATCTCAATCTGGCCGTAGCCATGAAGAAGGAGGGAAAGCGCGAGCAAGCTGTGCGCTATCTCAAACTCTATTTGGAGAATCCTGAAGGAGAGAGTGAGGAAAGCATCAGCCGCGCCAGGGCCGAGCTTCAGAATTTAGAAAAGACTCTGAAACAATAACTTTGGCGCCTATTTTCTAAGTCTTACTTTTTTATTTTCTCCAGGTAATCCAGCATATTCTTGACGCTGCCAGCAAATTCTGAGTTCGGATCGATCTCTAAAAATTTTCTGAAATTTTCCTTGGCTTTCTCGTAATCTGTTTTATTCAGACAAACAAGCCCTTGTTTATAATAAGGAAGACTCCAATCGGGTTTGATCTGGATCGCTATACCGTAGTACTGGATAGCCTCATCCAGTTTCTGACTCGAAAAGTAGATCTCACCTACGTTATAGGCTAAAATTTCATTATCAGGAAGTAGCTCGATGGATTGTTCAAAGTAGCTCTTGGCGTTTTCAAACTCTCCTTTTCTCAGATAAATATCGCCGATGCCGGCCATAGCTTTGGCTGTCATCTCCTCCCCCAATTTTTCGTCGGTTTTGGCCGCCTCTAAAGCCAGATTATATTCTTCTTCTGCTTTTTCGTATTCTTCCTTCTCCTTATAGCAGTCTCCGATGTTTATGTGGGTCGGATAGGCCGTGGGGTTATTTTCAACAAATTCCTGTAACAGGACCAGTGCCTCATCGTATTTTCTATCTTGGAATAATTGACCGGCATCCTCGATGAGGCCTAGGTCAGTCTCTTGGATGCCTGATTGGTCCACTTCTGTGATTTTCTTTAACGTCAATACGATTTTTGGATTATGAGCTATCTGGCTGACAAAGGTATTTGTGACCGTGGGGATAAAGCCTTCAGCGGAGATCGTTATTCGCCAGTTTCCTGAGCCAAGACCGATGAAAGCCCATTCTCCTTTTTGGTTAGTGGTCGCCTCTCGCGCGGCTTTTTCCCTGCCCATTAATTCGAGGAGAACTTTAGCTGAGGCGATGGGATTTCCCTGTTCATCGGTGATGGTTCCGGCGATCCGGGCCTTGCCTCTTCCTGCTTGGGCAGCAACATAATGAAGACTCAGAAGCGTGAAAATGAGGATAAGAAAAAATCTCAAGATGGCCTTTTCTTTCATCGCGACCTCCTGTCTAACAAATCTTAAACTATCTAATGTTCCTAAAGCTCAAAATCAGGACTTTTCTTCACTTTTTTCCCCTTAAAGACTCAACCAATTTTCTGAGCTTTTCCTGCTTGGGTTTGAGCTCCAGAGATTTTTCCCAGGCAGTCAGAGCTTCTTCTTTGTTCCCCAATTGATAATAGCAATCGCCAACAGAGTTGAGGATCTGAATATTTGTGCCGTAATAAGCCAAGTAATTCTTGTAATGGGAAATGGCATCAGACAATTCGCCGAGCACCTGGCAGGACTGCCCTAGGATGGCATAGAATTCATGCTTTTCAGGTCGGTCGAGGAAAGGCAGTGCGATTTCCTTTACTTTTTGATAATCTTTCAAGGTAAAAAGGCTCCGGCAGAAATCCAGGGCAAATTTGGCTGATCCGGGATTTTTTCGATAAGCCGCTTCAAGCAGTTGTCTGGCCCTGGAGGGGTCTTTCTTGTTCAGGTACTGGTTTCCCAGGATGTTCAAATAAGTCGGGTCTTCTGGAGATGACACTGGCAGAGATAGAAGCCAGGGTCTCGGGATAGAAGGCGTATGGGTGATATAAAAGTCGGCCTCTTCATAGAGGATTTCCTTCTGGCCTTTGTCAAAGAGAGAAGCTCTAATTTTATAATAGGCAGGAGCGAGGCCAGAAAGAGGAATGTCTTCAAAGAAATTGGGCACATTGGGATAATCTTTGATTTCTTTGCGGAACGATTGGACTTTCTTATCTCCGGTGGAGATGGTATATTCCAGAGCTCCGGTTTCCTTTAGGTCCTTGGTCAAGCCATGAATCTGGAAAAACAGATGCAATAGGTCTTGTTGCAAGAAGTCATTCCGTGGAGAGGGAACGAGCTGGGTGTCTCCGAACAGGAATGGCTTGCTTTTTCCCCGGTATTTTGAGTTGGTTAAAGCCCTGTTGGCTAGAATGAGGGGGCTCATCCTTAGGGCATTCGAGGATTTGGGAATCGAGATGTCTTTTTCAACAGAGGTAAATTCTTTGGAGACCTTGTTTTTCAAAAGCAAATTCAGCTTGTAGTTGCCTTCAACAAGAGGAAACATATCCTGAAAGCTGAAAAGCTTGCTTCTGATGCTATTCATCTGCTCTTGATTGAACTCAATAGGGATGGTTTTTTCATATTGAAAAACGGTGTTTCCCTCTAAATCAGATATCTTTCCGTTGATTTCTAAATTGGCGAGGAAGCGTCCCCCGTACTGTTCAAAAGTCAGCCGGCTGGGCTCGATGAGATAATGAACGAAATAAATCCCCGACTTATCTTCCATAATTCTCAGGAAAGAGTCGCTGTCGATGTAGTTTACGGAATATTCGACTTCCACGATATCTTTATAAGCCAGAAGTTTTTCTGCCCAGGAATCCTTGACCTGCTTATGGGGAACGGCAGGAATTGTGGCGTGGATAAGGACTTCAGATGCCAGAGAGGGCGAAGTTACGTAAGTCCTTTCTCCGGGAAGCAGGGTCAGGGATGAGTAAGCTAATGCAGGCTCGACTTCGAAGAGTTGTCGATAGGCCGAGTGGTAATCAGAAGGATCCCCTTTAAAATGAACTAACAAGTGTTGGGGTCCAAATCGTACAGGAGAATAAAGCTCATATTCGCCCATTCCACCCCTCTTGAAAAAGACGACATTAAATGCCTGGAGAAGCCCAAATTCCGGCCTCGCTTCGTAAGACCAGATGATGATCGGGTAAACTTCAGACAGGTTATCGTATCTTTCGATGTACGGGGACGCTCCGAGAATGATGTAAATCCGGCCCATAGCTGATCTCCAACCCTTACCCGGTGCTTCCCTTCCAAAATACTGGTTGGCATATTTGATTCGGCTGTAGTGCTCCTCCTTGAATTCATTTTCAGGGGTATTGGGATTTGGGTCTCTGTGCTTCCAGAAAGATTCGATAAACAGGTTTCGTTCCCGATCCGTTGCCAACTGGAGAAAGACTTCTTTTTCTTTAGGGGTTATGATGTAAACAACTTCTTCTTCCAGCCATTTTTTGTACTTAGGGCCCAGGTCTTTGGGCAATTTTTTACTCAGGCCTGGAAAGGATAGAATGGAAAGGAAAAAGAGAAGAAAGGTCAGAAAAAAGAGGGTTTTTCTTTTCATGTTTTTATTATATTAAATGATTTATTGATTCTTAGCGAGCTTGACATCGACCCAGAAGGAATGTTTTTTGGGCATGACCCTGGAAGTTTTCAGAGCGCCGGTTGTACCTCCTCGGCTGTCTATCACGGCACCGGCTCTGCTTTCACGGGATATTTCCCCCCCTACCTGACCTTTTAGCCTATCCCTCAATTTATCCGTCATTCCTCCCCATTCAAAACCGATTTTAAGGCTTTGGCCAGGTTCAACGCCTATTCCCCCGGGAGACGTCTCAGACTTGACGAAAGGGATTCTGAATTCATAGATGAACTCATTACCCTTCCTGTTTATCTTGAAAGCAGCCCTCCAAGTGCCAGGGATTTGTGTGGCTTCAGAAGCTTTTTTGCCCTTTTTTCCCACCCATTCGGCCATATACACAATGTAAGCAGGCTTTGCTTTGATCGACTGTCTTTGCTCTTCTGTCAAAACTCCACTCTGCTTTTCCAGATAAGTAATGAGTTCGTCAGGGCCGACCTGTTTTTTGATGAAGTGAAGACCGTAGTCCTTCTTCTTTTTTTCTTGCGTATTAAAATACAAGGTGATGCCTGTAGCGTTGATGGTGCTCAGGAACTTCGGGTCTTTGAAGATAAAAAGAACATACATATTCTGGGCGTCATTCCTGACTGCGTAATCCACTTTTACTTTTTTTTCAGAAGTCAACACGACCTCACTCCAATCTTCATCAAGGCCATCAATCTTTGGAGGTTGAGCCGTCCATTTGCTCTCAACGAACTTTTCTTTGGAAAATCCTGTTGTGGTTATAACGAGCATTAAGATGACCAGAGAAATATGCGTTAAAATTCTTTTTGTCTTCATTTTATCCTCCTCAAGAAGGTGTTATATTTTACATCAAACGAGATTTTTTTGCAAAAATATTATGCGTTCACTAGATTGACATCCTTCTTTTCTTGATTTATACTTTTATAAATACAAGTTTTTGCAGAACAAAAAATGAGAAATTAAGGAATCCACCAAAATAGTCTTTTTTCTCTTTAGGAGGGAAAAATGAATTATGATAAAAAATGGATTGTTTTTTTCGTTTTACTTTGCCTTAGTGCTTGTTCTATAAAACTTTTTCCTTCTAAGGATAAATGGTATGCCAAGCATTACATCATCATGCAGGATTTTGAATGGAAAATTTATAAAGAACTTTCGCCAGCAGGAAAAAAACAATTCCAGGAGCTCTTTTGGAAAGTCAGAGATCCAAAAGCTCAGGTAACATTTACCAGCAGATTGGACATTGTGATAAAAAATATCAAAAATGAAAATTATCACCAGCCTTGGAACACTGATAGGGGGAGAATTTATCTCCTCAACGGCAACCCTGCTGAGATTCGCTATGTTGAGAATACTAACACGGGAAGTAGGCAGATAGTATCTTCCCATACGCTTACCGAACTTGGAAGCGGAAGAAATGTAGACCGATCAAAAGAAGATATCGGTGCAAGATTGTCGGAACTCTGGGTATATCCTTATAAGAGCTATAGGATCACTTATCAGTTCAATTTTGTACAACCCAGACAATGGAAATTGATTCCCAAATTATCTGAAAGTTTATATCTAGGAGAGTTAGAACTCTATAGTAGAGTAGTGACTTATAGGATCATCGATGTGGAAAAATACCTGGAACAATTGGAAGAGTTAAAAAAAATAAAATAAATATGATTCTCTTTCCATAGCAGGAACTTTTTTCTAAAGCTTTTTTCCTTTTACCCTTATATTGGTTCTGAATTCCATCATATAGTAAATTTTGCTCTTTTCCATGCACGGTTTCCATCAGTCTGATTCTCAAGCTCTACCGAGAGGGTGTATTTTCCGTGCGCAAGTTTAATCCGAATATCTATTAAGTAGTCTTTAACGAGTATTCCTTCTAATTCTTCCTCTGTTAAGTTGATCGGATAATTTTTTTTATCTTCCCAGACCTTTTTCTCGGATGAATCAAAAAATTCCAACGTCAATGTCAGAGTGGTCTCGAGTTGACCTTTTTTCTCCTCGAACCAGATATTTTTATACGGGACTTTTACCTGAACGGCCACTTCATTTTCTGTGACTTTCTTTATGGTTAAGTTGAATTCAAAAGCATATTTTTCGTCTGAGCCTTTTGGCTTTAATCTCATCTGCGCTTTATTGAGCTCTGAAATCTGCCAGGAACTGTCGGGTACTAGTCTATAATTGCCATTCCAGTAAAGGTCAATAAATCTAATCACAAACCACCCGTAACGCCATATTTCCAGGGGTTTCCCGTAGAAAGTGTAACCTCTTGGGTAAGTTTCTCTTTCCCAGGGAGGCCCTAAGAGAATATAGACTCTCCCTCTATCCTGGAGCCACCCTGGAGAGCCTTCTGTAAAAAGATGATTGGCTTCCTCGATTCGTTTGAAATATTCTTCTTTGTATTCGTTATCTTCTGTTTCTGGATCAGGATCTCTGCTTTTCCAGAATTCTTCGATGAATGAATTCCGCTCAGAAGCCGGGAGATTGAGAAAAACTTTGCGTTCTTTTTTGGTTATGATATATCTCACCTTGGAGAGAAACTCCTTGGATTCAGGATCCAGATTCTTTTCCAATCTAACCGATGCACACGAAATGAGGAAAAGGAAAACGAAAAGAAGTAATAAGAAACATGATGGTTTTCTCATTTTTTTTCCTTTTTTAAATCGATAGTTATTTTAAAAATCATCCTCTTTTAATATTACATCAATATAGGATTCTAAGTCAAAAGTATGAATTTTGGGGGCATTTTATTTAACCTTAAAAGTAGTACTTACGAGAGAACGTGATTGAGTAAGCATATCTTCTGCAAAGAGATATAAAAAATATTCTCCCGACTGTAATTCTTCAGTTTGAAGCTCTATTAAAAATATTTCAGTGTCATCCTCCTGATATTGATTGAGAATAGAGATGAATACAGGGATCGTTTTCCCAGTATCAGCTAAATGATGAATAAGATTAGCAGAGAGTTTAATATCCGGCTGCTGGATACTAGAAAATGAGCATCTTACCACAGCCAATACTTTATTCGTTCTTTGATCCAATTGCTCAACAAGTGGAGAATACTGGCTTGAGTCAAAAGCATAAATGGCAGATGGCTTTTTTAAATAAAAGACGCCTTTTTCAGGCTTCAGCAGTAAGGGTGAGTAGAGTTTGATGCCATAATCTGGACATTTTGGAACTTTAACTGAGGATGAAGCCACTGCTCCTCTTCCTGTCTCCAGGTTTCTTATGACAAGCCGACATTTGTAATCTCCTGGGTTAAGAGACACTAAAGAAGAATAATAAATGTTTCCTTTCGGCAACTTGGAAAAATCCTTCTTTTCTCTTTCGATCTTAACAATATTGTTCTCCTTATCGAAAATAATGCTCACGATCTCAACATATCTTCCAGAGAACTCTTGAATTTTTTCCATGGGTATTTTCGAAAATACAGCAAGATTCGGTTTTCCTTTTATTGAACACGGTAAGGCCTTCAGAGCAAAATGAACAGGTGTCTGGAAAAGAGGCTTTTCGCTCAACGCCAGGTCGACAAGATGGAGCATCTTCTCGAGCTTGCTGTATTCAATAAAAGGCTTGGGATTGAAGTATCCTTTCTGGGCATGTACTTTACAGCCGGGACGGTTGACTTTGACTTTTATCTTATGGTATTCCCCATCCCATTTCTCATCGATATAGTAGCCAAGGACATAATAGGATCCGGTTAATTTTTGAATCTTCTCCAGGTGCTTTTCATAGCTATTGATATTGCCGAAGTATTTTCCGCCCGTTGAACTTGCCATTTTTTGTAAAGTGTAAGTCCCCAATACATGCGAATCGAACCCGATCTTTGTTGCAGGGTCTTCCGTTTCAAGAGGGTAGATGGTGCTGTTTGAAGCGGCAAGCTCTTTGCACATTTCTTCGTATCTTTGACGGAGTAATGGTTCCCCCCAATTTGCTCTGTGAAATGTCCCATAAGACTTTTGAATCCCATAGAGGAGGGAATAAGGGATTCCAGAAGAAAAGAAAAGGATATGTTTATAACCTGGGATATATCTCAATGCTTTGGCAAAATCAGTCATTCCTCGTGAAAAAAATAACGCTTGAAGACGACTATCTCCTTGATCTGCAAATTTTGAAAATCCAGGAGTGTCAAACTCCGGCGTGTGTGGCACTTGCACAATGCCTTCTAGAAACTTAACGTTTCCTTGCTTGCTCGCATCTGAGGGATTTACAGCAGTCGCACTGCGCCAGTATTCTTCTTCAAAGCTTTCCGCTCTCCCCGATATTGCCTTCATCCCGATAGAATCCACAATTTGCCGGATTTTTGTGCGGTCAGTTGTCAAATACTCATGGAGAGTTAAGCTTTTGATTGCCGAATAGGAAAGCACGCCAACTTCATCTGTCGGCTGAAGCTCGGTATCGATAAAGTGCAGAGCGGCCTTTTTCGCCTTTTTAATACCTCTCGGATTGTTGTAGGCAAAGTCGAACAGTAGAAAAAATTTTCGGCTCATCAATTCAGGAGAGGCAGGGAGTTGACTTTCCTGGATTATCTCAGGCTGAACCTCAGTCTTGGAAGGAGGGAGGTGAAGGATATGTCTTTCGAACTCTGTGATTGACTTCTGTTTTCCATTGTCACTGATGAAGAAATCCTCTTTTTTTAGATCCTTCATGGGATTCCCTTTTTTATCCGTGACATAGACCTGAACAAGCTTAAGGGTTACTGTAACCTCATATTGTAATGTATTCTTATTTTTTCTCTCCTGTAACGATACTGGATTTAGATTTGAAATCAAAAAAAGGGTAAAGAGGACTATGAATAAGGTTAGATAAATAGTTCTTTTATTTGAGATCTTCATTTTTGAATCTCTTCATCATCAAACATGCAAGCTCCGTGCCAAATTATACCAGATTGAGATGGAATTTTATAGTGATTTTTCTGTCCTCTGCAACGGACAAGTGTATTAAATATGATGTAATTCTTTCGTATAAAAAGGGAGGGATCGTGAGAACAACAATATGGTTATTTTAAATTCTTGGATTTGATCTTTTTCAGGAGTTCCTGGATCTCATTGCCCTTTTTTCCGCCCAAGTAGAGATATTTCTCGAAATATATAACTGCCTTACTGGTGTTTTTTTGATCCAGCAGGATTTTTCCTGCTTCATAGTAGGATTCAGGGTCTGAAGGTTCGAGAGCAATGGCATTTTCGAACTCATCAAGTGCTTTATCTCTCTGGTTCTGCTGAAGATAAATCTTGCCCAGGGCTTTGTGTGCTTCGAAGGAAATGGGCCTGTTTTGTACCACTAAATACACATCAAGTTCATCTTTAGAGATCTTGTCTTCCTTCCTTTCACTTGGGACTCGATCCTCATACTGGATGGCCTGTCTGAAGTGCTCTTCAGCCCTGGATAAGTCATTCATCGTCGAGTAAACGCAGGCCAGGTTGAAATGGGCCATGGAATCTTTGGGGTCGATTTGGAGGGCTTTGTCATAAGCACCCAGCGAGCCACTAAAATCGCCGGCTTTGAAGAAAATATTCCCCAACAGGTCATAGGCATCCCTGTAATCAGGCTTAAGCTGGGTGGCTCTCCAGGCGTATTTCAAGGCTTCTCCCAGAGCGCCAGTAATGTTTGAGACCTGAGCCAGGTTGTAATTGAGTTCAGGGAAGAGATTGTTGAGGCTGAGAAAACTGCGCAGGACCTGCCTGGCCTCGTGCAGCCGTCCGCTCTGGACAAGGCTGATGGCAGACCTATTTATGTACTTCGCGACAGTTTTTATGTTCGTCGCGAAAACATATTTGTATTTCAATTGGACGCTGTCGGCTAGCTCTTTGGATAGGCGAGGCCGGCTTTCTTCCCTGAGCGGTACTTTTTGCTCAAGTGCTTGTTCTAATAAATAATCGGCCTCGAAATCAAAGGGGGAAGAAACTGTGAGAATCGTTTTGAGTAGAGAAGCGGATTTTTTGAAATCGTGTTGCATGTAATAGATCTTGGCCAGGTTTTTCTGCGCTTCAGTGAGATAGGGCTTCCGCTGAGCAGCATTTTCAAAACTCAAGGCTGCCTCATTCATCCTTTCCAGATGAAAAAGCGTATATCCCCTCAACAAGTAGAATTCTGGTTGGTCGCCCTGCACGCTAAAAGCGTCATCGATTCTTCGGAGCGCCGCCTGCCAATCTTCCCTGGCGAGCTCGAGATCGATCAGCTGAATGGAACATTCTATTGGGTCGTACTTTCCTAGAAGGGCCTCCTGAAAAAATCTAGAAGCTTCTTCGAAAAGGCCTTGATTTTTCAAATCATACCCAAGAACAAAGCTGGGAAGTCCGATGTTCGGGTTTTTCTCGGCAATCTTTTGGATGAGCTTCTTTCTGCCCCGAGGCCCTGAAAATTTTAATCTTTTTTTCGCAGTTTCTTTTCTTAAAAAACTCTCGAAGATTCCTTTAAAAGTCCTGCAGATCTTGGTGGCGTCCGGGCGGAAACCCTGATTGAACTGAATATAGCTCAATAGGATATAGGCATCCCAATTTTCAGGAAAAAGATTGATCTCTTCTTCCAGGACTCTCATCGCTTCCTTGTATCGTCTCCTTTTAAAGTAGGCAAAGGCCTGCTTGGGCCTGATATTCTCTCTGCCGGGGTCATCACGAAGCACTTGTTCGAAGTTGTGTATGGCCTGGTTATAATTCAACAGGTCCATGTTCTTCTGAGCCTTTTTGATGAGATTCTCTTTCGATTGCCCTGGAAGGACGAGCATGAGAAAGAGGGGGAGAATCAAGGAGAAACGAAAATTTTTTTCCCTATCTTTCACCTACTGACGTCCTGAAAAAAGGGTATCATATACCGTCTGCAATCACAAGTCTCTGTTCCTTTTTTGGAAGATTAGGTATATAATTTGATTTCAAAGGGAAAAAACAGTAGGGAGAATCAATGAAAAAATATATATCTTTACTTCTCGTTTTCTCTTTATTGGTACTATCGACAACCATTACTGCGAAAGAAAGACGGACTATAACAAGTTTCTCAGCCTGGGCCGTCGCAACCGCCTGCCTGAATTTGAGTACTGTCCTTTGGGCCAAGGAGGAATTTCAGGCAAGACTCCTCCCGGGACTCGGACCGTCTTCACAAAAAGCGAAGAAACTCATAATTTCGGTCGAGAGTTACACCAGTGCCGAGGAAGTCTATCAGCTAATAGAGATCTTCAACAAAAGAGGCTACGAGCAATTTAGAGGCGCTCTCCGTGGAATGAACAAGGGAATTGTCCGCCCTACTGGCGGCCGCGGCATGAAAATCATCCTCCATGCAGCGCAGAACATCCAAACGGATAAAGGGAGGCAAATCTTACTCGTTGCCGAAAGCCAGAGCTGGAATCTGGATGCCAGTCTAAGATTTGATAGTAGATTTCCCTTTATGGTCATTGAGCTCAACATTAACAACAAGGGGAAGGGAAAGGGGAAAATCTACATTTCTGCTGACATCAAGCTGACCAGCCAGGGGACCATAGAAATGGCGTCTTATAGCTCGCCTCCTAAGCAACTCTTTGGAGTATCTGCCTTGAAATAAAAGGACATAATAGCATCCCGTTAAGTTTTGAGAGTTGAGTTTTAAGTTTTGAGTTTTTGTCGTCTTACTCCTCACTCCTAACTCCTTACTCCTCACTTTTTTTTAGCTTTAGCAGATGGAATTGAAATATCGATGACATTGACTTTGCCCAATGTAGAGAGGGGCTTATCAAATTTATCCTTGTCTCCGACCACCAATATCTGTACTTTATCCGGCCTGAGATATTTCCTGGCTACTCGTAACACATCTTTCTTTGTGACCTTCTCAACCCCTTTCTTAATTTTTTCCATGAAATCAAGAGGGTAATCAAAGAAGGCATATGTCATCAGTCGGTTAACAATTCTGGCCCGGCTGTCAAAATTGAATACATAAGAATTCAGAAATTGATCCTTGGCTTTAGCCAGTTCCTCATCACTAACTTCCTTCTCTTTTATTTTTTTCAACTCCTGGAACATGAGTTCTATCGCATAAACAGTAGATTCAGACTTTGTCTGCGCTCCGCAGCTAAAAATCCCTGGACTCTGATATCCGGCACCATAGGATCCCCAAACAGAATAAGCAAGGCCTTCGTCTGTTCTGATTTTTTTGAACATACGTTCAAAAGAAAGGATACTGTTCATAACACTCAAAGCCGGGTAATCGGGATTATTTATCAGGCCTCCGATATGACCGAGCATGATGTTCGACTGATTAACATCAGGCTTGTTGATGAAGTTGACTGTATACTTATACTCATAATCGACTTCAGGTAACATAGGAACTTTGACCTCAGCCTTCTTCCATGTACCCAGGCTCTTCTTTATCTTTTCCTTCATGTCTTTTCTATTGAAATCTCCCCATACTGCCATAATAGTATTATTCGGGTAGAAATATTTTTTGTAAAACTGTTCGATATCAGCTTCTGTTACAGCATCAATGGTTAAGTATTCTGCATGACGGGCATATGGACTGTCTTTTCCGTAGATGAGCTTTCTAAACTCTCGTCTCGTGATATCTCCGATATCATCATTCCGCCTGGAAATGGCTGATTTCTGCTGGATTTTAGCCAAATTTATCTTATCCTCTCGAAAAGCAGGATTGATCAAAATATCTGTCAGGATATCTAAAGCTCTATTTATATCTTCCTTTAGAACAGAAACTGTAATGAAGCCTGAAGTCTGGCCTATGCCAGTCTCTATTGTAGCTGCCAGGGTCTCTAATTGCTTATCGATCTCATCCCCTGTCATAGATACGGTCCCTCCTGTGCGGAGCACTGATCCTGTAATGGAAGCCAGGCCTATTTTTGAGGGCGTTTCAAAAACAGAACCTGTATGTATCATGGCCCGGATGTCTATGGTTGGATACTCATGGTCCTCCACTAAAAAGAGCTTCATACCGTTTTTTAGCGTAACTGTTTCTATCTGGGGCATCTTAATCGGATTCAAGGGCGAAAAGACAAATTTATCCTTAGGACTCTTCTGGCCAAAAACAGAAACCCCGGAAATAAAGACCAAAAGAAATAAGACTGATAAAAGCTTGAGTAATGTTCTTTGTTTTTTCATTGTTCCTTCCTTATCTTACTTTGCATATACAATCTCGCCGATTGTTCTGTTTTTCTTGACCAGATATTTATTGGCGACACGCTTGACATCCTCTGCAGTAATAGCCCGGATTTCCTCGATCTGCTCAATCATCAATTTCCAATCTCCAAGCACCACATCCGCATAGGTCAGCAGAGCAGCCATTCTTGAATTTGACTTCATTCGGTTTAGAATATTCTTTTCAGCACCTCTTTTGAATTTTGTCAATTCTTCTGGATTAACGGATTCTTTTTTGATTTTTTCAATCTCCTCGTCAATGAGCTCCAAACATTCAGCTGAAGTATGGCCCCTGGATGGGACAGCAAAGAAGCCTGTGAGATTTGAGAATTTGTCACTTGGCCATCCAAAGATACTGACAGCTGCAACGGCAACCTTTTTCTCCTTCACTAAAACTTGATTGAGCCTTGAAGAACGTCCCTGCCCAATGATGTTGGCCATAGCTTCCAAGGACCTGCTGTCTTTGTGGCGAGCATCTGGACAGTGATAGCCGACAATCATTATGGGCTGGGATCTTGCCTCAACAATGACCCGTCGCTCTCCCCACTGTTCTGGCTCCTTTGTCCTGATAGGCTCTGGCTTGGGACCGCTCGGGATCCGGCCAAAATACACATCAGCCATTTTAAAAACTTCATCTGCCTGGACATCGCCCACAATTCCGACTGTCAAATTGCTAGGGCCATAGAATTTTTTAAAGTAATCTTCCACATCTTTCCGAGTGATTAATCTCAAGTCTGACATATGCCCAACGACCGAATGATGATAGGGATGAGCCTTAAAAGCAGCAGCAAAAAAATCTTCAAGCAACTGCCTCTGGGGCTGGTTCTCCAGGCCAAGTCTTCTCTCTTCCATGACAACATCTCTCTCTTTGAAAAATTCACGAAAAACTGGATTGAGAAAACGATCAGAAGTCATGGCCATCCAGAATTCCACCTTGTTTGATGGAAGACTGTTTATGTACTGCGTTGCATCATTACTTGTGTAGGCGTTGACTCCTCGGTCACCTTCTCTCATCATCATGTCGAAGTATTCGTTGTTAATGACATACTCCTTGGCTTTTTTCCGCAAGGTTTCAAATTTTTCCTCCATTGTTTTAAGCTTTTCGGGATCCGGCTTCGGCTCAGCTTTCTCTCTCTTTATCTGGTCATAGAGTGCATCCAATTCCTCGAGTATCTTTGCTTCTAGCTCATAATCTCTCGTCCCTACAATCTTTGTGCCTTTGAAAGCCATGTGTTCCAAAAGATGGGAAATGCCAGTTATCCCATATGATTCATTAGCACTCCCTACATCCGCATACACATGGAAAGAAACAACAGGTGCTTCATGGCGTTCGAGAACAATGAATTTCATTCCGTTATCAAGAACATGAACTTTTACCTGGCTTTTAATAGCATCAAAAGTCTGAGCCAGAGGGGAAAAAGTGAAAACTACGATAACAGCAAGGAAAAAAACGAGTTTGAGATACAATGCTTTCTTTTTACTCATCATCTAAACCTCCTTTTATAAAATAAAATTTTTAAATGTGAGCATGCAACCCGAAACAACCCAAGTAAATAGTAAGAAGTCAGGAGAAATAATACATTTTACTCCTCACTCCTTACTCCTTACTTTTCACTCTTTCCAGACCTAAATCTCTAAGCTGTCCTTTATTAACTGCTGCAGGAGAGCCTGTCAATAAGCACAGGGAACTTGTTGTCTTCGGGAAAGGAATGACATCCCGTATAGACTCTTCTCCTGCCAGAAGCATTACAATGCGGTCAAACCCGAATGCAATGCCTCCATGAGGAGGAACTCCGTAACAAAGAGCTTCCAAGAAAAATCCAAATTTCTCCTCCACCTCTTTTTGACTCAGCCCAAGGATTTTGAATACTTTCCTCTGAAGATCAAGGTTATGAATTCGAATTGAACCTCCACCTATTTCTACACCATTAAGGACTAAATCATATGCTTTGGCTCTAGCACGAAGAGGTTCCTTTTCAAATAAAGCCAGATCATCATCAAGCGGAGAAGTAAATGGATGATGCATGGAGACAGGGCGCTCTTCATCATCGCCCCATTCAAAAAGGGGAAAATCTGTGACCCAGGCGAACTTGAATGATTTCGAATCCGCGTATTGTCCGAGAAGGGAATCCTTTCGTATCTCACCCAAAACTTTTAAAGCAGTATGTTTTTCATCAGCCGCAAGGAGGACTATATCTTCTTCTTTTCCATTAAAAAATTCCCAAATCAAACGGAAATCGCTCTCATCCAATTTTAAAGAGGACTTAAATCCGTCTTTCTTCTTTATCCAGATAACTCCTTTTCCGCCCTGGTCTCTTGCCTTTTGATTGAGTTTATCAAGCTGGCTCCGGGATAAACTCCCTCCCTTTTCTACTAACAACCCTTTCAAGACACCGCCTGAAAAAAGGGCTCTCTTGAAGACCTCTGAGTCGATCTTAGAGCCTATTTCAGTTAAATCTTTGATATCCATTCCGAAGCGCAAATCAGGCTTATCAGTACCGTATTTTTCCATGCTCTCTTCATAAGCGAATCGAGGAAAAGGAAGCTCTATCTTTACATCAACGAGTTCAAAAAGAGAAGCCATCATAGCTTCAACAAGTTCGTAGATATCATCTCTCTCTACAAAACTCATCTCTATATCGATTTGGGTAAATTCAGGCTGGCGGTCTGCTCTTAAATCTTCGTCGCGAAAACAACGGACAATCTGGAAATACCGGTCAAAACCAGAAATCATCAGAATCTGTTTAAAAAGCTGGGGAGACTGAGGAAGAGCAAAAAATCTTCCCTTATACACCCGGCTTGGCACAAGATAATCCCTGGCTCCTTCCGGAGTCGATTTGGTAAGAAAAGGTGTTTCAACCTCATAAAAACCATTCTTACTCAAAAAGTTGCGGATGGAGAGCGCAGCCTGATGCCTGAGTTTTATATTGCGCTGCATGTTCGCCCTTCTCAAATCCATGTATCTGTATTTAAAACGAAGCTCTTCTGTTGCTTGAGGAGGATCAATGATAACAAATGGCGGAACCTTTGATGTGCTCAAAATTTTCAACTCCTTCACCTCAACCTCTATATCCCCTGTGGGAAGCTGAGGGTTCCGCAATTTCTCTCCTCGATTCTTCACAACTCCTTTTATTCCTACCACGTATTCCATCCTAATCTTCTTGGCATCTTCTAAAAGTTTCTTGTCATCTGAAGAGACGACAACCTGAACCGCGCCTTCCCTGTCTCTGAGGTCGACAAAAACCAAATTTCCCATATCTCTGTGCCTGTGGACCCAGCCGAAAAGAGTCACCTGTTTATTGGCATGCTTTAAACGGAGTTCACCACAATAGATCGTCCGCCGCCACTCAGATAATCTGTTGAATTCCATCTTTGCCTTCCTTTCTAGCTGGAAGAATCCATTCAAGAAGACTCCTGAATGATTTTCATAATTTCTTCTCGAGAGCATTCCCTCTGCATGCCAGTAGCCATCTCTTTGAGTTGATACAACCCTTTCTTCACTTCGTCCTCACCGATTATTAAGACCCAGGCTGCTCCTAATTTATCTGCACGGCTCATCTGGCTCTTGAGGCTCCGCTCCTTATATTCAATCAAACATTCCACTCCATCTCTGCGTAAGTATCTGGCCAACTCCATCCCGGCTCTTTTGGCTCTATCTCCAAGGCAAGCTAAATAAATGAACTTTTCTTTTTTCTCAGTGAAAGGAACTACTGAAATAAACCTTTCCAAACCCATAGCAAAACCTATGCCGCAGATATCAGGCCCTCCAAAGTCTTTCATCATATCATCGTATCTTCCGCCACCGAGAATGGCATCCTGGGCTCCCAGCCTGGAAGAGACAATCTCAAAAGTCGTCTTCGTATAATAATCCAGTCCTCGGACTAACCGGGGTTCTCTCCTATAATCTATCCCGTATAAATCCAGATAAGAACAAAACTTGCTGAAATGCTCCTCACATTCTGGACATAGGTAATCTGTAATCTCTGGAAAACCTTTAGAGGCTTCTCGGCAAGTCTTTACCTTACAGTCAAAAATCCTTAAAGGATTGGTCATAATCTTTTTCTGGCAGTCAGCACAGAGCCTTTCTCCTGCTTGCTCGGCTTTCCGTCTTAGTTCTTTATGATAGGCCGGTCTACATCTTCTGCAACCGACAGAATTCACAAGGACCTCTGTATCTGTAACCTTTAATTTTTTAAAAAGAGCATCAGCCATCTCTACGATTTCAGCATCAATCGCCGGATCCTTTTCTCCAAAGACTTCAATGTCCACTTGATGGAACTGCCTGTAACGACCCTTCTGAGGCTTGTCATAGCGAAACATGGGACCCATAAAGTAAACCCTCAGTGGTTGAGGCTGAAGATATAGCCTCTTCTCGATGATGGACCGAACCACTGAAGGCGTATACTCAGGCCTAAGGGTTAAAGAACGTCCTCCTTTGTCCGTAAAAGTATACATCTCCTTGATCACAATATCCGTTGTCTGGCCTGTCCCTTTTTCAAAAAGTTCTGTGGCTTCAAATATAGGTGTTCTGATTTCCCGATAGCCGTAAAGCTCAAAAGTCTTTTTAGTAACAGCCTCTACTTTCTGCCACTTCCTGATATCTTGCGGAAGGATATCTTTTGTCCCTTTAATTGCAGGAATAAGTCTCTTCTTTTGCTTTTCGCTCATTTCTCGACAAAAACTCCTATCTTCCTGAATTTCTGGTATCTTTCTTCCAGTCTTTCCTCCGAAGATTTCTGTTCCAGTTTCTTTAAGGTCAGGTTCAACTGCTTATCTACGTTCTTAAATGTCTGTTCATAATCTATGTGAGCCCCACCAGGAGGCTCAGGAATAATCTTATCAATGATTTCAAAATCCAATAAATCCTTGGCCAGAAATTTAAGATTTTCGGCCGCCTGTATAACCGCCTTCTGGTCTTTCCAGAGAATCGCTGCACAGCCTTCAGGAGAAATTACCGAGTAGAAAGAGTACTCCAGCATCAAGATTGCATCTCCTACTCCTATGGCTAAAGCGCCGCCGCTTCCTCCTTCTCCGATAACCACATTGATGATTGGAACCTTTAGTCTTGATAGCTCCTTTAGATTGTAGGCGATGGCTTCAGCCTGACCTCGTTCCTCAGCCTGGATTCCAGGATAAGCACCGGGTGTATCAATAAGCGTTATGATCGGAAAATTAAATTTCTCGGCCAGCTTCATAATCCTCAGGGCCTTCCGATAACCTTCGGGATTTGGCTGTCCAAAATTCCGTTCTATTCTTTGTCTTGTGGTTCGGCCCTTTTGATGCCCAATGAAAGCAGCTGTTTGTCCTCTGTAAAAGCCGAAGCCCGCCACAATAGCCGGGTCATCTCCTGCGCGGCGGTCTCCATGGATTTCTAAAAAATCTTTTGTAAGATATTCAAGGTAATCAAGAGTATAAGGTCTTTTGGGGTGGCGGGCAATCTGAACAATGTGCAGAGGAGTCAGGCGCGGAATGATTTCGGCCCATTCCTTTTCTATCTGCTTTTTTAGCTGAGCAATCTTATCCTTTTTATCGGCTTCCTCGCTTGACAGAATTTCCTCAATCTTCTCTTGAAGGAGGATGATATTCTTCTCTAATTGATAAAAATCTTTTTGTTCATTCATCGGCCTTGGGATGAAAAAGTACTATTTTACCCGTTTATTCTATAGAAAAAAATGGGGACAGGCAACAATTTCTTGGTTTGTCTGGTTTGTTTAGTTTGTCTGGTTAAATATGAGGGAAAAGGTTAAGGCGTGAAAGTGTTAAAGAAAACTTTTAGTCAGTTAGTCTTTTATCGTCAATTATTTTAAATAAAATAACAGACTGACAGATTAACTGATTAACTGATTAACTGACTAACTGATTAACTGACTAACTGATTAACTGATTAACTGATTAACTGACGTAAGTTCTCAATAATTGGGGGTAGATTATATTTGTGACTAATCACTGGATTCCTGCTACCTGCCTCCGCAGGCACAAGCTTCGCAGGAATGACAGACACTTACACTCAATCGTCATTCCCGCGGAGGCGGGAATCCATAGCTACTACCCACACTTATTGAGAAGTTAC
>DAOVDU010000076.1 GCA_030669305.1 Candidatus Aminicenantota bacterium
TTCTATTCAATAAGATATCAAAACTAGAACCGCATCTTTCCTTCGATGTTTATTCCCGAATGGCAAAGGGCAAAAAAACCGGTTAATCCAAGACTAAAATAGGAACTCCTGTAAAATTAATTACCGCTTTAAAAAGTCTGCCTCCGCGGGAATGACATTCTGTAAAAAAGGTGTTAATTTTTTCAACTAAATGGGAGATGATCCATAGTTAATAACTTTCTTGCCTTAAACCTTAAACCTCCAACCTTAAACCAATTTGTTTGGAATTTAATTCTAGTCTTCTTCGACTTTCTCTTCTTCAGAATACATCCGGCCGCTTGTTTCATCTTCAAAAGCAAGGCAACACATCAGCCGACCGCACAAGCCGGATATTTTAGTCGGGTTAATGACAATCTTCTGCTTTCTAGCCTTCTGAATAGTAACGGGCTCAAAATTTTTCATAAAGCTAAAACAACAGAGCAACCGCCCACAAACTCCAAGTCCTCCAATCATCTTGGCTTCATCGCGAACACCCATCTGGCGCATTTCAATCCTCATCTTGAATTCCCTGGCTAAATCCTTTACAAGCTGCCTGAAGTCAATGCGGCCGTTTGCAGTATAATAGAATATTCCTTTTTTTTCGTTAAAGAAATATCGAACCCTGACTAATTTCATGGGCAAATTTCGATCCTCAATCCTCTTGAAACAAAATTTAAAAGCTTTCTCCTCCATATCTTTGAGCCATTTGAACTTCTCCTTGTCTTCTTCAGTTGCTTTGCGTAAGAGCTTAGCCGCATTCTTAGCTAGTTTAGGATGAGTACAAATATCGCTCGAAGTGTCGATGACTACTGCCAGATCACCTCCTAATTCAGACTCGACAATGCAGTAATCGCCTCTTTTAAGGTCCTCATCTTCCTTTTTGACTTGAAAGACTTTACCCGCTCTTTCCGAAACAACACATATGATTTTAGGCATATCTCCATTCCACCAAACTTGAAAATATTGAACTCACAAGCAGATTAATATTGAGATTTTTTCCCAAAGCATAGAGCGCATATTCGATTTTTGTTAAAAAATTCATGGATAGTTCAAGGCTTAAAAGCTTTTCTGTTTTCTTGATTTCTTCCTCGTAATCAGGATTCAGCAGTAGATGGACATCTCCCTTTTCTTTTATAAGAATCAAATCGCGGCAAAAAGACGAAAGAATTTCTAAAACCTTTGATAATTCTTCTTTTGCGACAGCTCGCGTAGAAGAAAAATTCTTCAAGAAATGCGAAGTCTTTTCTTCCTTTATTAGGGAAAGAAAAAACTGCCATGTTTGTCTTCTTCTTGCCTGGATTTCTTCCCATTCCAAGCTTATGGCCTGTTTCAAATTCCCCCGCACAAGAAGAGAAATAATTTTGGCCTTCTCTTCCTCATATCCTTTTTCAGTCAGAACTTTTTCTATGTTTTCCCTGGGAACACGGGAAAATGTTAAAACTTGACATCTGGACTTTATTGTTGGGATTATCATATACGGGTTCTGAGTAATAAGAATTATATGAGAAAAATGAGGAGGCTCTTCCAGTATTTTCAATAAAGAGTTTGAAGCTTCATCAGTCATCTTTTCTGCCTCTTCCACGATAAAAACTTTTTTCTTCGCTACCATAGGCCTGAAATAAGCTGTTTGTTTCAGTATTCTCATCTGATCAATCCTTATAACATCCCCAATCGGAGATAGCTCCATTACATCTGGAAAATTCCTGCTGTTTATCGCCCTGCAAGAAGCACACACTTCACAGGCATCGTCTTTTTTCTGCTGGCAGTTCATTGCCTTAGCCATCACAAGAGCCATATCTTTCATTCCTACACCTTCAGGCCCAGAGAACAGAAGAGAATTAGGAATCTTTTTCTTCTGCAGAGTTTTCCTCAGAATTCTCTTAATTCTATCGTTGCCTATGATATCTTTAAACGCCATTTCTTCTCATCGCTCCTCTTTAAAAGGAAAAGATTGCCACGCTCCCCCGCTCTTCTGTAAAAAGAGCGGGATCGCTCGCAATGATATTATAGTCTATTTTACCTTGCCTGTCTTGCCTATCTCGCCCCAAATTTATCGGGTCTTTTATAATCTCCTCTCCACTCTTCACTCCTCACTCCTTACTCCCCACTGATTTTGAGGGCTTTTTTTAAAAACTTACCTGTATGCGACTTTTCCGCTTCGGCTATCTTCTCGGGAGAACCCTTGGCTACAACCCATCCTCCCTTTTCGCCCCCTTCCGGGCCTAAATCAATAATATAATCAGAATACTTGATAATATCAAGATTGTGCTCAATAACAACCACAGAGTTGCCTAGATTGATAAGTTCTGAAAGGACTTCAAGAAGCTTACGCACATCATCAAAGTGAAGGCCTGTAGTGGGTTCGTCCAGAAGATAAAGGGTCTTTCCTGTATTTTTTCGGCCCAGCTCCTTGGTCAGCTTGATCCTTTGAGCTTCTCCTCCTGATAGTGTAGGAGCAGGCTGGCCCAAACGAATATAGCCCAAGCCTACCTTTTTCAGCACACCCAGTTTTCTCTTTAAGATGGGATGAGCCCTCAAATATTCATAAGCCTCATCCACAGTCATTGCTAGATAATCGGCAATATTTTTTCCCTTGTACTGGATCGAGAGCGTTTCCTTGTTGTACCGTTCGCCTCTACAGCGGTCGCACGTGACAAACACATCGGGCAGAAAATGCATTTCAATTTTTTTCGCCCCAGCCCCACGGCATTCCTCACATTGTCCTCCTGAAAGATTAAAGCTGAAGCGGCTTGCCGAATATCCTCTTATCCTTGATTCTTGTGTCAAAGCGAAAAGCTGACGCAATGATGTAAACAGTCCCGTGTAGGTAGCTGGGTTTGATCTGGGTGTGCGACCGATGGATTTCTGGTCTATGGAAACGACCTTGTCAATTTGGTCAACACCTAGAATCTTCTGATACTTGCCTGGTTTTTGTTTAGCTTTATAGAAAATATTCAAAAGGCTTTTATACAGAATATCATATAAAAGCGTACTTTTCCCTGAACCCGACACCCCAGTAATGGTTGTCATTACAGACAAAGGAATCCAAACATCGACTGATTTCAAATTATGTTCCGAGGCCTTTATAATAGCAAGCCAACCCTTTGGTCTCCTTCTTCTGGCCGGAACAGGAATGGTTTTTTCTCTTCTTAGGTATTGAGACGTAAGAGAATCGCTAACAGAAAGGATGCTAGTAAGATTTCCTTCGGCGACCTTATACCCACCTTTTTCCCCGGCACCAGGACCCAGATCCAGGATAAAATCAGCAGAACGTATGGTCTGTTCATCATGTTCGACAACAATAATAGAATTTCCCTCGTCTCTAATATCTTTCAACATGGAAATAAGCTGTGTATTATCCCGCTGGTGGAGACCGATTGTCGGCTCATCCAAAACATAGAGAATGCCTCTCATGCGAGATCCCACCTGGGCTGCCAGGCGAATCCGGCGTGCTTCTCCGCTAGAAAGAGATGCAGTTGTCCTGGACAGTTGAAGGTAAGACATTCCCAGCTCGCCAATGATTCGGAGGCGAGAATTGATTTCCTTCTGGATTCTAGAGGCAATCATCTGCTGAGTCGCGGAAAATTCTAAAGAAGAAAGTTCATTTATCAACCTGCCGACAGGAAGAGAAGTCAACTCAAATATATTCTTATTTCCCACCTTTACGGCCAGGCTTTCTTTTCTCAATCGACTTCCTTCGCAAACAGGGCACAGTTCATCTGTAAGTTCCTCTTCGCCCCATTTGTCAAGCACAATTTGAAAGCCAAGGCCATGGCAGCTTGGACAAGCACCATATGGACTGTTAAACGAAAATGAGCGTGGTTCAAGCTCCGGAAGGCTAATTTCGCAATAAGGGCAAAGCAATCTGAGGGAATAATAAATTTCTCTTCCGTCTTGCTTCATTAAAAGAAGATTCCCATCCGATATTTCGAGTGCTTTATCCACAGCTTCCTTTAGTCGATTTTCAGAGCCGGAAGAAACCTTTGTTTCATCGACCAGAACCTCGATGTTATGTTTTTTTGTCTTTTCCAGAATAATTTCCTCTTCCAGCTCTCTAAAATGTCCATCTACCCTTAGCCTAATAAACCCTTTTTTTAATAATCTCTGGAAAAGACGATGGTATTCCCCTTTACGTCCCTTAACTACAGGGGAAAGGATTTTAACTTTTTCACCGGAAGATGAAGAAAAAATCCTCTCCAAAATCTGCTCATGCGTCTGGGAGCTTACTCTCCGTCCACAGCGATGACAATGAGGAGTTCCAACTCTCGCGAAAAGTAATCTCAAAAAATCATAGGTCTCGGTGACCGTTCCAACGGTAGAACGCGGATTAGACGAAATAGTTCTTTGATCTATAGAAATAGAAGGAGAGATGCCCTCGATTGATTCCACATCCGGCTTTTCTATCTGTTCTATAAACTGCCTGGCATACGTCGAGAGGCATTCTATGTAACGTCTCTGTCCTTCAGCAAAGAGCGTGTCAAAGGCAAGGGAAGACTTCCCTGACCCGCTTGGCCCTGTTACAACAATCAGCTTGTTCCGCGGCAGACTTATATCTATATTTTTTAGGTTATGCTGAGCAGCCTTCTTTACACGAATCTCTTCTATCATGACAAACAATTCTACCACAAAATAATATTTAGGTTTATCTGAATTTGTTTAAATCAGTAACCCAGTGACACAGTGACTCAGATAATAATAAAAGCAAGACAACATAAATTGGCAAGACAAAGCCCTTCAGGCGGCAAGACAACGCTCCGCTGGCAAGACAGGCGGGTGGTGAATGGGAAATGGTTAATGGTGAATGGGAAATAGTTAATAGCTTTCTTGCCTTAAACCTTAAACTTTAAACCTTAAACCATTATTTCGGCTTACGGCTTACGTTAAAGGGGAATACTGATATACTGTCATACTGACATACTGCCGAAGAATAAGAAAATGATGAATGGGAAATAGTGAACGGTAAATGGTGAATGGTAAATAGTTAATAGCTTTCTTGCCTTAAACCTTAAACTTTAAACCTTAAACTAATTTGTTTGTAATTTGGAATTTCTTAAATAATAATATAGGCATAAAATCATTATTCAGATAGGATAAGGCTATGTCCAGAGATGAAAATTTAATCAAATCCTTAGAGGAATTAAAAAAAATTGGCATCATAAATGACTCCATCACGGCCATAAAACATATCCCCGCCCGGCAAGGGAGATACAGGGCATATCCCTCTGATGTCCATCCTGCTCTCATCAAAGCCCTGCAGGAAAAAGGATTTTCAAGGCTCTATACACATCAGAATCTCTCCTGGCAGCTTATCAAAGAAGGAAAAAACATCGTTATCGTTACCCCAACCGCTTCAGGAAAAACCTTATGCTACAACCTCCCCGTGCTCGATTCAATCCTTAAAAATCCTTCAGCCCGGGCAATCTACATGTTTCCCACCAAGGCTCTTTCCCAGGATCAAAGGGCTGAGCTCGATGAGACGATAAAATTACTTCCTGAAGAAATCAGGATTTTTACCTATGACGGTGATACTCCTCAAGATGCAAGAAAAGCGATAAGGGCCCGAGGACACATCATTCTCACCAATCCCGACATGCTGCACGCAGGCATTCTTCCCCATCATACCAAATGGATTAAGCTCTTCGAAAATCTGCAGTATGTCGTGATTGATGAGCTCCATAATTACCGTGGCATTTTCGGAAGCCATCTTGCTAATATCCTAAGAAGGCTTAAGAGAATCGCAAATTTCTATGGAGCAAGCCCTCAATTCATCCTCAGCACAGCCACAATCTCCAATCCCCTGGAGATGGCAGAAAAAATAACAGAAGAGCCGGTCTCGCTCGTGGATGAGAACGGAGCCCCACAGGGAGAAAAATATTTTGTTTTCTACAACCCTCCTGTCGTCAATAAGTTTTTGGGGATTCGCCGCTCTTATGTCAATGAATCGCGGCGGGTCGCATCTATCTTTCTTAAAAACGGCCTTCAAACCATTGTTTTTGCCCAGAGCCGCCTCATCACAGAAGTTCTTGTCACTTATCTTAAGGAGGATATCGAAAAAACCATCCAACAGGAAGGCCTTATTCGCGGCTACAGAGGAGGTTACCTTCCCTTAAAGAGAAGAGAAATCGAAAAAAAATTGAGGGAGGGAAAAATAAGGGGGGTGGTCTCCACAAATGCCCTGGAATTAGGCATTGACATCGGAAGTCTCGATGTTGCCGTACTTGCAGGCTATCCAGGCACTATTACCAGCACCTGGCAGATGGCAGGCCGGGCCGGCAGGAAATCAGGAAAATCAGCCGCGGTCCTGGTCGGAACAAGCTCCCCTCTCGGGCAGTTTATCATCAATAATCCCGATTACTTTTTCTCAAAAAACCCAGAGAACGCCCTGATAAATCCCGATAATCTGTCCATCTTTGTCAGTCATATCGAATGCGCCGCGTTTGAGCTTCCTTTTGTGGAGGGCGAGAAGTTCGGCAGTCAAGAAATCGGTGAAATCCTTAAATTCCTCGTTGACGAAAAACTGGTTCATTTCTCAAAAGGCAAGTGGTTCTGGACATCCGATGCCTATCCAGCAGACGGAGTCAACCTCAGAAGCATAAGCTCAGACAATTTTGTGGTCGTGGACACAACCAAGAAATCAAAAGCCATCGCTGAGGTGGATTTCTCCTCCGCTTTGACAGCTCTTCATCCAAAAGCCATCTATCTGTGTGAGGGTGAGCAATATTTTGTGGAAAATCTGGATTTCGAGCAGAGAAAAGCTTATGTCAAAAAGACAGATGTCGACTATTACACGGATGCCATAGACTACACAAAAATAAGAATCCTCGACTCATTCGATCAAAAAAACCTGGGGAAATGTGACATTTCCCATGGGGAGGTTCATGTGGCTACCCAGGTTGTGGGGTTTAAAAAAATCAAATTTCACACCATGGAAAATGTGGGGTCAGGGGATCTAAGCCTTCCACAAAACGAAATGCATACTACGGCCTACTGGCTGACAATCCCCTCTCAAATGTTCCATTCCCTGTCTTTTGCTTCCGAGGAAAAAATTAACGGGCTTTTTGGCCTTACGTACTGTCTCCACCATGTCTCGCCTTTGTTCATGATGTGTGACCTTCGTGACGTTGGAGTATCTGTCGGTGACAATTCCACAGGAAAATCCGTCCCTCCGCGGGATATTCGCCAAAACACTTCCCATAAAGAAGACAAAGACATCTTTTCCGACATAGATTTTGAACCTAATATCTTCATTTTCGATAACTTCCCTGGTGGAATCGGATTGAGCCCTTCTCTTTTTGACCTGGAAAAAGAGCTGCTCAAACAGTGTCTAAAAACGATAGCCGCCTGTCCCTGTAAAGAAGGATGTCCATCATGCGTGGGTCCTGTAAAGGAGAGCGGGAAACAAGCAAAGGAAGTGGCCCTTGAAATTTTGAGAATTATAATAAACTGACTAACTGACTAACTGATTAACTGACTAGACTAGACTAGACTAGAGTTTATTTAATTTTTCCAGTTGCTTTTCTTCTCCCATGATAATCAAAATATCGCTGTCTTTTATGACAAAATCCGATTTTGGGGCAAATGTCGTTTTTTCGGGAATAAGCTCTTTTATTGCAATTACCTGAATGCCATATTTATTTCTCAAATCCAGGTCTTTTAAACTCTTGCCGATAAATTTTTCAGGCGGAGCGATCTCTTGAATGCCAAAGCCAGAAATAAGAGGAAGGTACTCCAGCACATTGGGACAGCTTAATTTCAGACCTGTCTTTACTGCCATATCTTTCTCCGGATAGATGACGTCGGTTGCCCCTACAGATTCTAAAATCTTTGCATGGTCATCTGTCAAGGCCATGGCTACGATACGCTTTGCTCCTATTTCATGGAGATAAAGAACCGTAAGGATTGACGCCTCCATCTCCGGCCCTAAGCTTACAACGACAACATCCATTTCTTGAACTCCCAGAGCCAGAAGATTCTCCCTGTCTGCGGCATCCATGTGCACAGCATGTGAGACAAACGTTTTAATCTCATCAATCTTTTCTTTATCCTGATCCACAGCCAGGACTTCATTTTTCTTCTCATAAAGAGTCTTGGCCACGTTGATTCCAAAACTTCCAAGACCGATAACTGCAAATTTCATGACTAAAACACTCCTTCTCTCTTTGAAACAAATTAGTTTAAGGTTTAAGGCATTTATTCCTTTTATTTAATCGTTATCCTTAAACATTAAACATTCAACCTTAAACCAGTTTCTCCTCTTGCCTTAAACGTTAAACATTCAACCTTAAACCAAGATAGGTTTTTATCATTTGGATTTTGACCTAATTCTATCCTATCATGACTGTTTCTTCAACATACTCAAATTTTCCGTAGGCCTTCTGTCGGCTGAAAGCATACAACAGGGTTAGAGGACCAATCCTCCCGATGTACATAGTCAAAATAAGCACAATTTTCCCTACAGCACTTAATTTCGGAGTGATTCCAAGAGAAAGCCCGACCGTCCCGAAAGCCGAGAAAACCTCAAAAAATACTTCTCTCATGCTCATCCCTGGCTGTGTAAGAAAAAGGACAAACGATGAAAGGAAGATAATACCTATGGCTAGAGAAACGACCATGAAGGCTTTCATTACCAATTCAAGGGGAAGTGTCCTGTAGAAAAGACTAACGGAATTCCTGGCCATGATTTTAGACCTGATAAAGGTCACAACGACACCGATTGTGCTCGTCTTAACGCCTCCTCCTGTAGAACCTGGGGAAGCCCCTATAAACATCAAAGAAATCAAAAGAAAGACCACAGCAAAACTCAACGTGTTTAAATTCATGGTGTTGAATCCGGCTGTCCGAGCAGTAATTACTTGAAAAAGGGAGGAAAAAATCTTTTCCTTCAAGGCAAAATTTCCCAGGGAACTGTTCCACTCGATGAGAAGAAAAAAAATAAATGAGAACACTATAAGGAAAAAGGTCATTGTGAGAATTAATTTAGTATGGAGGGAAATCTGAATTCTTTTGCGCCTCGCGCTCCCAAAAAAAATATCATTCACATCATGAAGGACAAGAAATCCTAAGCCTCCCAGCACGATCAATAAAATGAGTGTTACATTTATCCAAGTATCGCCTCTATACGATAGAAAACTATCGCTAAAAAGAGAAAAACCGGCATTACAAAAAGCCGATATCGAATGAAACACAGAATTAAATATGGCTTTTGGCACTGTGAATTTTTTATGCCAAATGATAAAAAAGGAAATGGCCCCTACAAACTCGATGAATAAGGTATAGAAAAAGATATTCTTGATGAGGGATTTAAAATCTTTGTGAGAAGTATTACTAAATTTTTGCTGTATGATTATCTTGTCTTTTATTGAAATTTTTTTTCCTGCTACTAAAAGGATAAGAGTTGAAAAAGTCATGATCCCAAGGCCACCCAGTTGAAATAGTACCATGATAATAATCTGACCTATTGGGGTAAAATAAGTGCCCGTATCCTGGACAATCAGCCCCGTCACACAAACTCCTGAAGTGGATGTAAATAACGCATCCACAAAAGAAATATGCCCTGATTTTGTGCTAAAGGGAAGAAGCAACAGAACTGTCCCTACCAATATGGCCACAACAAAACTCATTGTAAGGAACTGGGCTGGCTGAAACCTTCTTTCTCCTCTAATAGTATTCTCTCCTTGCTGTATATTCTTTATATTTTTTCCTTCTGCCTTTGACTCAAATATCAAATCTATTACTTAACCGAGACTTTGTCAAACACATCCAGTCTA
>DAOVDU010000096.1 GCA_030669305.1 Candidatus Aminicenantota bacterium
TTCCAAGTTTATCTTGCACCAGGCAGGCAGTAGAAGGGAATAAATAGTCAGGAGAAAGTGTTGCCACAACAATCAAGTCAATTTCTCGAGGACTGATTTGAGCATCCTCTAATGCCTTTCGTGTTGCTTCAATTGCCAGATTAGATGTCGCCTCATTATCATCGGCAATCCTTCGTTCCCTGACCCCTGTTCTGGTTCTTATCCACTCGTCAGTGGTATCAACCATTTTTTCTAAGTCAAAATTATTTAAAACCTTTTTGGGAACGTAGAAACCTGTGCCTACAATTCCTACTGATCTGAATATCGTTTCCATTATATTATTTCCAATTTTTTGTCCGTTCCTCTATCGTCTTTACTGCATCACCGACAGTAAGAATAATTTTGGCATCCTCGTCAGAAATCTCAATATCGAATTTCTCTTCCAGAATAAAAAACAATTCGGCTAAATCTAAAGAATCAGCACCCAAATCATCAATTAACTTAGACTCTGGTTTTATCCCTGACTCATCAACATATAGTTGCTTACTCACACTTTCTCTAACCTCATCAAATAAAGCCATTTTTTTCTCCTTCTTTCAGAATTGCTTGAATTGTTTCTGTTCCCTTTCGGAAACTTCTCTCCTGTATTTTTTCTTTTAAAAACTGGTTCTCCTTTTCCACAATCTCTCTAAAAATGTCTTCCTTACTTTTGAAATAATGATAGAGAGAGGCCCTTCCCATCCGGGCCGTCTTGGCAATCTCATCAACGGTTGTTTTAATCAATCCATATCTGGAAAAAATCTTCTGCGCTACTTGAATGATAATTCCCTTTTTCTCAGTCGCTTTCACCTTTTCTCGCTCCTTTATTTTATTATTCCCAATATCTTGCCGCACTTTTCGAATCCTCGAAGGACAACATCAAGATCCTCTTCTTTATGAGTAGCAGAATAGCTTGTTCTTATGAGAGTTTGCCCTTTTGGAACCGCAGGATAGATAATGGGATTAGTAAAAATTCCCTCCTCTCGTAAAAATTTCCACAGCATGAAAGTCACGTCATCATCACCAATGATGACTGGAATAATAGGAGTCTCGGTTTCTCCTGTATTGTAGCCCATGGCTTGGAATCCTGATTTCATTTTTTCTGTAATTTGCCAAAGCCTTTCCCTTCTTTGTGGATCTGTTTCAATTATATCCAGAGTTGCTAAGACAGTGGCTACAGAAGCGGGAGTTGTACTCGCACTAAAGATCAAGGAACGAGCAAAATGTTTGATATAAGAGATGACTTTCTTCTTCCCGGCAACAAACCCACCTAGAGAAGCAAAAGATTTGCTGAAAGTTCCCATAACAATATCAACATCATCCTCAACCCCAAAATGCTCGGCGGTGCCTCTTCCATTCTTTCCCATGACTCCAATCCCGTGAGCGTCGTCTACCATAACCCTCGTATTATATTTCCTGGCTAAATCCACTATATCCGGCAAATTGGCTAAATCTCCTTTCATGCTGAAAACACCATCAACTATAATCATCTTCCCCTTCTCTTTATCCAAGGAAGAAAGAATTCTCTCCAAGTCAACCATGTCATTGTGTTTGAATTTGTGAACATCGCCAAAGGAAAGGCGGCAGGCATCGATTATACTCGCATGAACCATCCTGTCAGTAATGACCGATTCTCCCTTGCCAACGATTGTAGAGATTATTCCCTGGTTTGTCTGAAAACCAGTGCTAAAAGCAAGGGCAGCTTCCTTTTTCGTAAACTTAGCCAGTCTTTTTTCCAATTCGACATGGATATCTAAGGTTCCATTTAAAAACCTGGAGCCGCAGGTGGCCACTCCGTATCTATCTATCGCTTCTTGAGCAGCCTTCATCACTCGAGGATGGTTGATCAATCCTAAATAATTATTGGAACCAACCATAATCATTTCTTTGCCTTCAACTTTCACCTTGTTTCCACTAACTTCCTGGATGGGTGCAAAGTAGGGATACATATCTAATTCCATAGCTTCATCAGCCCGGGTGAAGTTGTAACATTTATCAAATATACCCACTATCTCCTCCTTTCTTCATAGGTTATCCTTTAAACATAAACTCTCTAACACAATCAATATTTTAGTTATCTTTAACTGTTCAGGTTTGACCATAACAGATAATTAACGTAAAATTTTTCCTATGAAAGCTATTATCACTGGAGGAGCTGGTTTTATTTCTGATTCATCAACCTCCACTTGAGCCAGATGCAATAAAAGATGTCCCAGATACCAAAACTATAAAGAAAACAGCAAAATTTTTCTAAAAGAGTCTTACCTGCGATAATGCCAATAAAAGCGAGCATTACAATAGTAGATATTTCCCGTCCTATTTCGATGAGAAAAATGTCAGTTGGAATAATTTTCAAAGGAAAACAGAAACCCTCTGGATAGTAAAGCGCTCTAAGGTAAAAAACTACCGCTGCCTCTAAGAACCCCATAGTAATGCTAAATATGGTTATTGCTGTAAATTTCTTGAATATTACTGAGGACATTTTGGTTTTCAATTTTCAGAAAATATCAAAAAATTCGTCGATATATCTCATATCACACGTTTTGAGGGAATATAAAAAAATCTTTTTTATTATCTTTTTAATTATGGAAAAACTTAAATTGCCAGCGGGTTCCATTACTTCCTCAGCCTCTGGATATTCAAATCCTCTTATAATCACTACGGGAATTCCTTCGTCAGTTTGTCCAAAAAGCAGACTTGCTGCTGCCGTTAATTCACACGCAATAAGATCCACACCTCCATATTTCGGCTGACCATATCTGTCATTTTCAGCAAATCTTTGAGCTTGCGGTTTTATTCCAGAAATACCTCGAGGTATATCCACTGTGCCAAAAGGAAGGATTTCAGTGTCAGCAATTATAACGGCCACGTCCTTTCCAGTGATTTCTTTTATCTCTTTTCTGATTTCTTGAGCTGACTTATGAGGAGAGCTAGGAGGGAAACTAGCGGTTCCTGGAGGATGATTGGAAGAATCAATTCCTGCATCACTGTAAATTCTTCCTTTTCTATCAATAGTAATGAGAAAACAGGGATCATTTTTTATGAGTTTCAGACTCACCTCTGGTTTCTTAGTAAATTTTTTATAATCAACCAGTCCCTCTTTGACAAATTCATAAAAAGGAACAACCGCAACAATCCTTTCACTATGGTTGAGAATTGCCTGGACTAATTCTGGTGGTTTTCCCGTCTTTTTTGCGATATTCAAAGCTTTCTTAGATGGTTTTACTGCTTCAAGATTGATTAAACAATTCTCAGCTTTTGAAATTATCTTTGAAGTTATGATGACGATGTCTTTATCTTTTATTCCCTCTATTTCTTTTTGGACTGACTCAGCTATTATTTTTGCCAAATCATCTCCTGGATTAACCTCGGGAATTGTTTCGAGAGGAATTAGTTCAAGCTTTCTTTTCATTATTACTTCATTACTTCTTTTTTCTAAATCAATGAAAAATTTTGTTTCTTATGGTTTCCAAGCCCTCTTTTAAGTGATTCAGGATTCCTTCAATATTCGGTGCTTTAAAGAGTTGAAGTTTTGCGTCACTATGCCAAAGCTCCCTTTGTTCAGGGCCCAGGTATTCTCTTTCCCATGTTTCATCAGTAATCGCTTTAACCTCCTTCCCGTACTGAACTAAGCCATGATAATATTCTGCATCTAGTAATGCCTGAAAAGCTGCTTCATTTGCAGGTTGGGCATTAGTCCTGTTGATAAGCTCATACATCATTTCATAGTGGTCTTTAATAGCACAGGGTACGATGATATTCCCCATTGTTTCGGCTGATCTATTCAGGGCATACTCCTCCTGCCAGTATCGAATTTCCTTAAAAAAAGATGAAAAAAGCACTGTATTTAAGTTCCCACCTTCTCTATAAACTTCGATAATATTATGGACCTTATAAGGATTGAACACGCACGGCATCACATTGCCGTTCCAGTCAATGTAGAAATATCCTTTTGACCTTCCTCCTGAGATACAACCATTGGTCGCAGCTCCGCAATTCCAGAAATCAGCCATAAATATTCCTTTCTCTCTTATAAGTTTCCAGGTCTTTAGATACATCTCAAGACGCTGTTCGGGGGTTACCATTGACTCAAGGGTAAAACTTCTGCCAATTGGCATATATTGAAAAATCCATCCATAGAGAACTCCCTGCTTGTTGAAATAATAATCAATAAATTCATCACTCATAATAATCTCGGCATTGGATCTGGTTGCGGTAATGGAAATGCCATAAGGAACACCAAATTTTCTCAAACTCTCAAACGCTTTCAGAATTTTCCGATGAACACCCTTTCCTCGTCTCTCGTCTGTCTCTGCCTCAAATCCCTCAACAGAGATTGCAGGAGTAATATTGCCGGCCTCAGCAAATTTTTGAGCCATTTCATCATTAATAAGTGTGCCATTGGTATAATTTAAGAAAAATGTATCATTGTGTTCCTTGGCCAAATCAAAGATTGTTTTTCCCTTACTTTTATAAACTAGAGGTTCACCGCCGGAGATAACAGTGAAGTGAGAGTTCCATAATTCCTTTTGTTCCCTTACGATACGAGTAACTATTTCATACTCCAATTTTTCCTTAGATTTTCTGGAACTGCCTGCATAGCAACCAGAACATTGAAGATTACAGAGCCTTGTGGGACTAATAGTCACGAAGCTAGGGGGTTTAAAACCATATTGTTCCTGGAAAATTTTTATTTTATTATTTTCTTTCAAATAAATTCTTCCGAATGATTTCAGAAATCGTGACCACACCTGTTTCGAAATCTGTCCATTCTTCAATCCGGTATTAATAGCCTGCATCATGCTTTTCACCATGCAGAATTTATCCTCCTGGATTTTTCTTGGAAATTGATCAATGTAGCTTTTTAATAATTTTTTGTGAATTTTCTTTTCGAGAATATCAAATAAGAACTCTCGGGGAATGCTGTAGACAAGCGCTGAAGTTATAACTTCTTTAAAGGGACTTTTTAAGATAACTCTTTTTGGATCCATTTTTGCTTCCTCTCAATATGTTTTTTTATTGCTGGAATAATTTTTGATGCTGCTTCTTCTCCTGCCTGGATAGCTTCTTTTCCTTTATAAAATACCTTTAAATTTGCATTTGATGTGTCTGGTTCAATGAGAAAATCAGGCTTATCTTTTTCCAATCTTAGCTTGATAATCTCCCTCTCAAATATATTTATCGTATTTAAAGTGATGTTAATAAAATTGGGAGAGAAATATTTTTCTTTTTCTTCTTTTTTGAAAACCTCGCTAATTTTTGAAAATTTAATCAAATCATCTATTTTACTCTTAAAATTATTGGCTAAGGCTATGTTTACCTTTTGATAATCTATTTCTTCTTTTTTCATCTTTTCTTTTTTTAAAGGCGATGCGTTCAGAGGTATGACATTTACAGCAATAACAATATCTGCTCCCATCCTTCTCGCTAAATCAACCGGAACAGGGTTTACTATCCCCCCATCCGCTAAAAATCTATTTCCATGATAGACAGGAGTAAAAATTGTAGGAATGGAAATACTGGCTCTTATGGCTTCTATCAACGAGCCCTGATCAATCACTATTTCCTCTCCAGTGAGAATATCAGTGGCGACACAGGCAAATTTTCTATCCAATTCTTCAATATTTCTATTTCCGATAATACTTTTTAAGAACTCTTTTATCCTTTTTCCATCGACAAAACCTGAAAAAGAAATCGTAGGAAAAAACATCATTGCATTCAGCTTCCAGTCAGCATTTAAAGAAATTTCCTCCATAACACTCACTTTTATTCCAGAAGCGTACGCACCTCCAATAAAGGCTCCCATGCTGGTGCCGGTTACTATGTCTACAGGTATCTGATGTTTTTCCAGAACTTTTAAAACTCCAATATGGGCAAGACCTCGAGCAGCACCGCATCCCAGAGCCAGTCCTATCTTTGGGTTTTCCATTTTTTATACGCTTAAACCATTTTGGTTTTTTGTTCGATGAAATTTTAAAAAAATTTTATCTTTTCAATATTCCGCGAAATAAGATTTCCAATAGTTTGTCAACATTTGTTTCAATATCAGGTAAAGATACTTTTATTGACCAGGGATACTCCAGTCCTTTCATAGCTGAAATAATGGCAAAAGAAGTCAATTCCGCATCCTGGATTACAAAAATATTCTTCTCAATGCCTTCATTTAGAATATTTTTGACTGATTTTATTTCCTGATAGAAATCTTTTTCCCGAGCTTTTTCAATAAAAGCATAGTGGTTCAAAAATTCATCCTTTAATGCACTGTAAATGTTCGCCAATTCATTTAAATACATCATCCTGGTTAGTACAAAAGCTCTTATTTTTTTTTGTGGCGTTTCTTCCTTATCAATTGCTTCTTTTACCTTCCCATTTAAAATTCTACTTTCTTTCTCTATCACTTCTTTGAAAACATCTTCCTTGCTCCTGAAGTAATGATAGAGAGTTGCTTTCCCCATCCTTGCTGCCCTGGCGATCTCATCCACAGTCGTTTTAACAAAGCCAAATCGAGCAAATAGTTCCTGAGCAGCTTTGATAATTGTAATTTTCTTGCTTTTTTTCATTTAATATGCCTTTTGTTAGACAAATCGACCAAATTGGTTTTTTGGTACAGTCTATTATTTTATAAAAAAAATCTCTTGTCAAGTTTTTTAAAAGTTTGTAAAGGTTCGTCAAGCAATAAATCCCGTTGCCTAGTATGAATTAGCGAAATTTTCAAGAATATAATATTAAGCTGAGGTCTTATGAAACCAAGACCGAAAGTGCGACTTGGTGTTCCCGGACAAGGATGGCAACATGCGATCCATCGACTTCCGGACCGAGATGAAGAGGGCAGCGAAGAAAGCGGGAA
>DAOVDU010000015.1 GCA_030669305.1 Candidatus Aminicenantota bacterium
TTTTAATTTAAATATTTAACAGATTAACAGACTAACTGTCTAACTGATTAACTGACTAACAGATTAATAGACGGAATAAACCTCTTTTATGTCTTTTCTTTCTTGCCTTACTTGTGATTGTAATTGACTTGATATTTGAGATTTGCTATAAGTGAAATTTAGGGCCTATAGCTCAGCGGTAGAGCCACCGGCTCATAACCGGCAGGTCCCAGGTTCGAATCCTGGTAGGCCCATTTTTCTCTCGAGGAAAAGATGTGGATATTAATTTTGATAACCTGATTAACCTACAAAAACTGGATGAAGAAATTAAGAACATCTCTCTTAACCTCGAAAAGATTCCTTCCGAGATTGAAGAAATAGACAAAAAAATCGAGGAGAGCGCTCGAATTTTATCCCAAACCAAAGAAAAATTAAATCACAACCAGAAAAAAAGGCGAGAATTAGAAGCTGAAATTCAAGATTTTAAAGAGAAAACATTAAAATACAAACGCCAGCTCAATGAAGTAAAAACAAATAAGGAGTATAGTTTCCTTCTTAAAGAAATAGAAGAAGCACAAAAAAAATTCGATGAATTGGAAGAACAGATAATAAGCGAAATGTTATTGGCTGATGACATTGAGGAGGAAATAAAGGTTATCAGTCAAAATACAATCACAACAAAAGAAAAATTCTCACAGAAAAAAGATACCCTTTATAAGAAAAAAGGAGAAACCGAAGAAGAAAAGAAAAAATTATCACAAAAAAAAGACGAACTTACTCTTAAAATTCCTGCTTACCAAATTAACCTTTATAAAAAGATATTCAGGGGAAAAAATGGGATTGCTCTTTCTCCTGTAAGGGACGAATTCTGCTCGATATGCCACATGCGTATAAGACCACAAATGTTAAATGAGTTGAGAACAGAAAACAATATTCATCTCTGTGAAAACTGCGGTAGAATCCTCTATTTGCCTAAAAAAAATAACTGACTAACTGACTAACTGATTAACAGATTAACTGATTAACTGATTAACAGACTAAGAAGATTTTTATTCTATATAAAGAGAATCAATCAAGGCTTTGTATTTTTCCTCGATAATATTCCTTTTAACCTTCATGGTAGGTGTAATTTCTCCTTTTTCGATCTCAAATTCCCTATCTAAGAGGGCAATTTTCTTAACCGCCTCATAGGAAGAAAGGCCAGGTGTAGCTCGATTTACTTCAGCTTCCATAAACTTGATGATTTTTTCATTCTTTACTAAATCTTCTAGGTTTTCGTAAGGAATATTGTTGAACTTGGCATATTCCTCTAATTTTTCAAAATTAGGTACAATAATAGCTGATATAAATTTTCGCTTATCTCCCAGGACCACAGCATTTGAAATATGGGCATTTGTTTTCAGCAAATTTTCAATAAGTTGAGGCGCAATATTCTTTCCACCAGCAGTAACAATGAGATCTTTTTTCCTGTCCGTGATAACAAGGAAACCATCTTCATCAAGATAACCAATATCCCCTGTGTGAAACCATCCTCCTTCAAAGACTTCCCTGGTCTCATCTTCTTTCTTGTAATATCTCTTCATTATATTCGGACCTTTGGATAATATTTCTCCGTCCTCAGCAATTCTTACTTCCACACCAGGAATAATCTTCCCCACTGTTCCAAACCTCAAGTTTTCAAACGTATTAACTGCGATAACCGGAGAAGTCTCGGTTAATCCATAGCCTTCTAATACAACCAGGCCTACTGCATAGAAAAATTCTGCGATGTCTTTTGAAAGTGGAGCTCCTCCAGAGACAAAAAACCTGACTCTTCCGCCGGTCTTTCCAAGAATCTTGGAAAAAACAAGCTTATGAGCTAAATTTTTTTTAAACTGAAGAAACCCCGGTATTGACTTACCTTGAATTTTTTTTCTGCCATACTCTTTTCCAACTTTCGTAGCCCAGAAGAAAATTTTTCTCTTTAAACTCGAACTTGAAAGAACATTATCTATGACTTTAGAGTAGATTTTTTCGAATACTCTGGGAACACTGACCATAATGTGAGGCTTTAGTTCAAGCATATTCTCTGCTACAGTATCTAAGCTTTCAGCATAGCCTATTGAGCACCCTCTATAGAGGTAAGTAAATGTAACCATTCTCTCCAAGACATGGGATAAAGGCAAAAAAGAAAGGACTGTATCTTTATCTGAAAATTCGATTATGGAAGCAGTGGTCTTAATATTGCTGACAAAGTTGCTGTGGCTCAGCACGACGCCTTTTGGAATTCCTGTTGTCCCCGAAGTATAGATAATGGAGGCTATATCATCAGGCTTAACCTCTAAAGCTGTCTTTTCAAACAGCTCTGGATTTTCCTGGTCTATCTTTTTTCCTCTCTTTAAGACCTGATCATAAGTTAAAACTCCTTCAGGCGCTTCTGATTCAAATGTGATGTAATGGGTGACCTTAGTCAGCTCATTTTTTATTGTTTCTAATTTCTGCCCAAGCTCTTGGCCAGAGTATATGACAACCTTGGCATCAGAGTCGTCGATGATATATTTAATTTGATCCGGAACTAAAGATGTATAAATCGGAACGGTGACTCCGCCTAAACACAAAGCAGAAAGATCAACCATGACCCACTCGGGCCTGTTTTCGGAGAGCAAGACAAGCTTATCCCCAGGATTATATCCTAAATCTTTCAATCCAAAAGCAAAGTATCTAACTTTACTGGCGAATTCTTCTGTGGAGATAGGGACATATTGCCCCTCTCTTTTAAAAAGCATTAAATCGTCTTTAGGATAAGATTTGACTGTATTGAGAATAATCTGACTGATTGTTTCAACCATAAGATCCTCCTTCATAATTATTAATTCAATATTATTTATAAATATAACATGAAGTCAAGTTAATCGGTTAGTCTGTTTGTCAGTTAATCAGTTTGCTTTCACCTTTTCGCGCATATTTATACGGAACAGACGGAATAGATTGAACAGACCGAAAAGACGGGATTGTGTCTTGCCTCTTTGTCTTGCCAGCGAAGCGTTGTCTTGCCTGCCCAATAGGGCATTGTCTTGCCAAAAAATAACAGACTAACTGATTAACTGACTCAACTCTCTCTTGCTTTTGCAATAGAGACAACTCTGTCTTTATCCCCAAGGTTAATTATTCGAACTCCCTGGGTTGCTCTCCCCAAGGGCCTGACTTGCTCGATTTTTATCCGAATGACTTTACCAATTTCTGTAATTAAAAGCAGTTCTTCTTCAGAAATTCCAACTATTCCTATGGCCTGTCCGATTCTAGAATTTACTTTAAGATTAATTACGCCCTTCCCTCCCCTCCGGCGCCTGGGATAAATATCAATCTCTGTTTTTTTCCCGAATCCCTTTTCGCTTGCAGTAAAAATATATTTCTCTCCTTTTCCGACAACAATCATTCCAATAATCTGATCTTTGGGACTCATGGTAATGGCTTTTACGCCTGCGGCCTGGCGGCCCATAGGCCGTACATCACTTTCTTTAAACCGAATAGCCTTCCCTAATTTTGTCCCAATAAGAATATCATTTTGGCCATCAGTCAACTTAGCCGCTAATAATTCAGATCCAGGATTGAGGGTGATAGCAATAATACCACCACTACGTATGTTCCGAAAATCACTTAACCTTGTTTTTTTTATCCGTCCTTCTGAACTTAACATCACAACATAGAGATCCCTTGAGAAATCCTTTACTGCCACCAAAGAACTAACTTTCTCCTCAGGGTTAAACTGAACAAGATTGCTGATGGATTTCCCTCGACTAGAAACCCCCACATCCGGGATATATAAAGCCTTCAACCAGTAGAGGCGTCCTTTATTAGTAAAAATTAAAAGATAGCTGTGAGTAGAGCAAATAAAAAGATCCTGCACTACATCCTCGGCCTTCATACTGATTCCCCTCTTTCCTTTGCCTCCACGGCTCTGGAAATGGTAGTAACTCAGCGAAGTCCGTTTGATATAACCAGATGAAGTATAAGTAAGTGCAACGTCTTCCTCTTTGATCAAATCTTCAGGCATAAGCTCTGAAACAGTTTCAGCCATGATCTCAGTTTTTCTATCATCTTGATATTCCTCTTTTATTTGTGTAAGTTCATCTACGATAATATCCACAATAAGCTTTTCGCTGCTTAGAATTTTCCTTAATTTTGCAATGAGCTTTTTCAGCTCTTTGTACTCTTTTTGAATCTTTTCCCTCTCCAATCGAGTCAATTTTTGGAGCTGTAAATCCAGAATGGCCTGGGCCTGTACTTTGGTCAAGCTGAAATTTGTAATTAGACCTTTTCGTGCCTGATCAACAGTGCGAGATGAACGGATGAGGCTAATGATTTCATCCA
Organism: Candidatus Aminicenantota bacterium; assembly: GCA_030669305.1. Lineage (GTDB taxonomy): Bacteria > Acidobacteriota > Aminicenantia > Aminicenantales > Aminicenantaceae > DAOVDU01. The sequence continues at coordinate 4,330 of DAOVDU010000015.1, forward strand.
AATGATCCAGAGCAATGGTTAATCCTTCAAGAATGTGAGCCCTTAATTCCGCTTTTTTCAATTCGAAACGCGTGCGGCGCCGCACAACATCCTGGCGGTGGGCAATGAAGTAGCGCATCATGTCAAAGAGGCTCAAAATCTTCGGCTGTTTATCAACTATAGCCAGCATGATAATGCCAAAAGAAGTCTGAAGAGAGGTATGTTTATAAAGGTTATTTAAAATAACCTCAGGAAACTCTCCCTTTTTTATCTCAATCACAATCCGCATCCCTTCTCTGTCAGATTCATCCCGAATATCTGCAATGCCTTCAATTCTTTTGTTATTCACAAGCTCAGCAATATTTTCTAATAGTCTTGACTTGTTCACCTGATAAGGAATTTCAGTGATTACAATCCGGTCCCTCTCATTCCCCCTGCCTTTTTCAATCATTGCTCTAGCTCTCAAACGAATGATTCCTTTCCCGGTACTATAAGCACTTTTTATCCCATCAAGGCCAAAGATATATCCTCCAGTCGGAAAATCCGGACCAGGAATAAACTTCATGATTTCCTCTAAAGTGGCTTTTGGGGTTCGAATAAAATAAATAATTCCATCTATAATCTCACTCAGATTATGGGGTGGGATGTTTGTAGCCATGCCCACAGCAATACCTGATCCTCCATTAACAAGCAGATTTGGAAATTTGGCAGGAAGAACCTCAGGCATTTTAAGACTTTCATCATAATTGGGAATAAAATTAACTGTATCCTTATCTAAATCTGCCAGGAGTTGCTGGGTAATCTTCTTCATCCTGACTTCGGTATACCGCATGGCGGCAGGCGGATCGCCGTCAATAGAACCAAAATTGCCCTGTCCATCTACTAGCGGATATCGAAGGCTAAAATCTTGAGCCATGCGAACAAGGGTATCATAAACAGCCATTTCACCATGAGGATGATATTTTCCGATTACATCTCCCACTATACGTGCAGATTTTTTATAGGCTCTATTCCATGTATTCCCGGCATCATACATTGCAAAAAGAGTTCTTCGATGGACAGGCTTTAGCCCATCTTTAATATCAGGAATGGCACGCCCTATGATCACACTCATGGCATAATCCAAATAGGACTGCCTCATTTCTTCCTCGAGACTGACAACAGACAACTTGCTGCTCATATATTCTCCTTTTTAAGAATAAGTATCCAGAATACAAGATTCAGAAGTCAGAATAACAGACTAACTGACTAACTGACTAACAGGATCAAATATCCAGGTTCTGGGCCCCAAGAGCATTTTCTTCAATAAAAACCCTTCGTGGTTCCACCTCGCTGCCCATGAGAATTGTAAAGATTTTATCCGCCTCCACCGCATCATGTATAGAAACCTGCAGCAGGTATCTTACCTCGGGATTCATGGTTGTCTCCCAGAGCTGTTTAGGAGCCATCTCTCCAAGCCCTTTATATCTTTGAATAACAATCCCTTTTTTACCTTTCTGGAAGAGATATTCAAGGAGTTTTGATTCGTTTTCGATCTTTACTTTTTCGCTGTCGCTCAAAACTTGAAAAGGCGGTTTAAACTTTTCGAGATCCTTGTGAATTTTAAATAGATTTCTGTATTCCACCGATTTAACCAGATCTATGTTCACATTGCAAGAGACATTCATACCGTTAACCTGAAAATTAACGGCCAATTCATAAAGCCCATATTCTTCGTCTTCACTTAAAACAGAAATAATTCCTTTCTCATTTAGAAGATTCTGGATGGTTTCCAGCCCCCTTGGCCTCCGTAAAAACTCAACATCTTTTGCTTCGTTATCAAGAAGAATTTTTATAAGAAAAAATGGGAAATTCTTTTTCTCAAGAATTTGAATATAATGCTTTTTTGCAATTATTCCCTTGAAAAATCTTCTGAATTTCTCGCCCTTTATCAAACCCTTTTGCCTGCTAACTTTGATTTGAAATTCTTCAGAAATTTTCTTGATTATATATTTCTCAAATTCCCGTTCATCCCTCAAATACTGAAAAGATTTTCCTTTTGATATTTTATAAAGAGGAGGTTGTGCTATGTATAGATAGCCTTTTTCAACCAATTGTGGCATTTGTCTGTAAAAGAAAGTCATGAGAAGAGTTCTGATGTGGGAACCATCCACATCCGCATCAGTCATTACAATTACTTTATAATAGCGCAGTTTATCTAGATTAAAATCCGACTGTTCAACTCCTGTCCCTAAAGCTGAAATGATGATTCCAATCTCTTCACTCTGAAGAACCTTATCAAACCTGGCTTTTTCGACATTAAGAATTTTTCCTTTTAGGGGAAGAATAGCCTGAAAGCGGCGGTCACGAGCCTGTTTTGCTGAACCGCCTGCGGAATCTCCTTCGACAAGGAATATTTCGCTTTCAGCAGGGTCTTTCTCCTGGCAGTCAGCTAGTTTTCCAGGAAGTGATGTCGATTCTAACACACCCTTACGGCGGGCCAACTCCCTGGCCTTGCGAGCAGCCTCTCTTGCCCTAGCGGCATCTAATATTTTCATAACAAGTTTCTTGGATACAGTAGGATTTTCCTCAAAATATATGGATAGCTGCTCATTCACAATAGACTCTACTATTCCCTTGATTTCGCTGTTTCCAAGTTTTGTTTTTGTCTGGCCTTCAAACTGAGGATTTTGAATTTTCAAGCTCAATACTGTACACAACCCTTCTCTTGTATCATCACCAGTCAGATTTTGTTTTAAATCTTTAATCAGATTGTTAGCATTAGCATAGAGATTAATAGATCTGGTCAAAGCCGCCTTAAATCCAATGAGATGAGTACCGCCTTCAGTTGTGTTGATGTTGTTAACAAAAGTAAAAATACTCTCTGAATAACTCGTGTTGTACTGGAGAGCCATCTCAACAATAACATCACCCTTGACGCTCTCGAAATAAATGGGCTTCGGATTCAGGACAGTTTTGTTTTGATTGAGATACTGGACGAATTCCTTGATTCCTCCCTTATATTCAAAATCATGTTTTTTGTCGGTTCGCTCATCAACAATGCTTATTTTCAGTCCTTTATTCAAGAAAGAAAGTTCTCTTAATCTCTGGCTGAGAACATCAAAATTAAATTCTAAGGATTCGAAAATTTCATCGTCGGGTTTGAAGGTGATTTTTGTTCCTGTTTTTTTCGTTTTACCTATCTTCTTTAATTTTGTTATGGCCTTCCCTTTTTTGTAACTTTGAGTATAGACACCTCCTTGTTTTTTTATTTCAAGGTCAAGTTTTCCTGAAAGAGCATTAACAACTGAAACGCCAACTCCATGTAAACCGCCTGAAACCTGGTATGTCTTAGTATCAAATTTTCCCCCGGCATGGAGGGTTGTCATAACAACCTCTGCAGCAGGTTTCCTTTCCTTCTTGTGCATTCCTACAGGAATGCCACGACCGTTATCGATGACTGTAACGCTACAATCCACATGGATTATTACATCAATCTTGGTACAAAATCCTGCTAAGGCCTCATCGATACTGTTATCAACAACTTCATAGACTAAATGTTGCAAGCCTTCAGGACCTGTGCTTCCAATATACATAGCTGGCCGCTTACGAACAGCTTCCAATCCCTTAAGTACTTTTATACTTTCTGCGGTATATTTTTTGCTACTCATTTTTTTATAATTTGAGAAAAAATAAGGGCTATGGAGAGAGGAATTTCATATAACCCGATGGGCATCTTCTTCGTATATAATTATACTTAATCAGGAAAATTTAGTAAAGGAAAATTCCTCTAAAATAAAAGAAAAATTTATAATTTTTAGCAGCAAAACAGCCTCATTTAGTCCGTTTAGTCCGTTTGGTTTATGAATATAGGCAAGACAATGCCCTATTGGGCAGGCAAGACAACGCTTCGCTGGCAAGACACACAAAGCGAGCAAAAGGGGTGTCATTGCAAAGCGCGAAGCGCTGTGGCAATCTTATAAGTTCAGTTGGTCAGTTAGTCGGTTAATCAGTTGGTAAGTTAAATATTTTAATTAAAATAACAGACTAACCGATTAACAGACTAACAGTCTAACCGATTAACAGACTAACAGACTAACCGAAATCAGCTTTGAGCTTTGAGTTCTTCATTCCTCACTCCTTACTTTAAAACTTTGAAAACAGGCTGTTATTTGGCTATAATTGGGTAACTAGAGGAAAAAATGCCGACAAATTTGCCGCCTCAGTATTTCGAGGCTGAAAAAAAATTAAAAGTTGCGAAAACCCCTCAAGAAAAAATGTCCGTTTTAGAAGAGCTTTTATCTATAGTGCCCAAACATAAAGGCACTGAAAAGCTTCAAGCATTACTCAAAACCAAGATAGCCAAACTAAAATTTCAGGTCCAAAAAAAGCCCACCATAGGAAGACAAAGACCTGCTTTCAACATCGAGAAAGCAGGAGCTGGACAAGTTATCCTTATTGGCCCTCCTAATACAGGAAAATCTATGCTAATAAAAGCTCTGACAAATGCCACTCCAGAGATAGGAAATTATCCGTTCACAACACGCATTCCCTCCCCTGCCATGATGGAGTATGAAAACATTCAGATTCAACTTGTAGATGCCCCCCCTATAACACCTGATTATATGGAATCATGGCACTCTGAATTAATCAAAGGAGCAGATGGAATTTCAATCATTTTGGATTTAACCAGTCCCAATCCAGCCGGAGCTCTTCAGGTCCTCTTGGAGAAATTAAAAGAAAAGAAAATTGAAATTATTGCTGAAAATAAAGAAATTCCTTCTGATAAACAGCAGTTCATTAAAAAAGCATTAATTGTGGCAAACAAAATAGATCAGCCGCTAGCAGAAGAGAATCTTATTTCTCTAAAAAAATATGTCGAACCTGAGTACGACCTGATTTCTGTTTCTGCTTCTCGAGGAGATAATCTTGAAGATTTTAAAAAAAGAATCTTTATCTTTCTCAATGTCCTCCGCGTCTACAGCAAAACACCTGGCAAAAAAGTGGAGTTCAATGCCCCTTTTATCTTTAAAAAGGGAAGTTCTCTTATGGACATGGCTAAAACCGTTCACAAGGACTTTTCCCAGAAACTTAAGTACGCCCGAATCTGGGGAAAAAACAAATACCAAGGGCAGAAAGTCAACAGGGACTATATCCTCCAGGACGAAGATATAATTGAATTACATATTTAGCTGTTCATCAGTTAGTCAGTTTGTCTGTTAAATATTTTAATTAAAATAACAGATTTACTTGAAAAAAAAATATTTAAATTTATAATCTTTATAATTATCGATTGGGATTTCACCAGCTTTAACCCAGTTCCCATACGGAGCAAAATCAACATAGCCGTAGAGTCCAAAATCAAGAGTAATGCTGTGACATTCTTCATGAGCGATTGTATTTTTTACAATCTTCTGAGCAATGGACATTATTTGTTCATTTGATATACTGTTTGGTGCTTCAACACAGAATCTTAACCTATGGATGTTGCTTATATTAATGCTTTCTCTTTCTTTTATTGTATAGGATATTCCTTGTGACTTATCCGCTAAAGAAAATAAATCGTTCCTCTCAAGACCAGTAGATTCCTCTTTATAACAAGATGCAGTAAAAAATATAAAAATCAGGGCTAAATAAAAAAGACAAAGGAACAAAAAAAAGAAAATGGGCTTTGAAACGGGAAGAAGGTTTTTCAATTTTTTACTCAGCTTGCTAGCTGCATCCCCCCTCCAGCTTTTGCGACATAGGCCACACCTTTCTTTTACCACTAAAATATAAAAATCATACATAAATTAAAATTTGTCAATAGAATGTCACACTTTGTCACATTATGTCGCTCTTTGTCACATTATGTCACATCATGTCGCATTACTTTCGAATATAAATATCTATCTTGTTTGCCTCGTCTTTTTAATCTATCCGCTCGACTCTGGCAATTATTTCCAAAAATTAGTATTGAGCCTTGAGTTATTGTCGTGTCATTGCGAAGCGCGAAGCACTGTGGCAATCTCATCCCCGTGTCATTGCGGGCTTTCGAAGAAAGCGTGGCAATCTCATAAGTTCAGTTGATCAGTTAGTCGGTTAATCAGTTGGTCAGTTAAATATTTTAATTAAAATAACAGACTAACCGATTAACAGACTAACCGAAATCAGTTTTTGGACTTTGAATTTTGAGAGTTGGCGGAATAGTCTGAAAAGACTGAAGTGGTCGGGGCGATGGGATTCGAACCCATGACCCCAGCGTCCCGAACGCTGTGCGCTGACCAGACTGCGCCACGCCCCGTTTATGAGCATTTAATTATAGCGGTAAACTGGAAGTCAGTAAAGAGTGATACTTGCGATTTATTAACTGACCAAACTGACTTAACGGTCTAAACGGACTAAACTTTTATTCAATTTCGATCAATTCATAATCCATGCTTCCCAATCCAATCTTCTCCCCATGCCTTAGCTGAACCGACCAATCCACATCGTTAGCATCTCTTAAGACATCTTTCCCACTCCTCTCGATCACTAAATCTATAGAGGCTTTATCTACAGCTACAGGATCCAAGGAACCTATTATCCCAATATCATTTGCAATCATCACTCCTTCTTGGGACATACAGTCGCAATCTTTTGTTATTTTGAGCAAGAATGTTATAAAGCCAATTTTTCCTTTAAATTTACTCCAAACGCTGTAGGCATACTCTGTCATTTTCTCCTGAACGCGGATATTATCTCCATCCCAACGTAACTTTATGGCTCCGACATTGCAGACTACAAGACACTCGCCACAACCAATGCACTTCTCCTCTAGAATGAAAGCACTATCATCTTTTTGAACTATCGCCTCAGCAGGGCAATAATCAAGGCAGATTGAACAGTTTTTACACAACTTGGGATTGATCCAGGGATTAACATTCGAATGCTGCTCGAGCTTTCCTGCCCTAGATGCACATCCCATCCCAAGATTTTTAATTGCTGAGCCAAAACCAGTGAGAATGTGACCCGTAAAATGGCTCAAGCATACGAGTATGTCTGAATTAACAAAAGCACTTGCAATTTTGGCTGATTTTATTCGCGGCAGATTAACAGGAATTTCATCCTCATCCCGACCAATAAGGCCATCTGCTATGAGAATAGGTATCCCTAGCACAGACTGAGTAAAACCATGCGCCATTGCAAGATGAAGATGATCAACGGAATTTGATCTGCTTCCTATGTAAAGAGTATTACTATCTGTCATAAAGACACGAGATGTCTTTTTTTTTATTTGGTTTATAAGATTCAAAAGCCAAACGGGTTTGATGTAGCCATCGTTGCCCTTTTCACCAAAATGGATCTTTAGAGCCACAAAGTAATCACTCTCAATTTTTCTATCTAACCCAAGTTTAAGGAAGAGCTTTTCTGTCTTTTTTGCCAGGATATTATCGTTTTCTTCCTTGGAGGCAGGAATAAAATAAACTTTACTGGACATTTCTTTTCAAGACTTTATTAAGCCTGCTCCTCTAAAATGGCTCTAGCAGCAGAAATCCCTGATTTAGATTCAAATTTATATCCCAAGGAAGAGAGAGTCTTCTCCAAAGCCTCAAGGGCAAAGTAAATTTGAGCAATGGACAAATTCCCCATGTGTCCCATCCGGAAAACTTTGCCTGCCGTCTCCCCTAACCCTCCGGTCACAACAACTCCATTTTCATAGAATGTGCTCCGGAATGATTTATCTTCGACTCCCTCAGGGTAATATACAACTGAAAGAGTATCAGCCAAGAACGGCTCTTGCGTGAAAAAGGAAAATCCAAGTTCTGCTAATGCTGCTCTTATGGCCTTAGCAGTAAGTGTATGGCGCAGGAAGCGTTTTTCCACGCCCTCTTCAAGGATTATTTTTGTGCCCTCGTTAAAGGATCTTATTTCATTCACACATGGAGTAGAAAAATATTTTGACGGGTCCTTCATAATAGGCAGCCATTTTAAAAGATCTGAATAGTAGGCAGCAATTGATTTCATGCTTTTTCTTTTTTCCATTGCCTTCTCCGAGACAACTAAAATCGACAGGCCTGGGGGAACGCCAAAACACTTCTGCGCCGCTGTTAAGATCACATCTATTCCCCAATCGTCCATCCGCTCTTCTATCCCTCCAGTAGCACAAACTCCATCGACGATGAAGAGTTTGTCGCGAGTCTTTAAAACTTCGGCATAATCTTTGACAGGAGCACTAGCACCTGTAGCCGTATCCACATGGGTTGAAACAACAGCCTCATATTTAGTTTTAGAGAGTTTCTCCTCAAGATCCTCTGGGAGTACTGCCTTTCCCCATGGGCTCTGAATAACATCACAGCTCAGGTCAAAACTTTGAGCAATCTGAGCCATCCTCTGCCCAAAATATCCTTGAGAAAGGACCAAAAACTTTTCTCCTCTCTCCACCGTGTTGAGAAGGGCCATTTCCATGGCCAATGTTCCTGCTCCTGCGATAATGAAAGGCTCTCCGCTTTCGCAAAAGACTATTTTCTTTAAATTAGACAACGCCTCCTTTAATTCAGCCACAAGCATTGGACTCACATGGGAAACTGTCGGAAGAGCAAGAGTGCTTATAATACGAGGATGAACAGGAGTCGGCCCAGGTATCAATAGCAATTTTTCATGTTGCATCTATTCTCCTCTAAATTAATTGTAATAAGAAGATACTAATCTATATCTATAATCTTATATAAATCAAGTCAAATCTCAAACCTTGTGAATAGTAAGAAGTAAGGGGTGAGGAGTAAGAAACTCAAAGCTCAAAGCTGATTTCGGTTAATCTGTTAATCATCTCTCTGTCTCCCACTCTCCCCCTCTCACAGTCGTTCCTTTTATAAAGAAAACATGACGGCCTAAACTTATTCAATTATCTTATAATTCACACCTTCATATCTGACTATTATATTTACTGCTACAGAAAGATATTTCGCGATTCCAGGTTTTTCGGAAAGCAATCGAAAATATTGCTCTGAATTGAATAAAATCTCTTTTACGGCACTTCCTTCTTCATAATCGCTGTCTGCCCAGAAACCGTTTTTGAGATAAAAAGTCTTATCCTCTTTATATTTTATCATCTGAGACTCAACTCGAACAGCTTGTTCTTCTGCCTTAAATCTCTGTGTTGCCTTGGCAATTTTCACAGCACCTACACCTGTCACCTTTCCCTCGGCAAAAGCTCGAGTCGCTTCAGGCGCGGCCGCATCATGGGCATGTCTTTCTTTTTCAGTTACTAGAAACGATGTATAAGGTGTCACAATTCCAAATTTTAGTCCAAGTTTTTTCACCTCATCGACAAGTTCTCTCTTTGAGCCATGAAAGCGAATCTCTTCGAGAAGATAGCCAATTCTTCTTGCCGCCCAAAGCCGCGGTAGAAAATTATATGATTTCTCTATTCCCAATTTTTGATTTTTGAGAACAAAGCTCCGCTCTTTTTTCCCCACTTTCCCTGAAAGAGTAACTGTCACAGGACCTTCGCCTTTATGCCTTCCTATCTGTAATAACTGAGAGCCTTTAAATAGATCAGGAAGCATTCTTGGATAAGTATCTTTTACTTTTATGCCCGTAAAATCGATCTCAATATCAGAGAGAAGAGGCGATGATATTTTTTCATAATAACTTGAGATTGCAACTTCAAGGTTGTCGTTTTCACTGACATATACAGAAGTCCCGCGGTTTTCAGACGAAATCCTGTCCAGAAGTTCAGTATTGACATCATTTCCAACACCAAAGACAAATACCCGTGATTTGAGCTTATTGGCACCTATGATATTCTTCAATATTTTTGCTGTGCCAGTTATTCCAACCGTTGGAAGGCCATCGGTGAGAAAAAGAATATAACTAGGCCTTTCTCCAACCTCTATCATCTTTAATGCTTGAATAAGTGCATCATTTATATTTGTTCCTCCAGAATCCTCTATTTCATCAACGAAAAAGAGAGCTTTTTTTATGTTCTCTGAATTGGCCGGTACTATCTCAGAAGCAAATACATCAACTCCATCATCAAAATCAACAATTGAAAACTTATCTTTCTCATCTAAATGATTTATAACAAAACGAACAGCCTCTTTAGCCTGCCTTATTTTTCTCCCGCTCATACTCCCGGAGCTGTCAAGAACAAAAATTAGATTCTTGTTAATGATTTTTTCTTTTCTACTCACATAAGAGGGAGAAGCCAGGAGCATAAAATACCCATCCTCTGGCCCTTCCCAGCTCATGAAGGAAAGACCTATATCATCTTGGGAAAGAGAATAGTAAAGAATAAAGTCTTTATCTGGTTTAATATTTGCTGCCTCAAAGCTAACACGAGCTTTACCCTTTTCTTCCTTTCTTATAGACACCTTATGGGATGACGAGTAAATATTTGAAATGGGAACTTTAGAGTTAATCTTTGCCGTTATAGAGACTTCCTTAATAGGATGAAAGGAAAATCTTTCTGTATTTAAAGGATAAATGTATCGGACAAGATTTTGCTCTGCTTTTAAAATTTCTGTGTAGGAAAGCTTGATTCTCTTTTCTCCTCTAGCAGGAATAGGATATACCCTGGCTCGAAACATGTTTCGGCCTATGTATTCGAGAAGCGCAGGGTCTTTAAGCCTCCGCACAATATCTTCATAGATTCGGCGGGCTTGGTCTTTGTCAAGGATTTCTCCTTCGATTTTTCTCTCTCCAATATACATCGAGAATTCTGAAATAGCAGCTTTTTCTGGTAGAGGAAAAATAAAAATTCCTTCAATATCCCTGTTGTGATTGTTGATAAAAACCTGGTCAATAGAAGTTTTGGCCACTTGATTTATTATGTCGACATTTACCCGGTGGTATTTTACAGTTAAGGGCGGAATTTTCTCTCCTGGTTTAGGCTTTGGAATAATGAATCCATCTGCGAAGAGATTTGCTCCGATAAGACAGAAAAGCGTAAAGAAAATGATTAAAAAAAATGTTTTTAATTGAAAACTGTTTTTCATAGCTTGCCTCCTCAGACTTACTGTTATCTTTCCTTCATGAATTTAAACTTTTTTTTCTCCAAGAAAGTTTCATTATATCTATATACAATTTTCTTTACAGTTTATTCCATACGCCGTTAATTTAAAAGCAAAGTACGTAAGACAACATGCATGGCAAGCCAATGCCCTAATGGGCAGGCAAGACACAAACTCGTCTATTCCGTCTATTCCGTCTGCTCCGTTTTGTCCGTTGTGTCATTGCTAGCTTCCGAAGGAAGCGTGGCAATCCCATAAGTTCAGTTGGTCAGTTAGTCGGTTAATCAGTTGGCCAGTTAAATATTTTAATTAAAATAACAGACTAACCGATTAACAGACTAACAGACTAACCGAAATCAGCTTTGAGTTCTTCATTCCTCTGTTTCAAGAATTTGCTTTATCCTTTCTTTAAGATCTATTACGGTTTTGAAGATTTCTGCCTGAGTCGAAGAAAAATTCTTTTTATCTTCGTTCAGAATAAAAATTTTTGTGATTCCTGCCTCATCTGCAGCCTTAATATCAAAATGGGAATCTCCAACCACACAGCATTCCTCTTTTTTCAGGTTCAGTTTTTTCAGGATAAAAAGAAGAGGAGCTCCAGAAGGCTTCCATAGACCTTTTTCTCGAGACAGCACATAATCAAATTCCAGATTAAATTTATTTAAAATAAAGGAAACGTTTCTTTGCGAGTTGTTCGTCGCCAGTGCCTTTTTTATTCCCTCTTCTTTTAAAAAATCCAGAAGTTCCTGCATGCCATCTTTTAAAACAGCTTTTAGGGTTGCTTCATTTTCAAGCTTTTCCAACACTTTCCATTTCTCGGACCTCTCCGGTTCTTCAAGGCTCTGTATGAAAGTAAGTATAGGCTTTCCCTGAGTCATCAATTCCTCTTTTATTTGCTTCCAGTCATAAGGGACTTCAACCACAGTACCATCCATATCAAAGACTATACCTTTAAGTTTCATAAAAACTTCCTTATCGCAATATCGCAATACAATTCATTTTGCTTGACTCTTCCAACTCCAAATAACGGCCTCCCTTGTTTATTCTACTCTATAGCACACATATTTTCTATTTAAAAGGAGCGACTGGGAGAGGGGGAGATAGGGAGACGAGTAACAGACTAACTGAAATCAGTTTTGAATTTATTTTTTCTATTGCTTCTTATTTTTTGTTTTGTTATAATTCGCCTCTAAAAATTTTTAATCCTTAATAAAGGGAGGTGTTCCCATGTGGAAAGTTTTGGCTATCCTAGGAGGATTAGTAGCGATGGCCGGCGGTGTTATTCTAGTCATCTTCGTCTGGCTCCGTGAATTTTATGAGCTTATTTTTGGATGCATTCCCCCAATCCTATTCTTAGGTGGATTGATAGCGCTCATTGCAGGAATCAGCAGCATCAAGGATGCAGCAAGAACAAAAAAGCTTGAAGAAGAAACAAAGGAAGAAGAAGCTAAAGAAAAAACAAAGGAAGAAGAAGCTAAAGAAGAAATAAAGGAAGAAGAACCTAAAGAATAATACTTCGCATCTATCTGGTTTTCTGGTTTATAGAACATTTCTTGTCTGTGCAGCTTTTCTTGCCCATATTTGAAAGAAAGTAACACAATTTTATCAGATAAGTAAGTTAATCAGTTGGTCAGTTAAATATTTTAATTAAAATAACAGACTAACAGACTAACTGAAATCAGCTTTGAGTTTTATGTTTTGTGTCTTGTTTTGTCTTGCCTATATTCATAAATCAAACAAACCAGTATTAGTTTGTTTTTTTATTTACTTCTTCAGAAACGATATATCTCAGCTCATTTTTTATTTTATCAATTTTTTCTAATTTACCGGAAATTTTAGAGAAAAGAGATTCCTGGCTTTTTATTCCTTCCTGGATGAGAAAAGCGGCGCTCTCTGAACGGCTTTTAAAAAGGCCTGCTTCGACTAACATGCTCAGTTTTTTGTTGCTATCATCGTTGACCCTGATTGTCAGCACTGTGTTTCTGGAGGCAAGCGCTTTATCAATAACTTTCTTGATTGACTCTGCAGTTTTGGCAGCGAACTTTTCTACATGATTACCTAGTTCATCAAGAGTGCTTTTGCGCTTTTTTTCTTTTTTGTCGGAATCAGTGTCCTTTTTTGTTTTTTTGTTTTTCATAATTATCGCCTCCTGTAATTCGTAATTTAATTACAAATTACCATATTACAAACATCATGTCAAGGAAATGATCAAATAATATAATTAGCCGGTTCTCCATTTCGTTCTTTTTTCTCCTCACTCCTTACTTAATCCATAATCCCTAACCCCTAATCCTTAATCCAATAGTCCATTTAAATTGGTTAAATTGGCAATTAGTAAATGGTGAATAGTTAATAGCTTTTTTGCCTTAAACCTTAAACTTTAAACCTTCAACCATTATTTCAGCTTACGGCTTACGTCTTACGGCTTACGAAATTAGTTTTGAACTTTGAGTGCTGAGTTTTATGTTTTATGTCTTGCCTCTTTGTATTGCCAGCGAAACGTTGTTTTACTTGCCTAATAAGGTATTGTCTTGCCTATCTTTTTAAAATTATGGTAATATTTTTTAAGTGAGTAATATTATCGTTTCAATTTTTACTATGCTTTCTTTCCTTCTCTCTTCGACAACTCTAAATATTGAAAGGTCATTCCTTCAAAACAACCCAAAAATGCTCTATAATTTATTTTCCTCCGAAAACTACATTGATATTTCACTTCCTGAGCCAATCTCTTTTTCGGACCAACTTTCAAATCAGCAGGCTTATTTTCTGTTTAAAAGAATATTTTCTTCTTATTCCACATTTGAATTTTATGCCGAGAGACCATCCTCTCTTCCAGAAAAGGAAAGTTTCATTCTAAAGGCAAGATGGTCTTTCAGGGACAAAAAAAATAAAAACCAGTTCCTGTTTCATATCTTTTTTTACCTTAAGGAAGAGAAGGTAAAAAAAAATAAAAAAACCCAAATTTCATGGAGAATAACAGAAATCAAGGCAGAAAAAATTTGAAAATTTATGCCAAATTAGATAAGAAGAGGATATTTCTCTATGCCTTTGTTCTAGGAATAGCAATCTCTGCTCTTTTTTTGATTCTTTCCTTTCTCCTGCCCACACTAATTTCCTCAAACTATTACCAAAAAAGCCTAACCCAGTTGAGAAACAAAGCCAAAACCATCAAAAATGAATTTACTCACGTTTTAGATAATATCGAGCAAAAAAAACAGCTGCTATTGTCTTCTCCTTTCCCTGAGAAAAAAGATGGAATCTTTACATTGTTCAAGCAAATTGACCTCAATACTGAAAGAGAAGGGCTTGCCTATTATAAAAGCCAGGAAGACCTCATTCTCTGGCTTGGTAACATCGTAGATATAAAATCAATCCCCTACAGCAACGAGGATGGAATTCTTTATAAGGAACAAAAATCTTCTCTTCTTGTCCGCTATAAAGCTTCTGTTTATCTCATCTCTATCCAGAAAGTCAACAGAGACGATTACATTGTTCTTTACAATCTCTTAGCCTTCCTCCCTCAATTTAAAACTCCTTATTTGAAAGAAATTAGCTTCTTGAAACCAAAACTTCAAAGGAACACCGTTATAGATTATCTAGATTTCCATGAAGATGTATCAGGCTTCGAAAAAATTTTTGCCAGCTACAAAGACGAATACATCGGGCAGCCAAGGCTTCAGGACAATATTCAAACCATCTTATTTCCCTTGAGGAATGAAAAGAATGAAATCGTCGCCACTGTTACGCTCAGCTCTCCTTCTCTCTCTTCTAAGATTTCAGTCCAGAAAGAAAACATACTTCTTATTTTATACTTGCTCTTTGGAGCCTCACTTTTATCCGTTCTGATACACCTCTTAAAATCTCCTTTATTTTTCAAAGAAAGAAAATTTCTGCCAGGATTGCTCGTCCTCTTGACATTAGGAGGTTTAAGGTTGCTTTTTTTCCCATTAAGCAACTTAGAAAAAATTCAATCCCTCTCCATCTTTTCTCCTGCTTCAGCAAGTTTTTTATCCTTCTGGAATTTTACTAAATCTCCTGCTGATATTTTTCTAACATCGCTCTTTCTTTTCCTCATCATTGGTTGTTTAGCTGTTTATTCTCGAAATCTTTTTAATAGTGAAAAAAAAGAATCTTCTTTTGTTTTATCCTTTCTTTTCAGTTCTGTATTTATTTTTATTTCATTGTTACTAATCTTTCTCTTTCAGGAATTCTTGATTCGCCTGGTTTTCCACTCAAGCTTAAACCTGCTGCGCTTCTCTTTTGAACCTTCATTCATTCTCATCCATCTCAGTATTCTTTTTTTCTTTTCCACTTTTTTCCTTACCAGTCTAACAGGAATAAGAATTACCTCTCTTTACTCTTCCAAACTTCTCCTTCCCCTTCTAATCTTGCTTCTGGAGTTCGGAGTTTATATTCTTATTTTTAGGGAAAGAAATTCTTTTATTCTTTTCTTCCTTCAGGCTTCAGTCATCATTCTAATTTTCATATTCGCTTACTTCCCAAAAGTCATGAGAAAAAAGGAAGTCTTATTTTCAGCCTTTCTCTTAATTATTTTATTTATCTTTTTTTCAGTCCATTACTCCTCCTCTAACCGCAATCGTTCACTTCTTCAGGATTCTCTCCAAAATATCATAAAATCTCAGGAAAATTGGGGAACATTTTTAATAAATCAATCCTTGCCCGAGATCGACAAAAAGAATGAATCGATTGAATCATTTTTCAACATTTCTGAACCTGCCGATTTAGCTCATTCTCTCTGGGAGAGGACTTTAATTGCAAAATTTAATTGGTATTCCAGCTTAGAAATGCTGAGCCCAGAGGGAATAGTACTCTCCCGATTCTCCCTGAATGTTCCCGAGCTTTACAGGCTTGATGTTGGGCTCCCCCTAAGCCAAGAATGGTCCATATCGCATCAAACCATCCCGTTTATGAAGAAAGAAAGGGATTTTATAGTCGGGTACAAAGATTGGTTTGAAGAAGAAAATCATCTGGGAAGATTAATAATCTGTCTTTCAGTCGATTATGATATGCTTCCCTTTCTATACTCAGCTAATCCTTATTTTGAGCTACTCAGGGTTAGTTCCATACCATCTCTTGAGAAACTAGATTTAGGATTTGCAATTTTTGACTCAAGCGGGAAATTACTCTTCAACCCAGATAAAATATCATCTGGCATTCCCGCAACGCTTCTCCAGAAAATTCAGACTTCCCAGGATTCCATCTGGTCTTCCTTCACCGACAAGAAGAGAAAATTTAAGAGTTTATATTTCAGAAATAAAACAAGAATATACTCATTATTCATTCCTGAGAAAAATTTCCTCAATTATTCCGTAGAATTCTTAACGCTTTTTTCTCTTTATCTAATTTGCTTTCTTTTTTTCTTTTTTCTTTTCTCTATAGTATTCGGCACAAAAAAATTAAAAAATCCTCTCTGGTCATTCTCAAATCGCGTTTACATATCTTTTGTTGCAATTGCCCTAGTCCCTCTTTTCTTGTTTACTCTTTCTACTAGAAACTTCTTTGCTCGAATCTTCACCCAACAGTTCACGGAAAAAGCTGAGGCTCAAGCCAGTGTTGCTCAGCGAGTTATGGAAGACTTTATCTTTATCCAACAGGAAGAACAGGTCTCTTTGACTCTTCCCCCTGATGATCTGGTTCTGTGGATAAGCTCGACTATATCGAATGATGTAAATTTATACCAAAATGGGAGTCTTATTTCTTCCAGCCGCCGTGAGTTTTTTGATTACGGGCTTCTTCCTGAAATAATCAACGGAGAGGTTTTTTATAAAATTCAGTACGAAAACAATCCATTCTATACTCAAACCCAAAAAATCGGAGACTATTCTTTCCACACCCTTACCATCCCTTATTCTTTCCAAGATTCCCTTCTCCTCATCTCCCTCCCTTTTCCTTTAGAACAGCAGGAAATATCAAAAGCCACCGAAGATTTGATAGAATTTTTATTCTTTATTTCTGCCTTCTTTATAGCTGTCGTCCTTCTTTTTGCTCGAGGAATAGGGGAAATGATCATCACTCCCGTAAAAAAACTACTGGTTGGAACTAAAGAAGTAAGCCTTGGCAACCTTGAAATATCCATCCCGTATAAACATAAAGATGAGATGAAAACAATAATCGACGGATTCAACACAATGGTCAAGAATCTAAAAAAACACCAGCAGGAACTTGCAGATATGACTAAAAAAGTTGCCTGGGCTGAAATGGCAAGAAAAGTAGCTCACGAAATAAAAAACCCTCTCACTCCGATACAGCTTTCAGCAGAACATCTGTTAAAGGTCTATAATGATAAGAAAGAAAATTTCGATGAAGCTCTAAAGGAGTCGGTTTTATACATCATAAACGAAGTCGAAAACCTCAGAAAAATTGCTCACGAATTTTTAGAAATATCAAAGGAAGTCACTCTCCAAAAAGAAGATTTTGACTTAAAAGAAACCATTCAAGAAACAATAGAGCCTTATAAAAAAATTCTTTCGGAAAGAATCACTTTTTTAGAAACATATGATGGAGAAGATTTTGTCTTTACGGGAGACAAAGCCAAAATAAAAATTGTTTTAAGAAACATTTTTACCAATGCTATCGAATCCGTTCATGGCCAAGGTGAGATAAAAATTAAGGCATCTAGCAAGAAAACAGGATTAATCCTTGAGATCAAAGACACGGGAATCGGCATCGAAAAAGATGCATTAGATAGAATCTTTGAACCCTACTTTTCGACTAAAGATGTGGGGACAGGATTAGGACTGCCAATTGCCAAGAAAATCATAGAAGACCATGGAGGTTCCATAAACGCTTCAAGCAAAAAAAATGAAGGAACCCAAATCCTTATAAGGCTTCCAAAATCCAGCGACATAAAAAACAATAAAAGCAAGACAAATTTGGTTTAAAGTTTAATGTTTAAGGTTTAATGTTATTTATTCTTTACCTTAAACCTTAAACCTTAATCCCTAATCCAACAATCCCTTTTTAAATACTTGGTTAGCAAATGGTAGTCTTCATTCCAAATTTTACTGACTAATTCGACTAAACTGTCTAAACTGACAAAAGTTAAAAAAATCTGGTATTTTTTCCTGATTTATGGGAAAATGGCCGTCAAATGAATAAAAAAAGAACAATAATTTCCCTCTTCATCATATCATTTTTAATTGCTTTCCATCCTGCCTTGGCTGAAAAAATAAGCCTGAAATTAAGTTATAATACCAGTTCTATCAGTGGGAGCGACTTGAACACTTGGCTGGAATCTCTCAATTCTGTCTGGAACGACTGGCAAAAAGCTAAAGGAGGTCAGGTAGAAGGACACTTTGAGCTTTTTAGTTATGGCCCCAAGTATGAAGTTGAACTACGAATTCCTATCTCCTGGGGAATAGCTCTCAATTTGAGTGGAAATTATTTCAACAGTGCAAAAGAAGGGAATATAGCCTATCAAAGTGATACAGGAAAGCAAAGTGAAAGTCGCTTTATAAGGAATGAAATCAGCGCTATTCCGTTAAAAATTGGATTGAGTTACTCCTACCCTGTGCCGATCATTGAAAATCTTTATGTTTTTGCGAATGCCGGAAGACACATAATCTTCGTTCAATATAAAACCACCGAAGACTGGGAAGCCTTTTTTAAGAGCTTCGGGGAAGAATTTCATTATTGGTATAAAAAAGATAATACCTTTCGTTCTGAGGCATTAGGATTTTATGCTTCCCTTGGCGTAGAGTATGATCTTATTAAATATATTGCTGTTGTAGTCGAAGCGGAAAAAATCTGGTCAAGAGTGGATGGCTTTAAAGGACCTCATTCCTTCAAAGGTGTTCATCCAGGATTTGGGGATCCTAAAAACGGGTTTATATTTGAGGAATCAGGGAAAGCTTCTCTCTATTTTTATGAAGAAAATCCATATTGGACGGAGAAATATTACCCTGTTCTTTCAGGACACAAAGAGAGGCCTGACAGTGAAGAATTCAGAAACCTCAGGCAGGGAGAATTTAGCTTCAAAGACTTCTCTTTTAAGATAGGAATAAGATTTAAATTTTAAGTTACGAAGCTTTTTTCAATCTTCTGATGATTTCGTCTGCAACAGTATAGGGATCTATTTCTCTCTTATAAATTCTCTCGATATATCCTTCGAATTCTGAAATTTTAACATTTTCCGCAACAGCCTTGTATATCTTTTCGCTTACAATGTCCTTTAACAACCACGATATCATCTTCTTTTTTCTAGAGGCTTTAAACTTTTGATCTCTTCTCGAGATGATCTCGTTAATTTCTCCTACAAGAGATTCAGCTCCCTTCCCCTCGGTTGCAATTGTTTTAACCACAGACGGTCTGTCTTTATTTTTGAGGCCTAAATCGAGCATGGCCTTGAGCTGACGCTCTGTTTTATCAGTCTCTGGGGAATCTGCTTTGTTGATAACAAAAATATCGGCAATCTCCATGATGCCTGCCTTGAATGCCTGTATATCATCCCCCACACCGGGTATCAAAACTACAAGAACTATATCCGCTAATTTGACTACCTCTACTTCATCCTGCCCTACTCCAACAGTCTCTATAAGAATAAAATCTTTCCCGGCCGCCTCAAGTATGGTAATGGCTTCCCCAGATGTCTTCGCTAATCCTCCTAAATGCCCACGAGTGGCCATGCTTCGGATAAATATTTCAGGATCTGTGCTGTGGCTCATCATCCTGATTCTATCGCCTAAAATGGCTCCTCCACTGAAAGGGCTGGAAGGATCAACAGCCACAATGCCGATTTTTTTTCCCTCTTTTTTGAGCAAACCGATCAATTTATCAGCTAATGTACTTTTGCCCGAACCAGGAGCGCCCGTTATTCCCACAATAATTGATCTCCCAGTATAGGGAAAAATCTTTTTCATGACTTCTTGTACTTTACTACTTTCATTTTCTACTAAAGAAATCCCTCTGGCTATGGCTATGGGATTTCCCTTGATTATTTCTTTTGCTAAATCAAACATAACTATATGAACCGTCTGTTCGGTCTGTTCCGTTTATCTGGTTTGTCTCGTTTATCTGGTCTATCTCGTTTATGTATATGAGCGAGACAAGCAAGACTGGCAAGACATTAAAATAAGTTTAGTCCGTTGTGTCATTGCGAGCTTCCAAGGAAGCGTGGCAATCTCATAGTTTTGAGTTTATATCCAGTC
This sequence comes from Candidatus Aminicenantota bacterium, assembly GCA_030669305.1. GTDB lineage: Bacteria > Acidobacteriota > Aminicenantia > Aminicenantales > Aminicenantaceae > DAOVDU01. The sequence continues at coordinate 24,428 of DAOVDU010000015.1, forward strand.
TAGCTGAGTTACTGGGTTCCTGTGTCACTGAGTTATTTTAGTATTCCGAAAGGACTTTTTGGGCAATGATCCAGCGTTGAATTTCGGATGTCCCTTCACCAATAGTCGCCAACATCGAATCCCTGTAAAATTTCTCAACGGGATAATCCTTGGTAAATCCATAACCTCCATGAATTTGAACTGCTGTTGACGAAACTTTTACAGCCAGCTCGCTCGCAAAAAGTTTTGCCATTGCAGATTCTTTGGGAACAATTTTTCCTTCATCCTCGAGAAAAGCGGCCCGATACGTTAAAAGCCGGGCTGCCTCTAGCTCTGTAAAGCCGTCAGCAAGCATCCATTGAATTGCTTGAAAATTGGCGATTGGCTGGTTAAACTGGACTCTTTCCTTAGCATACTTTAGGCTTGATTCTAAGGACGCTGCAGCAATCCCGAGAGAAAACCCGGCAATACTGACACGCCCACCATCCAAAATGGTCATTGCTTGCCTGTATCCTTTTCCTTCCTCCCCGATCAGATTTTCAGCGGGAACTTTAACATCTTCAAAAACCAACTCAGATGTATCGGCTGCTCTAATTCCAAGTTTATCTTCTTTTTTTCCCGCTCTAAAACCATCCATTCCCTTTTCTAGTATGAATGCTGAAATGCCTTTTCTTTGCTTCTCAGGATCTGTGACAGCTATCACCACATGGATTTCAGCCAAAGAACCGTTAGTAATGAAAAGCTTTGATCCATTCAGCACCCAATGATCTCCTTTTTTTTCAGCCCTGGTCTTCAAAGCGGCTGCATCAGACCCTGCTCCAGCCTCGGTGAGACCCCAGGCACCTAAAGTTTGCCCAGAAGCAAGTCTTGTCAAGTATTTATTTTTTTGCTCTTCAGTTCCAAACAGATTGATATGATTAGAACAGAGAGAGTTATGGGCAGCAATAACCAAGCCTGCTGAAGCGTCTACCTTAGAAATTTCTTCTAGAATGATTACATAATCCACATTAGAATAACCTGCGCCTGAATATTCTGTAGGAATGATAATTCCCAAAAGCCCCATCTTTGCTAACTTTATTGTAAGCTCCTCCGGCCACTTGCCCTTTTCATCGCTGTCTTTAATCAAAGGCTGGATCTCCTTTTGGGCAAAATGCTTAATGGATTCTTTTAAAATTTCCTGTTCATGAGTTAACAAAAAGTCCATATTTTCTCCTAAACTATGAATAAACTATTATAAATCTTCATGTACTCAATTCAATCTCAATATTACTTTTTAATCTATCAATAATCAAGATTTTAAGTAAATATTTCCTTTTTTTGAGCTCCCATGATTATAACCGAATAAAGAGATGCTTTCCATTTGACATGCCCTCTGAAATCGTCTAAATTTAAAGGCATGCTGCAAGGATTACTGAAAGTTTTTTTTTATGCCATCCTCGCATACATTATTTTCCAGCTCATCCGTTTCTACCAGACTATAAAAAAAGGGATGAAATCCCCTCGTCCTTCAAAAAAACTTTCGGGCATAATGGTTAAAGATGAGATCTGCAATACTTATCTTCCCAAAGAAGATGCTATCAAAGAGATATATCAAGGAAAAGAGTATTATTTTTGCTCGAAGGAATGCCAACAAAAATTTCTAGAATCAAAAAAATGATTTCAGTTTAGTCCGTTTTGTCATGCGAGCTTTCGAATAAAGCTCGGCAATCTCATAAGTTCAGTTGGTCAGTTAATCAGTTGGTCAGTTAAATATTTTAATTAAAATAACAGACTAACCGATTAACAGACTAACTGACTAACTGAAAATCAGTTTTGAATTTTATTACTCCTCACTCCTCACTCCTTACTAGTTACGGCGCAAGACTCCAAGCATCAATAGTGACTGAATCTTCAAGGCTTACTTGCTCATGTTCAAAATTTGCCGGTACAATATATGAATCTCCACTTTGAACTATGATTTCTTCTCTTTTATTCCCGCTATCTATAATAATTTTCTGCTTACCTTCAAGGATTGTAGTCACTTGTTCATAAAAATGCTTGTGGGAAGGAACTTTTGAGCCTTTTTTATATTCAAATCTGGCCATTAAAACATCCTTACCACAGGCAAGAGTGTGCCGTATGACCCCATTAAAAACTTCCACAACAGGCTGATCTTCCTTGCTTATTTTTAGCATTCACAACCTCCTATACAGTCTATTCCGTCTATTTAGTCATTTAAGATTTCAGTTTTTAGAAAAAATTTTTTCGTAGCCATTTAGCTCGCCCAGCTTTTTAACTGAGTAACTGAGTCACTTCCTTACTGTATTACTGAGTTACCATGTAATCCGGAAATCATCGAATTCTTCCTTGAAATCTTCCCAGTTTATATCGACATTTCCAACCAAAGCTAAAGGAGGACCTTGCTTTATCTTTCCTATAAGAGATTCAACATCTTTCTTTTCTCCCTCTACTAATGTTTCTACTCGACCATCTGGTAAATTCCTTACCCACCCTGTTAGCCCCAAATAAGAACCCCACTTTTGGGTGTGATCACGGAAAAATACTCCTTGAACTCGACCCGAGATAAAAATATGTGCCCTCACCCTCATGGAACTCGATACATATTAACACATCAATGATAAGATTGCCACGCTTTCTTCTAAAGCCGCAATGACACTTCGGACTAAACTGACCTAACTTATTTGCCTGTCTTTCCTGTCTTGCATATAATATAATTCAGTGCGATATCAATGAAAAAAGTGCTTCTCTCCATTGCCGGGTACGACCCAACCTCAGGGGCAGGGATAATTCTCGATTTAAAAGTATTTCAACATCTAGACTTTGAGGGAATGGCAATCCTAACTTCCGTAACTTCGCAAAACACAATACATGTAAAAAAGTTCCTTTGCGTTCCTTCTGATTTCCTCTGGGATCAGTATAAATGTCTCTATGAAGATGTCAATTTAGCCGGAATAAAAGTTGGAATGGTCGGCTGTAAAAACAATATTCCTATTATCGAAAGAATCTTGTCCGACAATCCAGACATCCCTAAAGTCATAGACCCTGTCTTTAAGTCTAGCTCAGGAATCTGGCTTTTAGAAAAAAAAGCTGTTTCCATTTACATAAAAAAAATCAGCGGGAAAGCATCTCTCCTTACTCCTAACCTAGAGGAAGCCGCTTTATTATCAGGCAGAAAAGTTGAAAACTTATCTGATATGAAAGAAGCAGCTGAAAGAATCTACAGTCTAACAAGAGTTCCCTGTTTGATTAAAGGAGGACATCTTCCAAACCAAGCATCAGATCTATTGTTTGACGGGACCATATTTCATCTTTTAAAAAAAGAAAAAATAACAAAAAAAGTCCATGGAACAGGATGTTTTTTCTCATCAAGCCTTCTAGGCTATCTGGCAAAAGGAAAATCTCTCAAAAAAGCATGTTCTCTTGCAAGCAGACTTACTTTTAACGCAATAAAGAATGCGGTTTCGATCGGTCATGGACAGGCCATCATCACATTCCCTATTAAAACTCAAAACTCAAAGCGCAAAACTAATTTCGTAAGCCGTAAGCCGTAAGCCGTAAGCCGAAATAATGGTTGAAGGTTTAAAGTTTAAGGTTTAAGGCAAAAAAGCTATTAACTATTCACCATTTACTAATTGCCAATTTAACCAATTTAAATGGACTATTGGATTAGGGATTATGGATTAAGTAAGGAGTGAGAAGTGAGGAGTAAGAAAACTCAAAGCTCAAAATTCAAAACTGATTTTCAGTTAATCTGTTAGACAATTTTAATTAAAATAATTAACGGATAAACAGACTAACTAATCTTACCTTCTTCTTCCTCTAAAATCGAATGAATGTCCTGGGGAGATTTTGCTATCTTAATTTTTTCTATAAACTGGGTTTCTTTGACCAGACGGCAGATATGGCCAAGTACTTTGAGTTGAAACCCTGGATTATTTTTATTTCCTAGAAGCAGGAAAAAAATGTAAGTAGGCATTTGATCTACAGCCTCGAAATCAACCCCCTTTTTTGAAAGAGCCAAGGCAAGAAAAGGTTCCTTCACTTCCTCTGTTAAAGCATGGGGAATAGCAACACCTTTTTCTAATCCCGTGCTCCCTAAACTTTCTCTTTTTAGAAGTTCATCCAGGATAATCTTTTCATTAGAAATCAAACCGCTCTCTTTTAATTCAAAAACAAACTCTTCAAGAACATGTCTCTTATCTCCTGGCTTTAAATCGAGGATTATATGATTTTCCTTTAAAAGTCCACAAATATTCATTTCTTGCATCTACTTAATAACATTTTTATTTCATATCCTAGTTTAAGGTTACACGTTTAAGGTTTAAAGTAAAGATCAAATACAAGTTCTTCATCCTTAATCCCTAATCCATAATCCTATGATTCTTCCTTGGATAAAGATTTCAATAATAAAACTCCTGCAGCCTTCGCTTCAATATCTTCAGAGTAAAAGAGCATTGGATGATATCTCCCTTCAAGCCAAAGGGGAATTTGATCATCATAAAATTGACTGAGAAAGTGCCCGCTCTGGCCAGAAGTGAGTACACAAATGGAATTTCCAAAATCGGATAAATCAATAATTTGCCGGTAGGAAGCTCCATGGGTCGTTCTGTAATCTGTAGAAAAGGAAGCCATTACAGTAAAAGCATTTCCTTTTACAGGATAAGTGCCCCGGTTAAAGAAACTGAAAAGAGGCATCTGGCCTAAAACATGCTGGAAATGGAGCGTGTGCATCTTGCCCCAATCCCAATCATCCTGGAACCCATAATTCTGTTCGAGCCATTCATAAGCCCTCTCAAGGCTAGTCTTCGCAATATCCTCCCCAGCATCAATCAAAGTCGTATCTCTTTTATCAAACCATGAAGAAAAAGGGTCAGAAAGAATGCGGAGCAGTCCAGCCTGTTTTCGTCTAAAAAGCAAATCAAAACTTTTAAAATCTTCACCCAGTTCATCTGAAAAAACTTCCTCATGAAAAAAATTCATAAAAACGCTAAAAAGCGCAGGCCCTTTTCCTGTAGCCATTTGTAAATCCCAATCCTTGATTATAGCTAAGGCTTTTTTTAAGTCTCCCTCTGCCTCATTAATCCCTTTGAGAAGCGGGAGAAAAAGTTCTCCTTTTTTGGAAAAAACATCATTCTGAATCTTCTTAAAAGACTCAATATTGTGTTTATCCCTTTGAAGGAGCAATTCTTTTATCCTATCTGCTCTGAAAGAAACATCCCAGTCAACGCTTACATAATAAGGGAAATCATCAGGAATGATTTTATTGTTAGCGGTTATGATCATCCCTTCTTCAGGATTGTAAAGGTTGGGTTTCTTTGCCTCATCAAGAAAACCCTGCCAGCTGCCCTTTTCCAGCCAGCCGGGGAAGGGAAAAAGCGCAGCATCTTCTGCTCGTATAGGGATTTTCCCAGTCAAGCAGTAACCAATATTCCCCTCTTTATCGGCATATACAAAATTCTGCGAAGGTGTATCAAACAACCTCAAAGCCTTAGAAAAATCCTTCCAGTTTTGTGCTTTATTAAGAAGATAGACAGCTTCAAAAGTTCTGCCTCCTTTATAAATAGTCCATCTCAATGAGAAAAAAGCATCACTCTCAATAATTAAGGGAGAAATTATTGGTCCATGAGATGTCCAGTTGATTTCCAATCTAACAGGTTTTTTTTCCCCTCTAACCCTGATAATTTCTTCTTTTTTCAGGAGAGGTTTCCATCTCTTGTTTTCCAGGTACGTATCGTTTTGTGGATTAATTTTTTCTATGTAAAGGTCCTGAACATCAGCAGCAGAATTGGTTATGCCCCAGGCTATCGATTCATTATGGCCGATAATGACAAGGGGCACCCCGGGAAGGGACACGCCTATGACATTGATTGTGGGGCAGTTCAGATGGACTTCATACCATATGGGAGGAAGGCTGATTTCAAGATGGGGATCGTTGGCTAAAAGGGGTTTCCCTGATTCGGTCCGGCTTCCCGCTATAACCCAATTGTTGCTTCCTTGAGAAAGAAAAACTCTCATCCATTCAGACAAAGAAGCATTCTCTGTTATAGGTGGAGAGTTCTTGATATCCTCTTCCAATATCTCGAGAGCTTTTTTTGCACCAAGTCTCTTTACCAGATTTGCCCTTACTACTTCGCTCGGATAATCCATGCAAAGCAGTAAAGCCATTATTTCTTTGATAATGAGAGAATCCATAGGAGTCCATGGTTCAGGCCTATACCTTAGAATCAAGAACTCCGGAGGCCAGTTGAGTTTTCTAGAATTCATCCAGGCATTTACTCCTATGCTGTAAGAAAGAAGATTATCTTTCATCTTGGAAGAGAGCTTCTCGAAATCTCTCCAAGCCGCTTCTTTAAGGCCCAAATTTCTCATGAATTTGTCTTTTTCCAGAGTGAGCTTGCCTAATATTTCAGAAAGCCTCCCAAAACCTGCCCTCCGTAAAAGATCCATCTGCCACATTCTCTCTTTTGCATGAACATAACCGCAGGCAAAAAAGAGATCTCTTTCGTTTTGAGTAAAAACATGAGGAACTCCCCAGTTGTCTGTGATTATTCTGACATCAGCCGTTAAGCCTTTTAAAGATACTTTTCCCTTAAACTTGGGTTTGGAATGAAAGAAATAGCCAAGGGAGAAGAATAAAAAGCCTAAAAGAATAAAAATTATGGATAATGCAGCTGTTTTTAAGAATGTTCTCATCTAACGTCAGAACTGCTTGAATTGTTCTCTTCTATATCAAGGATTTCATCCGCTCTTTTTACGATTTCTTCAGAAAACGTAACACCTTGTTTTTCCGCAGCAATCAAGTTGAGATGAAGCTTTACGTTGTTCATGTACTGAAATGGAATATCAGCAGGATTTTCGCCATTTTTAACCTTGATGGCAATTTGACCTGCCTGATAGCCCATGTCAAAAAAATCCCAACCCATGGCTGCACTGGCACCTAAACGAGTATGCTGTGGAAAGCCACCAAACAAAGGAACTGCATTTTCTTCTGCTACTTTTCCTACAACTTCAAAGGATGCATTAATTGTATTATCAGAGATCTGGTATATTGCATCAATTTTTTTATTGATTAAAACCTGAGTGGATAGAAGGACCTCGCTTGAGTTTGCTATCGGAACTGCAATAATTTCCATTCCCAGCTCGCTGGCACCTTCTCTTGACAGGTCAAGATAATATTCTGAATTTATTTCTGACGGCGTCCACAGAGTTCCTATTCTTTTCGCCTCAGGCAGAACTTCTTTAACAAAATTTAAACTCTGTTTAATTGGCCCCCTGGAGGAAACGCCCGAGACATTGCTCAGATGGTCTTCAGCAGAGATGCCTGCACCCGCCAGGTAAGGATTTGCAACAGAAGAAAAAATGATTGGAATCTCATGAGAAGCATGCAGGGCTGCCTGGAGACATGGAGTGGAAAATGCAACTATCATGTCCACTTTTGCTGTGACAAATTCCTGAGCAATTCTCTGGACCTCAGGTATATTTCCCCTAGCGTTTCTGATGACGAGCCTGATGTTTTTGCCGTCATATAATCCCTCATCCTCCAGCGCTTGAATAAACCCCTTCCGTACAGCATTCATAGTAGGTGCTTCATTGACCTGAAAAATCCCCAGTGTGTAAAGATTTTTCTCTTCCTTTTGACAACTCAGGAAAAGGGTTAGTATTGATAACAAAATTAAATAAGCTTTTCTCATTCTCTACCTTCTCACATCTTCCTAAACATGATAATCAAAAAATTATCTTGTAGCAAATTATTTTTTACGCCAATTTATTCCGTTATGTCCGTTTAGCCCGAAGTGTCATTGTCTCCCACTCTCCCCATCTCCCAGTCTCCTTGTCCTCTTTTCTCACTCCTCACTCCTCACTTAATCCATAATCCCTAATCCTTAATCCAATTGTCCATTTAAATTGGTAATTAGTGAATGGTGAATAGTTAATAGCTTTTTTGCCTTAAACCTTAAACTTTAAACCTTCAACCATTATTTCAGCTTACGGCTCACGGCTTACGTCTTACGAGTGCACTGCCTCCTTGCTGTGAATGGTGATTGGGGAATACTGATATACTGCTGAACTGCCATACTGACGAAGAATAAGGGAGTGGTGAATGGTAAATGGTTTTTTTTGCTTACGGCTTACGATGTTATTGTTACTGAGTCACTGAATTAAAGATGATTTATCAGGCTTGCTAAGTAGGCAGCCCCGAAACCGTTGTCAATATTAACAACGCCCACTCCGCCCGGGCAAGAATTGAGCATTGCCAGAAGAGCAGCCAATCCGTTTAAGCTTGCTCCATAG
>DAOVDU010000011.1 GCA_030669305.1 Candidatus Aminicenantota bacterium
CTTCCTGTTCAATACCTTCGTTATCGCAGACGTCAACGTCGTCTTCCCATGATCAACATGCCCTATCGTACCTATGTTTAAATGCGGCTTCGTCCGCTCAAACTTTGCCTTCGCCATCCTAACACCTCCTATCTCTCTGGCTTAATGACTATTTAATCAATTTCCATAGCCCACGACCAGATTTGAACTGGTGACCCCGTCCTTACCAAGGACGTGCTCTACCAACTGAGCTACGTGGGCACCTTCACTTCCATAAAAAAGCGGGAAACGGGACTCGAACCCGCGACAAACGGCTTGGAAGGCCGATGCTCTACCAACTGAGCTATTCCCGCCTAAATGGGCAGGGAAGGATTCGAACCTCCGAAGCGTTCCCGCAGCGGGTTTACAGCCCGCCCCATTTGGCCACTTTGGTACCTGCCCATGTATCAAGCAATAATACCAATAAATAAGTAACTGGGTAGTGACTTGTAATTTTATTCCTATGCTTATTAAATTTGGTTAACTTCTTCTCTAAAACGACTCGATTGCCCAATAACCTATTCGCTCGATCAAAAGCCAGCGAGAGGATTCGAACCCCCGACCCGCTGATTACAAATCAGCTGCTCTACCAACTGAGCTACGCTGGCATAATCTTCCGTCTGTAATCTTAAAATATTTTGAATTTTAATTTGGGAGTAATTAAAGAAGAGAAAGGCCTGTTCTCAGTAGATAATTACTTTCTCTTTTTTATCGCTTCTATAAGTACCTCTTCTCTAAAAATTATAAAAATCTACTTCAACAATCCTATATTAATTTAAACTTTTTGTCAAGCAACTTATATTTTATTTTTTTATCTCTTCTTTTCTTTTCGGAGCCTTTCCTGCATAATTCTTGCCCTCTCCAGCTTCTCTCTCAATCCTCTGTAAAAATCCTGCGAAAATATGATATATTTTGCCCGCTGAAGCAAAGTTAGATTATCATCGAGAAAATTTTCAAGCTCTTCATCCTTGCTTTTGAGAAGATTCCTCAACTCTTTTATTCTCTTTATTCTATCTGTAAATTCCTGCTCATCATGATTCTCATTTCTCAAAATTGATCTGAGCTCTCTCATCTGTTTTCCGATTTTTTGTTGTATTTCCTTTTTTTCTTTTTCAATCCGGCTTATTTTGGGAAAAATTTTTGCTGTTTGTTCTTCAGTAAGATCTAACGCCTGAGTCATTCTTAACAGCAACAATGTCCTAATATTATCCCTTATTCTCCTATTATTCTGTAAGTTCTCCTCACGCAAACTAGAAAATAAGACCGAACTAAAGAAAAACAAGCATCCAGAAATGATTATAATATTTTTTGTTTTCATATCAATCCTCCTAAGATTCCATTTCTTTCTTTATTTCAGATTTAATGAATCTCATCTCCTCCTCTGAAAGATTCTCCCAGAAAATTAAATTTTCTTCATAGCCTAATATATCTTCCCATTCTAAAGGTTTCAGCAGTTCATCAATAGAAGCCAAGAGCATAGAATTGAACAATGCTTCTAATTCGGAATTATCTCCAATCTCCCACGAAATTTCCTCCATGGCTTTTTCAAAAGAAAAAACATACAGTTTCTCGTCCTGAATTCCTGTAAGTTGATAGAACAGGAAAAATATAGTGATAAAGGCCACAAGTAATAATCCTGCTGCTGCAAAAATCCATTTCTGTTTTAAAGCAGGGAAAGGTCCTCTTTTTTCTCGCTTTCGTGGGAATAAGAGCTTTGCTTTCAGCCTATTACAAAAATCTTGTTTGTAAGCTTCAGAGACTCCCTGTTTTTCTAGCCCTTTCATTTCATCATTGAGTTTCTGTATATACTCGCTATATGTCTTACAGGAGGTGCACTTTTTAAGGTGTTTCTCAATAACGGCTTTTTTCTTCCTTGATATTTCCCCATCCACGCTGTCAGAAAGCCTTCTTTCTATTTTTTTACATTTCATTTCCCATCTCCTTCTAAATAGGGAAGCAATTTAACCTGAAGCATTTTTCTTGCCTTGTGCATCCTCCATGACACCGTGTTTTCAGAACATCTAAGCACTTGAGAAGCTTGATAGTGAGTCAGTCCTTGAAAAACAACTAAAATAAAGGAGGCTCTATAATGTAATGGCAAGGAATCTACGGCCTCACTTAACATTTTTCTGAGTTCCTTTCTCAAAGACTGCTTCTCTGGAGAGAGATTCGCTTTTTCTGGATTTTTTTCAATATTGAAATTCTCAAGCAACGCCTCTTTTTTGTTTTTTTCTCTGTTTCTTTTTTTCAGAAAATTTAAAGTCAAATTCACAGCTATCCTATAAATCCAGGTGTAAAAGCCTGATCTTTGCTTAAAATCTTTTATGCATTTAAAAGCATGCATGAATGTCTCCTGGGCCAAATCATCAGCATCAAGATTGTTCCTTGTCAGCCATAGAATTGTTTGATAGATTCTCTCCTGGTAACGACGAGCCAACTCAGTAAAAGCATCGATGTTTCCCTTTTTGGCCTGTTCAACCAAATGGCCGTCAGGAAAATCGTTCATATTTCCTTTCCATTTCATTAGACATTTATTTTACCAAATTCTTTGCAAAATCAGACAACTTAATTGTTATTTATGGTTCTTCTCCCGATTAGTTGATGCAAAGGGTTCGAGGGTTCGAGGATTCAAGGGATCAAGTGCTTTTCTTTCTAACGATTTAATAAGTGCTTTGAGCATCCTCTCAACCTCTCCTATCCCCTCCTGTAGTATCTCTAATTTGCCAGTCTCAATATAACCCAGGTCCCCAGATAGTAGTAATATCTGGGTTTCAATCTCACAATTTGTAAATTTCTAAACATAGCTGATAGGACCTTTGCCAAACTTTTAATTCCTTATAATTCTTAAGCATTTCACTCGAACCCCTGACCCCTTGACCCCTTGAATCCTTATGATCCTACCAACTCTTTTGGAGATGAGCCTTATTTATTCTATTTGTCTTTCTTGCTTTTTCAGAATTCATTGACATGCATCTGTGTTGCTGATAAGATTTTACATCAATTAAAAAAAAGGGTCTACTCATGATTGAACGCTATACGCTTCCAGAAATGGGAGCAATATGGACTGAACAAAATAGGTATCAGAAATGGCTCGAAGTTGAACTGGCAGTTTGTGAAGCATGGAGTAAATTGGGTAAAATTCCTCCTCAAGCTCTGCAGCAAATCAAGAAAAAAGCCGGATTTTCCATAAAACGCATTGAAGAGATAGAAAAAATTGTTAAACACGACATGATTGCATTCCTCACTTCTTTATCTGAGCATGTTGGAAAGGACTCACGCTACATCCATCTTGGGCTCACTTCTTATGACATCGTCGATACAGCCCTCTCTCTTGTTATAAAAGAATCTTTTAATAAAATCATAAAGGATATCAAATCCCTAAAAAAGGTTCTAAAGAGCAAAGCTCTATTTTATAAAAAAAGCGTCGTTGTGGGGAGAACACACGGAGTCCATGCAGAACCTATTACTTTTGGAATAAAACTCTTAGTTTGGCATGAAGAAGTTGAGCGCCATCTTCGACGAATCCAAAATGCTCTCGAAGTCATAAGCTTTGGAAGAATTTCAGGCGCTGTGGGAACATATGTCCATATTGATCCCAGGGTTGAGCTTTATGCCCTAAAAAAATTAGGATTAAAACCTGTAAAAGTCTCCACGCAAGTCCTTCAGCGCGACAGACATGCAGAGGCCTTATTTGTTTTAGCTCTTCTCTGTTCTTCCCTGGATAAATTTGCAGTTGAAATCCGTCATCTTCAAAAGACCGAGGTTCTTGAGGTCGAAGAGCCTTTCACCAAAGGCCAAAAGGGTTCTTCAGCGATGCCTCATAAAAAGAATCCTGTTCGCGCTGAGAGAATTTCGGGTCTTGCTCGCGTCACAAGAGCTAATCTTCAGGTCGCCATGGAAAACATTCCTCTCTGGCATGAAAGGGACATTTCCCATTCTTCCACTGAAAGGATTATTTTGCCTGATTCTTTTATTCTCACAGATTTTATCCTATTTGAAACAATTGATATTTTAGAAAATTGGAAAGTCCACCCTGAAAGAATGATAAAAAACATAAACCTCACCCGAGGTCTTATTTTCTCGCAAATGGTTCTTCTCGCTCTTTTGAAAAAAAACATATCCCGCGATTACGCTTATCAATTGGTTCAGAAAAACAGTCTCAAAGCCTGGAAAGAAGATCTGGATTTTAAGAACCTCATTCAATCCGATCAGGAAATCATCAAGCTTCTATCTCAAGATGAGATTAATAAATGCTTTTCTCTTGAATCCTATCTTGAAAAAATTGACTATATCTTTGACAAGGTCTTTTCCGATGAAAATTAGAGTCCTTTGAAAAAAATCATTAAGATCGTTCGAATATTGTTCTTAATGTTGTTTCTCATATCATGGGCGCATAGTATAGAATTAAGTTTAAAACTGTCAGGGGGACTCAGTTACATAAACTTGAAAAATACAAATCGTACACTCCAAGATTGGTCTGAGTGGCAGAAAAGAGAAGCTGATTACCGAAAAAACTGGAGTTTTTTAGGAGGGGAGGTTAGAGGTTTTCACTCTGGATTCGATTTTGAAGGCGAAATTATTGTTTCATTCACGCCTCATCTCGCGGCAGGTGTTGGGACAGGCTATATCCATGGCGAACTGAACGAGGAGAAAACCGAGATTACCTTAGAAAAAGTTCTGGGGACTTATATTTATGTGCGTCCTACTAAAGTGAGCGCTTTTCCCCTTACTCTTTCTGGATATTATTTTTTTCCCCTTAAAAAAGTTATTTTCTTCATAAAGGGAGGAGCGGGTATTATCTGGGCAAAATACATAGATAGAGAAGGAAACAAGATAACTTCAGCGACAAAATTCGCCTATCCTCAGTTGCAAAGAACATCAGCTAAAGGCTCAACTCTGTTCGGAGGCCTTGGCATAATGTATGACATAGAGCCCGGCATGCGCTTTTTTGTCGAGGGATCAGCCAGACTGGCAAAAATAAGCGGGTTTCACGGTGAGAACAAAGAAGGAGACACAGGAATTCTGTATTTTTTTGAGGAATACGATCCAGATTTGGATTTTTGGCAGGCCAAAAATAGAATTTCCGCCGATGAGCCATCAGGAGAAAACATCCGTTCTGTGGAGGAAACTACTGTTGATTTCAGCGGTTTTTCAGTTAAAATAGGAATTATTATTAAGTTTTAAAAATAAATAGAACAGGTTGTTAGAATTCAGGAGACAGAATGAAAAATAATATGTCAGAAGAATTTTTTAGAAGCCCAAAGAAAAGAGGGAAAATTGCGGCCTTCCTTTCTGGTCGAGGCTCAAATTTTAAGGCCATTCATGATGCTATCCAGACCGGAGCAATAGACGCAGAAATAGTTCTCGTTTTCAGTAATAAAGAAGAAGCACTAGGCCTCAAAATAGCACAAGAGCAAAATCTTGAAACCCTCTTCCTAGACCCAAAAAACTACGAATCCCATGAAGATTATGATAAAGCAATTATAAGAGAAATAAGGAAAAGAGACGTCGATTTAATCTGTTTAGCAGGCTACATGAAGATTTTAACTCCTGTTTTCTGTAACGAGTTTAAGAACAGGATCATGAACATTCATCCAGCCCTACTGCCTTCCTTTCCAGGCCTTCATGTCCAGAAAAAGGCTATCGATTGGGGAGTGAGATACTCTGGAGCCACTGTCCATTTTGTGACTGCAGATGTGGACATGGGACCTATCATCTTACAAACAGTGGTCCCCGTGCTCCAGGACGACACAGAGGAGACTCTGAGCGAGAGAATTTTGAAAGAGGAACATAAGATTTATCCTGAATCTGTGAAGCTGTTTTTTGAGGGGAAGCTGGAAGTAAGGAAGAAGAGAGTATTTATTAGATAAAGCAAGACAGATAACTCAAAACTGATATAAGTAAGGAGTGAGGAGTTAGGAGCAAGGAGTAGGATAAATAATTCCAAACGCAAAGCTCAGAACTGAGAAATGGTTGAAGGTTTAAGGCAAGAATAGAAGTTGGTTTAAGGTTTAAGGTTTAAGGTTTAAGGCAAGAATGAAACATTAAACATAACTTAATGAAAGGAAAAATAATGAAATCAATAGAAGAGCAGTTTGAATACCTAAAAAAGGGCTGTGTGGAGATTATTCAGGAAGGAGAGCTCAAGGCAAAGTTGAAGCGTTCGCTGGAGGAAAAAAAGGCTTTAAAAGTTAAGTTAGGGTTTGATCCCACTGCTCCTGATATTCATTTAGGCCACACAGTTGTCATCCGCAAGATGAAGCATTTTCAAGACTTAGGCCATGATGTAATTTTTCTCATAGGGGATTTCACGGGGCTAATCGGTGATCCCTCGGGGCGGTCAGCGACACGTCCACCCATGACTCGAGAACAGATCAAGCAAAATGCCGAAACCTACAAAAGCCAAATTTTCAAGATTCTCGATCCAGAAAAAACCATAATTGATTTTAACTCCCGCTGGCTGGGCAAATTGACTAGCTTTGAGATAATAAAACTCGCCTCTAAATACACGGTTGCAAGGATCCTGGAAAGGGATGATTTTTCAAACAGGCTGAAAAACGGCATCCCAATTTCTGTCCACGAGATTCTCTACCCGATCATGCAGGCTTACGATTCAGTTGCCTTAAAAGCTGATGTGGAACTTGGTGGAACCGACCAAAAATTCAACCTTCTTGTGGGCCGGGAAATACAGAGAGGATTTCAACAGGAGCCCCAGGTCATCATAACCATGCCGCTTCTTGAAGGCCTGGACGGCGTAGAGAAAATGAGCAAAACTTTAAACAACCATGTTGGAATCACAGAAGCTCCAGGCGAAATTTACGGTAAAATCATGTCAATTTCAGATCCTCTGATGTTTCGTTATTATGAGCTCCTCACAGATAAGCCCCTCTTGCAAATTGAAAAATTGAAAAGAGAAGTCAAAGAAAACAAAATCCACCCCAAAGACTTAAAATCGCAACTGGGCCAGACAATCGTCTCTGACTTCTGGGGAGAGGAAGAAGCAAAAAAAGCGGTTCAGGAATTTGAAAGAATATTCAAACACAAGGAGATTCCCGAAGAAAT
Source organism: Candidatus Aminicenantota bacterium (assembly GCA_030669305.1). Taxonomy (GTDB): domain Bacteria; phylum Acidobacteriota; class Aminicenantia; order Aminicenantales; family Aminicenantaceae; genus DAOVDU01. Next base: position 7,081 of record DAOVDU010000011.1, read on the forward strand.
AGAAGCCATAGAAATAAAATCAGGTAAAGCGAAAAGAATTGAAGATATTCCTCTTATTGAATTACTCGTAGACAGAAGTATTTTCTCCTCGCGGGGTGAGGCAAAAAGAATGATTCGCCAGGGTGGAGTCTATCTCGACGGACAAAGAATCGAAGATATCAGCATTAAGATAGATTTGGCTCAAAAGAGCGAATTTATTCTAAAAATTGGGAAAAGAAAATTTTACAAATTAATAAAAACGGACTAAACCGTTAATTTTTTGGTTCATCACGTTTTTGAGTACCTGGAACAGTTTAGGATGTCTTTTTACAGACAGAATCTGAGAAGGAGTCAGAGCGACATCGGAGGATTTAGCCTTTCCGAGTTGTTCCTCGAGGGAAGCCCGAAGGGCCCCGAGGACTGTTTGAGCACGGTAGAGTCAACCTGGCGGTGTTAAGGATGGGTGAGGGACATCATTGCGTTGCTTAAAACTGACATGCGGAGTTCCACAGGGCCGAGAGGAACAGCAAGGAAATGGCGTTAAAAATCCGACTGGAGCGAAACTCTTCTCAGATTCTTCGGTTTTATTGGCAATGTTTTATTCAGATATCCATTAGTGTGATGAGCCCTACTAGGTACTCAAAAACGTGATGAACCAATTTTTTCGCTTATTATTTGTCTTGCCTGCCCATTAGGGCATTGTCTTGCCATGTATATTAACTTGCCCCTCTTGCTTTTTATTTATTCTGGTGGGACAAGCTTGGGTTTTTTGCCAAAAACATTCTCATATATTTCAGGATAAGCATCTTTTCCCCCAATCAGAAGGCAGGTTAGAGGCATAACTTCCTTTGCCAAAACACTCATCTTCTGAGAAACATCACGAATATCCCATTGGGCAGTCGCATCTTCTCTAAGTCTTGAGATATGGTATAGTTCCCTTGCGTTGACATTTAGCAAAACTCTCTTCCGGTGTGCATTGGTTAACACATACTCGGCTCCAATATCTAAATCCTCTTTCAAGAAAGAATAGACATCGTTGGTTTTTTCAATTATTTCTATAAATTCCTCTCTGGCGCCAATCTCTTCAACAGAAGGAGGAATGGTAACGCCTAATTCGGGGTTGTACTTTTGAGCCGTCAGTGTAGCCATACGGTGGCGCTTAAGCTGGGCAAAACAAGTGGCTGAGATGATCAAATCAAATGTAAGATCGATATATTCAAACTCACGGAGAACAGAGTCATAAAATTCCATATGCCTACAGGCATCTTTTATAAGTTCTCTCTTTTCCTTAAGGCTGAGACATCCAGCCCTCCTGTAACATTCTTCAAAAGGAAAATACGATGATGTGTGCAAAAGGGCGGCAACTAATCTCGTATCTGCTTTTTGGGTGAAATCAACAAGCCTAACTGGTGTATCTCCACCTTTCCCCCCTGGAATTAAAAAGGACTCAGCTCTCTCTTCCAGCTCCTCATAAGTCTTTGAATCAAAATCATTGGCTTCTGTAAAGAGGATAATTGATGGAGCGACTTCTTTAGCCAAGTCATAAATTTTGAGATTTAGCTCCCTAAGCTCGGTTAATTTTTTTGAGGCAAAGCGGCGAATAAGAAATTCCAGATTCCGGGCATTGACAGTCATTCCAAGCTGCCCTTCAGTTGCCAGGCTCACAACATAGCGGGCATCTTCCTTGGCCCAGCCGTCAAGGATCGAATGTTTCTTAGGGTTTTCGGCAAGGTCTTTGTTTTTTTCGAAAATGTACGGCTTTAATCTTTTATAAAGCTTGTGATAAGAAGCATTCTGGGCTTTTATTGTATCTATGAAAATTTCCTGCTTCCCGGTTTTCTTTATTTCCTCAGGAATTATGAAATCGTCCTTTAAAGAAATATACCGCTGAGATTTCTCTGTATATGAGCAAAGGCGGAACTTCTCTATTTCCTCTAATGCCAAGCGGCTTACTCCGATAATATCAAAATTAAAGACAGCATGCTCAGCCACAGAATGATGACCCATCTTAAAGATAATGTTCTGGTTAGACCGCCTCGCCTTCTCGACCTCAGCTCGAGCCACAGCCCGCAGTTCATTCACTGAACGTGGGTCTCGAGAAATTCGTGCATAGGATGCGGATAAGGTCTCTGGGGTTATATCTCCTCTTGGAGGACTGAATTTCTTGAGTTCTTCAATGACTGTGCTGTCTACATTATATCCGGCGAGAATAACTTTCATGGCTTTTAAAAAAAATGACTATCCTTTCATTACTCCAATTGGAACAACCTTAGCTACAATTCTTCCGATTCCCACTTGATGGGAAACTTTAACGACTTCATCTATATCCTTGTAAGCTTGAGAAGCCTCTTCAGCCACTCCTTTCCAACTCGTTGATATGAGCTCAATCCCTTTGCTCTCTAACTCTTGTTTTATCTTCTCCCCTTTAAATCGCCTCAGAGCCTCATGTCTGGACATCACCCTCCCTGCTCCATGGGTAGTAGAGCTAAAGCTCAATTTTTCTGCCTCAGAAGTTCCGACAAGAATATATGAGGCTGTTCCCATGCTCCCAGGGATGAGTACAGGCTGCCCCACTGAGCGGTAAATCGCTGGGATCTCCTCTCTGCCTGGACCAAAACTTCTTGTCGCACCTTTCCGATGAATGCAGACTTCTTTAAGCTCATTTCCAATTCTGTGTTTTTCAAATTTAGCCACGTTATGGCAAACATCATATACCTGATCAATTCCTTCAGAACTTCCTATAATTTTTGCAAAAACATTCCGAACCCAATGAGCTATCATCTGTCTGTTAGCAAAAGCAAAGTTAACCGCAGCACTCATTGATCCGTAGTACTGCTGACCCAATTTTGAACGGATGGGTGCATTTATCAGCTGTCTGTCAGGCAATTCCTTTGTTCCGAATTTATTCTCCATGAGCCGGATATAATCCGAAGCAACCTGATGTCCCAATCCTCGGCTGCCACAGTGAATCATGATCAAAATTTGACCTACAGAGTGAATCCCAAAGACTTCAGCCACCTGTCTTTCATAAATCTTAGAAACCTTTTGTATTTCTAAAAAATGATTTCCAGAACCAAGAGTCCCTAGTTGAGGAATTCCTCTCTCTATGGCCCGCTGAGAAAGATAGCCGGGGACTGCTCCTCTCATCCTTCCGTTTTCTTCTGTCCTCAGTAAATCTTCCTTTGTGCCATATCCATTTTCTACGGCCCATTCAGCTCCTTTGATACAGACTTCTTCAAGAGCTCTTCGACTTAAGCGAGTAGTCCCTCCTTTTCCCACACCTGCTGGGACTTCTTTGAAAATCTCTACTAAGAGCTCCCTTTGCCTTCCCCTGATATCTGTTTCTGTATACTCTGTCTTCAACAATCTTACTCCACAGTTAATGTCATACCCAACGCCGCCAGGAGAGATAATGCCCTCATCCAAATCAAAAGCAGCAACACCACCGATAGGAAAACCATATCCTTGATGAGCATCGGGCATAACATAGGCCATTCTTTGAATCCCTCTTAAACAGGCAACGTTTTTAGCCTGTTTAAGTGTCAGGTCCCGTTTTACACTCTCTAAGAGTTTAGAAGAAGTATAAATAACTGTTGGAACTCTCATACTCCCATGTTTAGGAATTTCCCAAGCAAAATCATCTATTCTTTTTAAATCCATCACGACACCTCAAATATCGACTACAACCTGAATCATAAAAAAATCATTGCTCTTGATTTTCATTTCATTATAGGTTACAGCCTTAACATTTCCAAAGATTTTATATTTATCCGAGTACCTATCTCCCTTGAATAAGGCTCTCAATAAATAATGCCTGCCTCTTCTCTCAATCTTAACTCTCTCTGCTGAACTCAAAAGAAAGTTTTTTGTATCTAGCAAATATATTGCTTCTTCTAAAAAAATAACAAGCAGTTGCTTCAGGTCTCTCCCTTCAACCTCAACCTGAATGACTTCTCTTTTTTCAATCTTCTCCCAATCCCACATCAAAGAAACCATGGCAATAGCTGTGTTGCTAAAAGCCTCTTCAAGAGTTCTACCAAAGGCTTGAAATTTTGCATCTGCTGTATGCTTGAGGAATCTGTATCTCTGCACCTCAACTCTCTCCTAATTCTTTTGCTTTAATCGTATTGACGATCCTTGATTGGAGAGACTTCAATTTGGGAGAAAGGCTCACTCTATACTCAGTCTCTTTCTTCTCGAGAGATTTAAGTTTAAAATCCAGTTTGGAAAATTCATCAAGGAAGACTTTTTGAATATGAAACAGGTCAGAAAATTCTGAAATAACCTTTCCCCTGGTCATCACTCTATTCAATAAAGGTTCGCCTCCTTCTAATTTGTCTTCTCTCAAGCCGATAACATCTCTCTTTAACTTTCCTTTGGAAGTAGTGAAACGAAAGATTTGCTTCTCAGAGGCTAATGTTATCTTTTCAGGACTAAGCTTAAGCACTGGGCGTCCTGCGTACTTTACAAGCTTATAAGCCATATCCAAGTAGGGAGCATCAGCTGAAACTCCCATCTTAGTTCCTACTCCAAAAGAGTCTATATCACCTGCTTGATCCAAGATTCTTTGAATCTTGTATTCGTCAAAAGCACCGCTGGCAAAAATCGTCGTCTCTCGAAGACCTGTTCTCTTGAGGATTTTCCGCACTTTTCTGCTAAGAAGAGCAATATCTCCACTATCAAGCCTTACACCCTTGAGCTTTTGTCCTTTTAGGGCCATCTCTCTCCCCACTTCAGCCGCTTTAACCGTACCCGAAACGGTATCGTACGTATCCACAAGCAAAACTGCGTTTTCAGGAAAGGATTGAGCAAACGCACGGAAGGCATCGATCTCTTTTTCAAAACTTATAACAAAAGAATGGGCCATGGTACCGAAAATAGGAATTCCATAAATTTTTCCAGCAAGGACGTTACTCGTTCCTTCAAATCCTCCGATAAAGCTCGCCCTGGCAACTTTCATACCAGCATCTATTCCATGGGTTCGGCGAAGAGAAAAGTCTACAAGTTTTCTCGGCCATGCTACATGAACACACCGCGAAGCCTTGGTTGCGATCATAACCTGAAGATTAATGGCGTTGATGATAAAGGTTTCGACTATTTGAGATTCAATCAAGGGTGCAGTAATTTCAATGATAGGTTCATTCACGAAGAAGAGCCGTCCTTCAGGTATTGCAAAAACATCTCCAGTAAAGCGAAATTTCTCAAGATAAGACAAAAATCCGGGCTTAAAAAGGCCTGTTTCTTCTAAATAATTTAAATCGTCTGAAGCAAATTTTAAATCTTTAAGATAGTCAAGGACATCAGCCAGCCCTGCGGAAATAAAATAGCGGCGAGAAGTAGGATATTTGCGGATAAAAAGGCTGAATGTTGCAGGCTCAAACATGCCGTGGTCATAATAAGAGGCAGCCATTGTCAACTCATACAAGTCAGTGAACAAAGCCAGGTTTTTCATTCCGGTTAGTCCGTTAATCAGTTAGTCGGTTAATCAGTTAGTCGGTTAGCCTGTTACTCTGCTTGGTTAATCCGAAGATAAATATCAGGCTAACTGACAAACCGACTAACTGATAAACCGATTAAAATACTCCAGCAATCCGATATCCGCAGAATGGGCATTGAGAATTTTTAACTTTATTGGCTGAAATTGAAAATCCTTGCCTGCGGATAAGGATCTTTTGACAGTGTGGACACATAGTATTTTCTGATTCTTCAAAAACATTTCCAATATAGATGAACCGAAGGCCTTCTCTTTTACCGATGGAAAAAGCTCTGCGTAATGTTTCAATAGGGGTCGAATGCGTCTCTGTGTATTCATAATCAGGATGGAAGCGGCTGATATGCCAGGGAATATCAGGATCAACCTCAGCAATAAATCGGGCAATCTGGGCTAATTCTTCATCACTGTCGTTAAGGTCAGGAACAACTAACGTGGTTACTTCTACCCAGATGTTCAATTTTTTCATAAGACGGATGGAATCAAGAACAGGCCTCAGGCGAGCTTGGCAAATTTCTTTATAAAACTCTTCTCTGAAAGATTTTAGGTCAACATTGCACGCATCAAGATAAGGACAAATAGCCTCCAGCGCTTCAGAAGTCATATACCCATTGGTCACAAATATGTTGGCAAGCCCTTCCTTTTTTGCCAATTTTGCTGTGTCGTGCGCATATTCAAAAAAAATTGTAGGCTCTGTATACGTATAGGAAATGCTCTGACAACCATGGTTTTTCGCGGTATGAACAACATCCTTCGGAAGAAATGTTTGTCCTGACAAGCCATTATTTTTTCTTTTTGTGCTCTGGGAAATCTGCCAGTTTTGGCAAAATGGGCAACGAAAATTGCATCCAATCGTAGCGATAGAGAATGATATCGTTCCAGGCAAAAAATGATAAAGGGGTTTTTTTTCAATGGGATCCACATGAGCAGCAATAACATCACCATACACATGGCTGTATAATTTTCCATCCTTGTTTTGTCTTACACCACAAAATCCAAATTTAGAAGCGGCAATCTGGCAGTGATGATTACACAGGAAGCAAGAAACTTTATTGTCTTTAAGTATCCGGTAAAGCATGGCTTCTTTTATCATTTTTTTGAAATCTTATGACTCATAGACTTTGCAAGCTTTCCATCCTTACCCTTTTATACGGATAAACAAATAATATAATAGACGAAACAAAAGTTCAAATGACAAAATCCAAACTAACTTCGTAAGCCGTAATCCGAAACGGGTTTAAGGTTTAAAGTTTAAGGTTTAAGGTATCTTTATTTTTCACTTAGTATTATTCCTTAAACATTAAACACTCAATCTTAAACCAGTTTCTACTCTTGCCTTAAACATTTAACATTCAACCTTAAACCAAAACAGGTTTCGGTCATTGGGATTTTGGTGCTTATTTGGTATTTGGAAATTGTAATTTGGAATTTATTCTTTTTTTGGTCAATCGAATTTGTTTTGGAAAGGAGCTTTTATTTTCGTTTATAAAAGTATTTATTTGTCTCATATACGATTATGCTGCTGAGGCCAATAAGACCCACAAGATTAGGAAAAGCCATGAGCCCATTCATAATATCAGACACTCTCCAAACCGTTTCAAGCTTTAACATGGTTCCCACAGCCACAAAGATCACGAAAATGATTCGATAGGCTTTAACAGCTTTTTCTGAAAACAGATACTCGATAGATTTTTCTCCGTAGTAGCACCAGCCAAGGATGGTAGAATAGGCAAAAAATATTAGGCTTATTGTAACGATAAACTCTCCAAAGCCGCCGGGTAGGAATGAGGCGAATGAAATGGATGTAAGTGTAGCGCCTGTATGGCCAGAGGTCCAGAGACCGCTTGAAAGGATAACCAGACCGGTCATCGTGCAGACCACAAGAGTATCGATAAATGTTTGGGTCATGGAAACCAGAGCCTGTTTGACTGGATTTGGCGTTTTGGCGGCTGCGGCTGCAATCGGGGCTGAACCCAGGCCTGACTCGTTGGAAAATACTCCCTTTGAAACTCCCATTCTTATCGTGTGCATTACAGTGGCTCCGAGAAATCCGCCAAAGGCAGCTGTGGGTGTGAAGGCTGATTCGAAGATGAGAACGAATATTTTCGGAATGGCGGTGATTTTCATGATCAGAATAATTGAAGCTCCTGTGATATATACGATAATCATTAAGGGAACAATTATTTGAGTGACTCTGGCTATGCTTTTGATTCCGCCAAGAACAACCATGGCGGTGAAGGTAGCCAGAATGATTCCTGTTACCCAGTTAGGAATTCCAATCCATCCATTTGTAGCCTCTGCTATAGAATTCGATTGAACCATGTTTCCTATACCAAAGGCAGCGATAGATGCAAATACAGCAAACATCACGCCTAGCCATTTCCAGCCTAGTCCTTTAGAAATATAATACATAGGCCCGCCGCTCATGGTTCCGAATTCATCCTTTTCTCTGAATTTTATGGCGAGTACAGCCTCGGAATATTTTGTGGCCATACCAAAAATACCCGTTATCCACATCCAGAAAAGGGCTCCAGGGCCTCCTGTAGATATGGCAATAGCTACTCCAACGATATTCCCTGTTCCAACAGTGGCCGCAAGAGCGGTCATAAGGGCCTGAAAATGGGAGATATCTCCCTTCTCTTGCTCGTCTTCCTTTCTTTTGATAAATGCAAGATAAAGAGAGTAGAAGAGACCTCTTATTTGAAGACCCTTTAATCGATAGGTGAGGAAAATTCCTGTCCCCACTAACAGAACAATCAGAGGTATACCCCAGATCTGATCTCTTATTTCGGTTAAGATCTTAAGTACTTGATCTTCCATTTTTTTCCCTGACCAAAAAAAATTCCCCTATTATATCAATGGGTATGCCTAGGTCTAGATATTTTCAGTCCTAATTTCTGTTAGTCGGTTAATCTGTTAGTCGGTTAATCAGTTGGTCTGTTATTTTAATTAAAATATTAAACAGACAAACAGATTAACTGTCTAACTGTTTAACAGACCAACTGTCTAACAGACTAACTGATTAACAGATAAACAGACAAACAGATTAACTGTCTAACTGACTAACTGACTAACCGATTAACAGATTAACTGACTAACTGATTAACTGTCTAACAGATTAACAGTTTCTTTTCTATCCTAGAAATGAAATTCCGAGGCTTTTAATTTTTTCGTGTAGGAAAGCTTCTTCAATTTTCAGTTCTGAAGCTGCATTAGAGATATCCCAATTGTACTTTAATAACACATTATGTATATATTCTTTTTCGAATTGCTCCTTAGCCTGTTTTAGAGGCTGATTTTCCTTGATTCCTGAATTGTATTGAGATTCTCTTGGCTCAACAAGAAGAAAAAGGTGGGAAGCCGTTATCTCTTCATCCTGGACCATTATCACAAACCTTTCAATAACATTGATGAGTTCACTGACATTTCCTGGCCAGGTATAATTGATGAAGGCCTGCATGGCTTCTTTACTCATAGTTTTCTGCTTTTTTCCATATTCAAAAGAGAAGTATTTTAGGAAGTGATTTATTAATAAAGGAATATCTTCTTTTCGTTCTCTTAGAGGAGGAACGACCATCGGAATAATGTTGAGTTTGAAAAACAGATCCTCTCTGAATTTTTTCTTTGCGATTAGTTCTCTCAAGTTTTTATCCGTAGCAGCAATAAGTCTGGTATCAACAGATATAGAATCAAATGACCCTAAGGGCTCAAATTTTTGTTCTTTAATTGCCTTGACCAGCTTCGCTTGAGTTTTTAAACTCATATCACCAATCTCATCAAGGAAGAGGGTTCCTCCATCGGCAAGTAATAGTTTCCCCTTTTTGTCTTTTTTTGTACGTTGAGAAGTTTCGTTGACAACCCCAAACAATTCGCTTTCAATCAGGTCGTCAGGAATAGCCGCAGAATTTATTTGGATAAACCTTTTGTTTTTTCTCGGGCTTTGCTGATGAATCAATCGTGCAATAAGTTCTTTTCCTGTGCCATTTTCTCCATATATGAGGACCTGGCCATTAGTGGGAGCTGCTATCTTTATTTCTGTTTTTAGTTTTTGAATTAAAGGGCTTTTTCCGACTAGATGATATTTTGCCCTTATTTTTTCTCGAAGCTGAATATTTTCGTCTTCTAATTTTTTTTGCTTTAAAGCATTTTTCACGGTTAAAACAACTTTTTCCAGGGAAAGAGGCTTTTCCAAAAAATCGTAAGCGCCAAGTTTCGTTGCCTTTACAGCTGACTCCACGGAGCCATGCCCAGTGATCATAACTACTTGGGTATTTTCTTCTGTTGTTTTTATCTTTTCCAGGATTTCCATTCCATTCATTTTGGGCAGCCAGATGTCAAGAAAGATGAGATCGAAATTCTCTCCTCTTAACAGATTGAGACCTTCTTCGCCAGTATCGGTTGCTTTGACCATAAATCCTTCATCCTCTAGAATACCTTTAAGCGAGGACCTGATACCGGCCTCATCATCGATAACAAGAATTTTATCTTTGATCATGTTGGTATCTGGATAACAAATCTTGCCCCAGTCGGCTGATTGTTTTTCACTTCAATAGTTCCATTATGCTCGGTTATTACCTGATTGACAATTGCTAGCCCTAAGCCTGTCCCCATTTTTTTTGTTGAAAAATGCGGATGAAAGAGTTTTTCTTTATCTTTTACAGAGATGCCCGGACCAGAGTCAGAAATCTCTATTTGTACTCTTTGTTGGAGCTTATCGAACGATGTGCGGATTTTTATTTCCCCCTTTTTATTCATGGCATCGATAGCATTATCAAAAAGGTTGATAAATACTCGCCTCATTTGGTCAGGATCGATTTGAATAGGAGTGGGGACATCCGAAGAGAAAAGAGCCTCAAATTCGATATCAGAAAAAATTCCTGTAAAGAGCGAAATTGTTTGATCAATGACTTCATGGAGATCCGCAGAATGGAGATGAATATTAGGCATTCGAGCAAAATTGGAAAATTCGTCTACAAGGGATTTTATAGTTGTAGCTTCTTGAACAATTGTGTTGGCTCCTTCTTCGATAACTGCGTCATAATTTTTTTTATTTTTCTTTAAGTTTTTTATGATTCTTTCGGCTGAGAGCTGGATAGGTGTTAAAGGATTTTTAATTTCATGGGCAATTCGTTGTGCTATCTCTTTCCAGGCAGCGATTTTTTGGGCTTTTATTAGTTGAGTCAAATCGTCGAGTGTGACGATCATACCTGAAAATTCATTGTTCGATTGGCTTAATGGAGACAGAGTTAAAACTAGAGTTGTACTCTGGTTGTCAAAGTTTATATTTATTTCTCTGTCGGACAATTTATATTGTCTCTTCAGCCCACGTTGGATATTCTCCAGAATTTCTACATATTTCACATGGCTAAGAACATCTTTGTAGCTTTTGCCGATGAGATTTTTCTCTTTTAATGTCAGCATTTCCCGTGCAGTAGGGTTAATGGTTGTAATTATCCCTTCAGCGTCCAGGGTGATAACGCCAGTGGTTATGTTGCTCAAGATGGTCTCAATGTACTGCTTTCTTGCTTCCAACTCTGAGGTTTTTTGGGCAATCTTGTGTTGGCTCTCGTTTAAATCAGATATCATTTCATTGAAGGAATCAATGAGAATTCCCAGTTCATCAGAGGCGGGATCCTCAACTCTAACTTCTAAGTTCCCTTTGGATACTTCTTTTGTAGCATGGGCAAGTTTTTCAATAGGGACTGTGATTCCTTTGGCAAGATGAAACCCAATCCAGCTTGCTGCAAAAATAATGAGTAGTGTGATAAAAATGAGGGTCATAAGATAGAAAGTTTTTACCGGGTTCTTTTGTATTTTCAGTTGGCGGTATCTTTGTACGTAAGAGGTGATGTTATTGATTTTTTGAGCATAGTTTTGGGGAAGGAATTTTCCTGCGACAACCAACAGGTTTCCGGTATCGGGAATGTTAAAAGAAATGCCCCGGCGGATCATCTCTCCATTTCCCATGGGATCAATGCTGCTGAATATTTCACCGAGATGAGCTCTTTTAACAATGTTTGTTTTAAGATCTTGGTAATACTGGAGAGGGAGATCCGGGTTGAGATAGGAAAATAATTCATCATCATCTAAATAAATGCCTATCTCATCAAGTTTGTATTCAGTCAGCTTATCTTTAGTAAATTCCATTAAAGGCATTCTCCCCTTACTGATGAGATTTTGTTTTTGTATAGCCCTACTCAATTGTTGTGCGTAGTGGAGGGTTATTTCTTCACTGTTCGTGTAAAATCCGTCAGCAAGGCCTTTTGTGTCGTCTAGGATTTTATCTATAGGAGTTTTAAACCAGTGTTCGATGTTCCGGCTGATTAAGTCACTGGCGAAAAAGAAAAGCAAGAGCGTTGGGATAAGAGAGAGTGCGATAAAAAAGAGGAGCAATTTTGTTTTAAAATGGGCTCCGAGAACCTTTCGTTTTCTTTCAAGATAGAGCTTTATTAAACTCCTGCCTAAAACAAAAAGAAGAATGAGAAAAAGAAGGATAACAATAATCTGGAGAGAGGAGAGAAGTATATTCGTGACCGATGTAGGCGAAAATTGCTGTGTCTCTCGAAAGAAAAATTCAATGGCAAAAAAGAGAATAATCAGGAGGATAATGATGGCCCCTATTATGCGAGGGCCTTTTTTCTTTGAATCTTCCATTTTTGCTATAAAGTCAGATCTTTTTCATGCTGTCTGATCCGTCATTTAAATCAAGGAACTGCTGAATATTGTCTATGGTAATTCTAACATTCTTGACAACAGCACCAGAAACTCCCAGTTTTCTGCCTCTCTTGTTGTTTAAAGTGTAAGTTATTCCTCCTGCATTCCCTAAATGGATGAGGAATTCTTCGAGAGCTCTTATCTGGACTAGCTCTCCTGGTTGTTTAATGCCGTTTAATTTTATTTCACCGTCTGCATACACCTGAAGCCAGGTTTTTTGTTGAAACGAGATTTCAAGGTTTAATCCATATTCCTCTTCTTCTGGTTCAGTTGCAGGAGGTGGTGAAATATTTCTTTGGCTAAATGTTGGGGGTGGTAGTGTTTCCACAGGGATTGAGTTTTCTTTTTTTTGAAAAATAAAATAGAGGCAGATAAGAATAGCTAGAAAAGTTATAGATATTAAAGCAAAGATTAACAGGTTCTTTTTCTTCCTGGGAATGGCTCTGAAAACTCCTTTTTTTTCTTCTTCGTCTTCTAAAGTTTGTTTTTGAAGGAGGGCCGTTTCATAATAATTATTAAGGACAGTATCTTCTTCTAAGCCAACATATTTTGCGTAAGCGCGGATGATACTTTTTGTAAAAAATTTCTCTGGAAGCACATCTAACTGGTCTTCTTCTAAAGCTCTTAGAAACCTTAGGTTAATCTTTGTCGCATCTGAAATTTCCTTTAGAGAAATTCCCCTCAATTCTCGTTCTCTTTTGAGTTCTTGCCCAATATATGCCATTTTTTGAATTTTAGGACAAGAAACACCTCTTGTCAATAAATACTAACATGGCAAGACAAGCAAGACAAGCAATACAAATTTGGTTTAAGGGTTAAAATTTAGGATTTTAGTTTTTAATATTTATGGTTCTTCTCCCAATTAGTTGATGCAAAGGGTTCGAGGATTCAAGGATTCAAGTGTTTTTTTTGTAGCGAGTTAGTAAGTGCTTTGAGCATCCTCTCAACCTCTCCTATTCCCTCCTGTGCAAACTTTTAATTCTTTGTAATTCTTAAGCATTTCACTCGAATCCCTGACCCCTTGACCCCTTGAATCCTTATGATCCTAACAACTCTTTTGGAGATGATCCATACTTATATTAAATTGCTTGCTTATTTCAAATGATAGTAGGAATTTACGGAACAGACCAAATAGACGGAACAGACGGAATAGCGATTAGCTATTCAGACTTTCAGAAATTGGGCAAGAGAGCTGAAGCTTCCTAAAAAGCCGATAACTGCACCTGCTCCAATGAGGGAAATACTTTGTGAGAGAGAAAGATAGCGGAAATTGATGAGTTCATTCAAGGCGCCCAAGGATGAGCCAAGATAAAGAGGGAAAAGCTTTATTACGAGAAATAGCACAAATAATGACAGCATCCCCCCTAGTATCCCCATTATAATTCCATCAAGAAGAAAAGGGATTCTAATAAATGTGTTTGTTGCTCCCACCAGACGGAGAATTCCGATTTCATCTTTTCGAGCAAAAACACTTAGCTTGATGACATTAGAAATGATAAAAAAGGATGCCAAAATCAGTATTCCCCCAAGAAAGAATCCTACAGCCTTGGCCAATCTGCTGAGCGATTGCATCCTTTCTACCCAATCTTTATTAAATTGGACATCATCGATACCTTTCATATTCTGCATGCTTTGGATAAAAGACTGAGTTTCATCAGAAGAAAGGATTTTTTCTTTAAGAGTAGTTTCAAAAGAAGGAGGGAAAGGATTGATCTTTAAATTATTGACTATTCCTTGAAGTTCAGGAAATTTTTCCAGGAATTTTCCTAGTGCTTGCTCTGAACTAATAAATTGTGTCTTTATGACTTCGGAGGATTTTTTTAATTTTTCTCCAATGGTATTCCTATCTTTTTCAGATAAATCCTTCTTGAGAAAGAAGACGATGACCATGTTTTTAGAAATCTGCTGGGCTGTGTATTGGAGGTTGTTCGAAAGCGAAAGGAATATCCCGACAATAAGAAAGGAGAGGCATATTATTGTGACAGAAAAAACGTTGCGAACTCTATACTGCCAGAGGTTGTTCAACGTTTCTGTTAGAAAATATTTTGTTTTTTGATAAATTATAGTGTTTCCTTTCTAAGTAATTTTCCCTTATAGAGGAAAAAAATTTTATGGCCAAAATGCCTAATCAGCTCCCTATCGTGGGTGCATATGATAACAGTAGCTCCTTTCTTATTTATTTCCTTGAACAAGCTCATGATTTCAAAAGCAAGCTCTGGATCAAGGTTTCCGGTTGGCTCGTCAGCCAGAATAATTTTAGGGCTGTTTACAACCGCCCTGGCAATAGCCACTCTCTGTTGCTCACCATAAGATAAATGAGCGGGGTATTCCCACATTTTGTGGTGGAGATTGACCATCCTCAGGGCGTTAAAAACTCTTCTTCTAATATCTTTCCTGGCAATACCGAGAACCTGGAGGACGATTGCAATATTATCAAATACTCTTTTGTGGAAGAGAAGGCGAAAGTCTTGGAAAACAATACCCATAGTTCGCCTAAGGCTATATATTTTGTGGTCGGGAACTCGCAAGATGTTTCTTCGATTTATGACTATTTGACCTTGAGTAGGGAAGATTTCTCGAAAAATAATTTTGAGAAGTGTAGTTTTTCCTGAACCGCTGGGGCCAGTGATAAAGCAAAAATCTCCTCTTTCTGCCCGGAAAGTGATATCAGATAATGCCCACTGGGGTTTCTGGTACTGTTTCCATATATGATAGAGTTCAATCATCTTTCAGTTAGACAGTTGGTCTGTTAATCTGTTAATCTGCTGAGTATGAATTTCCAATCCAATTACAGGTTCATAAAGTTAGGATTTCATCAGTTGAAGAAGGATTATAACACACCACTTTTAGGATTCAAAGATGGAAAAAGAAAATGTAGAAAGAATCTCTATTAAATGAACAGAAACATAAACCAGCCAAAGATAAATGCACCCAATACCATGATGAGAAAAAGAGAAAGAGCATACCTTATTTGGGATTTTTTTTCATTTCTTCTGATAAGCGCTAAAACGATACAGACAAAGGCTGAGTAAAGCACCATGGAAAAAAGGTGGCTCTTTAACATTATTTCTTTTTCCCTCTTGCAATATCTAAGGCATCCAGGGTGATGAGATAATTCAAGAGCCCTGCTCCTGCAATGTATGCCGTTCCAAATTCAAAAGTGACATTTTTCAGGTTCCCCAAGCCGAACGCAAAGAACTTAGAAAGAATATAGAAAAGACCAATACCCATATCGGAGAAGAAAGCAAGAACTGTAAGGGGATTTTCAGTCTGGAAGGAATATATCTTACCTCCCATGAAGAGGCCGATGACTGCCATAGATGAGATACAAACAAAAAAGATCAACCCATGCCAATATTTTTTCAAAGTAATATGCCCTAAACCTGGGATGAACCATCCCAGAATAAGGCAGATGAAGGATTTAGCATTCATTTTGGACTAGAAATAATAAAAGAAAACAGTAATCAAATCAAGGAAAAAAAGTCACAGGCATTTTTTTTTATAAAAAAACAGCCTGCGCCTTTTTTTCCAGTTAGTCAGTTACTCGGTTATTCGGTTAGTCTGTTATTTTAATTAAAATATGGCTCATCTCCAAAAGAGTTGATAAGATCATAAGGATTCAAGGGGTCAAGGGGTCAGGGATTCGAGTGAAAGGCTTAAGAATTACAAAGAATTAAAAGTTTGCACAGGAGGGAATAGGAGAGGTTGAGAGGATGCTCAAAGCACTTACTAAATCGCTACAAAAAAAACACTTGAATCCTTGAATCCTCGAACCCTTTGCATCAACTAATTGGGAGAAGAACCTAAAATATTAAACTGACTAACTGATTAACTGACTAACTGACTAACAGCTCCTTTTCCCGCATATTTAAACCAGATAAACCAAATAAACCAGATAAACGTTTTTCCCCCATTAGCCTGAGCTGTCACGGAAATAGAGGTTATTGCTATTGCAAGCTGGATACAGTTTCATTATAATGGGCGTTCGGATGAATATGAAAACACGAGTTTTAATTATCTTTATTGTTCTCTCTTTTTTCACAACTCAAGCTCTAGGTAAAATAAATGGTTATATTTCTTTTGACTACTCAAAAGGCCAGAAGCAGAGTGATCTTTCGAATGGAGCTTTTAATAATGCTCGACTGGGACTCATTTTTTCAGGAGATATTTCAACCAAAATAAATTATTTATCCGAGATAAGCTTACAAGAAGGGGGCGGAGTTGATATTGAACAGGCTTGGGTAGGTATTGGAACTTCAGAAGCTTTCAATCTTAAGTTAGGTCTTTATCTTGTTCCCTTTGGAAAATATAACCAATCCAACAGGGCTCACCAAACACTACTGATACACAACCCGTTGAACGTGAATTTTATCTTTCCTACAAGATGGAAGGATGTAGGAATCTTGGTGGAAGGAAGATCCAGAATTATTTCTTATGCAGTATACTGGGGGAATGGCCTTTCTGAGAGTCAAAATTTGAGAGGGGGGCAGCAGTTTGGCGATAATAACGCAGATAAAGGAAAAGGAGGAAGGATTGGGCTTTTTCTGAGCAAGGGATTCGAGGTGGGCTATTCCTACTTCAGAGGGAAATTCGATGATGACAATAGCCGAAGCCTGATCCTGCAGGGATTGGATCTATCCTGGATGTCTGAAGGTTTTCAAATTATGTCTGAGTATACAAGAGCTGATGTAGGAAATCCTGAAGGTTTTTCTAACGGGAAAGCTGAAGGTTACTTTATTCAAGCTTCATTTGATATAAAAAACCTTCGACCTGTAGTGAGTTACCAACGAATAAAATATACAGATGATTTTCATGGTCCTGGTTTTATCAAGAATGTAGCTGCCGGAGAGGGAATTTTAATGGAAAAGAGCTGCTGGGCGTTAGGAATTGTGTATTTCCCCTCTCCAAATATTCTTATTAAACTTGGATATGATATAAACCGTGAAGAGGGAGTAGAGCAAAAAGACAATATTTTCTCAGTCCAGATAGGTTTGAGTTTTTAGTCTTGTTTATAACATTGACTTCTGATAAAATTCACTATCAATAGTATTACTTCCTTATTTAACTTAGTGAAAAAAAGCTAGATTATTTTCTAAAGGATACTTATGGCTAATCTTGTTATTCTTGGTACGCAATGGGGAGACGAAGGTAAAGGCAAAATTGTTGACCTTATTACTCCCTCCTTTGATATAGTGGCCCGTTATCAAGGAGGTCATAATGCAGGCCATACAGTCTTCGTCAATGGAAAAAAAGTTGTGCTTCATCTTATTCCATCAGGAATCCTTCATCCCAATAAGCTTTGTGTCATTGGTAATGGTGTAGTCATAAATCCAAAAGCGTTTTTGGACGAAATCTCAGAATTAAAAAAATACGGAGCTGAGATTGATGATAATATTGTTATAAGCAAAAATGCCCATATCATTTTTCCTTACCATCCCCTTATAGAGAACATCAATGAAGAGAAAAAAGGAGACATGAAAATCGGCACGACATCCCGGGGTATAGGCCCATCTTACCAGGATAAAGCGTCTCGAGAGGGAATAAGAGCTGGAGAACTTTTGGATTTATCTATTCTTAGAGAAAAGATCGAGAGGAATGTTGAAGAAAAGAATATTTATTTTGCTCATTATGGTAAGACTCAGCTAGACCCAAAAAGGATATTTGACGAATATGCCTCATATGCCTCTCGGATAAAAAAATATATTAAGGATGTTTCTTTCCTCTTGAATGAAAAGATTAAAGAAGGAAATTCTATTCTCTTTGAAGGCGCACAAGGTACTCTTCTGGATATTGATCACGGCACTTATCCTTATGTTACATCGTCTAACTCCTCTGCAGGAGGAGTCTGTACTGGCCTGGGGATTGGCCCTGATAAGATAGATGCTGTTTTAGGGGTGACAAAAGCCTATACAACCCGTGTAGGAAGTGGTCCTTTCCCTACAGAAATTTATGATGAAAGAGGAAAGTTGCTTCTTGAAAGGGGGAATGAATTTGGGGCTACGACCGGTCGCCCAAGGCGCTGCGGCTGGTTTGATGCAGTTGCTGTAGCTTACTCTTGTCGTCTAAATGGGATTAATAAGATTGTACTGACAAAGCCAGACGTTCTTGACAGACAAGAGGAGATTATGATTTGTGTAGGTTACAGATACAAAGGGAAGCTGCTGAGAAGCTTTCCCACAGAAAGCTGGATTTTGGATAAAGTTGAACCTCAATACAAAAAAGTCCAGGGATGGAAGAGTCCAGTCCAGAAAATAACCGATTTTTCTTTCCTGCCTAAGGGATTTAAAGATTATATTACGCTTATAGAGGACCTTGTCCAGGTTAAAGTATCTATCGTTTCCACAGGCATGGAAAGAAAAGATACTATTCTGATAGATGAAGAATTGAGAGAATTAGTCAATCTAGAGAGAATAAGAGCTGAACTTTAGTCAATACTTTTTCAGTTAGGAATAGTTTTCAATTGAAGAAAAACTGACTTCTGAGAAAAAATAATATTGTTTATTCTTGCCTCATATTCCTTCATGATTTTTATGGAGCACAGAGTAAGGATGAAGAGACGTTTAAATAAATTTAGAAGCAACAAACAAGATATAGTTCCAGTCCGATGAAAAAAAAACCTTTGCAGTGGGTTGAGATAAACAGATCGGCTCTCGTTCACAATATCCATCAATTCCGCGAATTAATCGGGGAGAAGAGGAGACTCCTGGCGATGGTGAAAGCCAATGCTTATGGCCATGGAATTCTTGAGGTTTCAAAAATAGCTCTAAGAGCTGGAGCTGATTGGCTGGGAGTGAATTCTCTTGAAGAAGGGATTATTCTTCGTAAAAAAGGATTTGATTGTCCGATATTAATTGTAGGCTACATTCCTCTTGATGGTTTAAAGGGAGCAGTTATCCATGATTTGCGATTAATTGTCTATAACTTTGAGCCTGTCGACCGATTGGCCAGAATATGTCGACTACTTCAGAAGAAGGCTCTCCTTCATCTAAAGGTTGAGACAGGAACCTATCGTCAGGGAATCAGGGAAGAGGATGTTCTTACCTTAATAAGAAAAGTGCAGGAGTTCCCTGAATTAGTTATCGAGGGGGTTTCTTCTCATTTTGCCAATATTGAGGATACGACTGATCATACTTATGCTAAGTTCCAGCTTGAAAGTTTCCAACGAGTTCTTCAGATACTGAAAGACAATAATGTTGAGGTTCCGATCAAGCATATTTCTTGCACAGCTTCTGCTATTCTTTTTCCTGAGACTTATTTTGATATGGTTCGAACCGGAATTGGCATGTATGGTCTTTGGCCCTCCAAGGAGACATATCTTTCCTGTCTTAGTCAAAAGCGCAAGCCAGTTTTCTTGAAGCCAGTACTTTCTTGGAAGGCAAAAATTGCTCAAATAAAAAAAGTTCCTCGAGGGGCTTTTATTGGTTACGGCTGTACGTATAGAACAACCCGAGAGACGCTGCTGGCTGTGCTTTCTGTAGGTTATTATGATGGATATGATCGCAGTTTATCGAATCTATCTTATGTTTTAATCAGAGGGATGAGAGCTCCTCTTCGAGGAAGAGTCGCGATGAATTTTATCATGGTTGATGTAACAGATATTCCAGGGGCGAAGCTGGAGGATGAAGTGGTGCTCATTGGGGAGGATGGAGAAGATGTCATTTCTGCAGATGAACTTGCTTCTTTAGTGGGAACTATAAATTATGAAATAGTGACTCGTATAAACCCTCATGTTGCCAGGATTATAGTTTAATAAGACAAAATCTAATTTTTGCTTGTAGATATATTGCCCTCGTAATTAAAATAGGAGAATAGAGGAGAAGTAATAATGATTTACAGCGAAAAAGTCATGGAGCATTTTCAAAACCCACGTAATGTGGGAACTATTAAAAATGCAGATGGAATTGGCAAAGTTGGCAGTCCTATTTGTGGGGATGTTATGGCTTTTTATATCAAGGTTAAGGATAACCGCATTGAGGATGTGAAATTCCAGACTTTTGGTTGCGGTGCAGCTATTGCTGTCTCAAGTATGGTTAGTGAGATGGTAAAAGGGAAAACCATTGAAGAAGCGATGAAAATAACAAACATGGATGTTGCAGAGGAATTGGGAGGATTACCCAAGAAGAAGCTTCATTGTTCAAATTTAGGGGCAGATGCACTTCATGAAGCCATAAAAAATTATAAGCAGAGAAAGAGAGATTTAAAAAAGGAAAAGCCAGAGAAGCCTAGGAGGAGTGAAGAGTGAAAAAAGACAAAATAATAGACAAAATACAGAAGTTAAAAAAAAACCGGAATGCTGTTATTTTGGCCCATAATTATCAGATTGGCGAAGTCCAAGATGTCGCAGATTTTGTCGGTGATTCCCTTGAGTTAAGCCAGAAGGCTGCAAAAATAGCATCAGATGTTATAGTCTTCTGTGGCGTTCACTTTATGGCTGAAACAGCGGCCATTTTATCTCCAGATAAAACAGTGCTTATTCCGGATAATAATGCTGGCTGTCCCATGGCTGATATGATTACTGCCTCGGAGCTAAAAGAGTGGAAGAAAAATTATCCGGGAAGAAAGGTTGTCTGTTATATCAACACTAGTGCAGAAGTAAAGGCTGAGTGTGACATCTGTTGTACCTCTTCTAATGCCCTCAAGATGGTTGAATTCCTTGGTTATGAAGAGATTCTTTTTGTTCCGGATAAAAATCTTGCAGCCTATGTAGCCCGGAACACGAAGATAAGGATTACTGCGTGGGACGGATATTGTTATGTACATGACAAAATTTTAGTCAAGGACATCAAAGAAAAACAACGCCTTTATCCTGAAGCAGAAGTATGGGTTCATCCAGAATGCAGGCCTGAAGTCATTGATCTTGCGGATAAAGTTCTTTCCACAGGTAAGATGATTAGGGAAGCAAATGAAACAAGAATAAAGGATATTATAATAGGGACAGAAACTGGCATAATTTATAGATTAAAAAAAGAGAATCCTGAAAAAAATTTTTATCCTGCCAAAGACTTGGCTCTCTGTTCTGATATGAAAAAAATAAATTTAAAAAATGTTCTTCATTCTTTGGAAGAGATGATATTTAAAGTTGAAATTCCGTATGATGTTAGCCAGAGGGCAAGAGGTGCTATAGAAAAGATGATAAGAGTTTAAGAAGCCAGAAAAATGGCTCAGTTTTGAACTTAGTATGTAAAAAAAGAAATGCGAAAATTACCGGCAAAGATAAGAAAGAGAAATGGTTCCCTAGTCGATTTCGATGATCAAAAAATTAAGAGAGCTATCTATCGAGCTGCTCTCGAGGTGCTGAAAGAAAAGAAAGAGACAGAGAAGGTTACTAAAGTCTCGGTAAAAGGGGTCCTGGAAAAGATTGGCTCTTTATATAAAGATGAAATTCCTTCTGTGGAGAATATTCAGGATATTGTAGAAGAGGTGTTGATGGAGACAGGATTCAGTTGGATTGCCAGAAGCTATATTCTTTATCGCCAGAAACATCAAGATATCAGACGCGTCAAAGTTATCTATGGCGTAAGAGATGACCTGAAGCTTCCTTTGAATACTCTACTCGTTCTCAAAAAACGCTATTTATTGAAAGATAATGAACAAAATGTTGAGGAAAGTCCTGGAGAACTCTTCCAGAGAGTTGCTAAAGCAGTGAGTGAGGGAGAAGCAAATTATAGATCAAAGAACAAGAGGGAAGAAGTTGAAGAGAAATTTTTCCGGATGATGACCAATCTGGAGTTTATCCCCAATTCTCCTACTCTAATGAATGCGGGAACTCCCCTGGGACAGTTGTCTGCTTGTTTTGTTATTCCCTTAGAAGACTCTATGGAAGGGATTTTTGAAGCTTTAAAGAACATGGCCAGAATTCATCAGACAGGGGGAGGGACTGGCTTTGATTTCTCTAAGCTGAGGCCAAAAGGAGATCTTGTTTCTTCCACAAAGGGCAAAGCCTCAGGCCCTGTTTCTTTCATGAGCATTTTTAACCAGGCTACCGGAGTTATCGTCCAGGGCGGAAGGAGGCGGGGGGCGAACATGGGGATTTTACGCTGTGACCATCCTGATATTGTTGATTTCATTGAGGCAAAACTCGAGGAGAATGCCTTTTCAAACTTTAATCTTTCAGTGGCTGTGACTGATGAATTTATGGAGGCTGTAAAAAGGAATGATGATTTCGGGCTAATAAATCCCCGGACAGGAAAAAAAATAAAATCTGTAAAAGCCAGCGCTATTTTTAATTTAATTGTCTATTCAGCATGGCGTTCTGGAGATCCTGGCCTCGTATTCTTGGATGAAATAAACCGCCAGAACCCTACTCCAGAATTAGGCCGGATTGAAGCCACAAACCCATGCGGAGAGATCCCTCTCCTGCCCTATGAGAGCTGTAACCTTGCTTCTATAAATTTGTCGAGCTTCGTGAAAGACGGTACTTTAGATTGGGCACATTTGAAAGAGACTATCTGGTGGGGGGTACGGTTTCTTGATGATGTCATTGAAGTCAATAAGTACCCTCTGCCTCGGATCCAGGAGACCACTTGTGCCAACCGTAAGATTGGCTTAGGAGTCATGGGCTTTGCCGATATGCTGATAAAATTAGGTATTCCTTACAACAGCGAAAATGCAGTCCTGATGGCTTCCAAGCTTATGAGGCTTTTTCACAAGATGTCCATTAAAGCTTCTCAAGCTTTAGCCGAGGAGAGAGGAGTCTTTCAAAATTATGAACGATCCATCTATAAAGGGAAAAACCTAAGGTTGCGCAATTCTACAGTGAACACTATTGCTCCCACCGGGACGATTAGCATAATCGCAGGCTGTTCAAGCGGAATTGAACCCCTCTTTGCCCTGAGCTATGTCCGTAAAGTTTTATCTGGGACAGAGTTGTTTGAAATTCACCCTCTATTTGAGATGGGACTCCGTAATAGAGGGCTTTACTCAAAAGAGCTCATAGCTGAGATCGGAAAAAGCGGCTCGATTCAGAGGATTAAAGAGATACCTGATAAGTTAAAGAGGATATTTATCACTTCTTTTGATGTTCCTTCTGAGACACACCTAAAAATTCAAGCAGCTTTTCAGAGAAATACAGATAATTCTGTTTCCAAAACAATAAATCTGCCTGAAGATGCATCTGTAGAAGATGTAAAAAACATCTTCATCATGGCTCATGAGTTGAGATGTAAGGGAATCACCATTTATCGCTATAACACAAAGAAGGGCCAGATCTTATCCTTTGCCTCGAGTTCAGAAACAGAAAGGGGAGAGGATACTAACTTCATAACGGCTGAAGCTGAGTATTCTGGAGGATGCCATTCCGGATTATGCCAATTCTAAACAAGGTGAGAAGATGAAAAATGGAGAAGACAGAATAAATGAAGTCATCAAGATTTTACGAGAGTTTTACCCTAAAAGTATTGCGGCACTCAAGTTTAAAACGCCGCTCCAGATTCTTATTGCTACGATTTTGTCTGCTCAATGCACGGATGAAAAGGTAAATCAAATAACTCCATCTCTTTTTAAAAAATATAAAACAGCCTCAGATTTTGCTCAGGCTGACCAGGGCGCGTTGGAAGAAGAAATCCGGCCTACAGGCTTTTTCAGAAACAAAACAAAATGTATTATAAATGCTTCCAAAAAAATAGTTGCAGATTTTGGGGGTGAGGTGCCGGATAATATGGATTCGCTCATAACCCTTCCAGGCGTAGCAAGGAAAACAGCGAATATTGTGCTTTCCAGCGCTTTTAAGAAAGCAGAGGGCATTGCTGTAGACACCCATGTTAAGCGCCTTTCCTGGAGATTAGGTTTGAGTAAAGAGAAAGATCCCGATAAAATCGAGCAGGACCTTTTAGCTATTGTCCCTAGAAAGGATTGGCTTGATCTTAATTACATGCTTGTCAATCATGGCCGAAAAATTTGCCAGGCTCGAAAGCCAGATTGTCCTAAATGTGTATTAAAACACATGTGTCCTTCAGCTAGAGAGTTTTTATCTTGATATTGTGAATTCTAAAATTCAAATCCCAAATTCCAAATTACAATGACCTAAACCTGTTTTGGTTTAAGGTTGAATGTTAAATGTTTAAGGCAAGAATAGAAACTGGTTTAAGATTGAGTGTTTAATGTTTATGGAACTGTATGAAAAATATGAATACCTTAAACCTTAAACTTTAAACCTTAAACCCGTTCCGGCTTACGATTTACGATTTACGGCTT
Source organism: Candidatus Aminicenantota bacterium (assembly GCA_030669305.1). Lineage (GTDB taxonomy): Bacteria > Acidobacteriota > Aminicenantia > Aminicenantales > Aminicenantaceae > DAOVDU01. Next base: position 31,457 of record DAOVDU010000011.1, read on the forward strand.
ACAAAGTTTGTTTTGTGATTTTGGTAATTGGAATTTGTTTGGAATTTGGGATTTGGATTTTGGATTTAATTTTATCCCCATAATTTTTTGAAGAACCGGAAAAATTAAATCGGCGATATTCGTTTACTGTTCTGAAAAATTATGTTATCGTGAAGGGCGAAAAACTTAGAGGAGAAAAATGAAGGTACAGTCTCTCAGGATTGTTATCAGCTCAGCCAGAAAATTCATCAACATGGGTGCACTTACGCATCTGTGGAACCTGGTTAAGAATTTTCATGCTGTTGATATTTCCTCCCTTATGGACCACCTCACTTCCAGAGAAAAACTGATTCTTTTTAACACTCTTTATGAAAATGGAAAAGAAAAATCAGCAGAAGTTTTAAGTGAACTAGATGCTGAAGATGCGGCACAAATGTTACAAGAACTTCCAATAGACCAAATTTCTGACCTCTTCCAGATGATTCCTTCTGACGATGCAGCTCCAATTCTCCAGCTACTCCCTGATGACCTGAAGGAATCCGTCCTGAGCGCTATGGAAGAGAAACCTTCTGAAGATGTAATAGAACTTCTCCATTACGAAGAAGAAACAGCCGGCCGAATCATGTCACCTGACTTCTACGCTCTCAACGAGAACACCAATGTTTCCGATACCATAACAGCCATGCAGCTCGAGGGGCACGTCGAATCTGCCTTTTATCTTTATGTTATTGATAATCAGGATCATTTGGTTGGAGTTGTCTCCCTGAGGCAAATTCTGTTTGCCCGTCCCAATACTCCATTGAAAGATATCATGACCAAAGATGTTATAAGCGTCCACACCGAAACCGACCAAGAAGAAGTGGCACGAAACGTTGCCGATTACAATCTTGTGGCCATTCCTGTTGTTGATTCCGAACATAAACTCGTCGGAGTCGTTACTGTTGATGACGTTATTGATGTAATCGATAAGGAAGCCACCGAGGATATATATAAAATGTTGTCGCTGGATACAAGTGATAGAGTCCAGGACAGCCCTTTCACATCAATAAAAAAGAGACTTCCTTTTCTTCTTTTAAGTCTTTTGACAGCCTCGCTGGCTCCCTTGGTTGTCAATCATTTCAAAGGCACCATCGAACAGGTTGTCACATTAGCCGTATTCATGCCCCTTGTTGCTGCTTTGGGTGGTATTGCCGGAAACCAGACGATAGCCATTATAGTGCGCGAAATCGCTATCGGTCAGACTGAATGGATTTCAGCAAGAAAGGCTCTGTTAAAGGAAATTTTGGTCGGGTTCGGAAATGGCATTATTCTTGGATCCATTCTAGCTGTAATCTCTTATTTACTCATTAGGAACCCATACCTTGGTCTTGTCTTGGGCACAGCTATTATCATCAATCTTTTTGTCGCCGCTTTACTCGGCACTCTAATCCCTTTATTCTTGAAATTGATTCGCCTGGACCCAGCCCTTGGATCAGTCAACCTTCTCACAATGTGCACGGATTCTATCGGTTTCCTTTCTTTTCTAGGACTTGGAACTCTATTTCTCAGACACCTATCTTAATACTCTCATGCCCCTTGAACAATCAGAAGCTATTGTTTTGCGGACATTTAACGTAGGTGAACAGGATAAAATTGTTGTCTTCTTTACCCAAGATAAAGGTGTAATTAAAGGAGTCGCAAAGGGGGCGCGAAAATTCGGGAACCGTTTCGGAAGCAGTTTAGAGCCCATGTCACATGTCAAAGTCTTCTATTACGAGAAGGAAAGAAGAGATTTGGTTACAGTAAGTAATTGTGACTTGCTTGAGTCATTTTTTGAAATCCAAAATGTCCTTAAAACATCTTTTACTCTCAGTTATTTTTCTGAACTCATCGAAGAATTTTTCCCCTCAAGGTCAAAAGAAGATATTCTCTTCCGCCTTTTACTCTCAACACTCCAGGCACTTGGAGCGGGTGGAGATTCAGACTTTTTGGGTGCATATTTTGAGGCATGGCTTTTAAAAATCAGCGGCATCCTCCCTAATTTCAAAACCTGCAAAAAATGCAAAAAGGAAATCACTGACGCTGGATGGCTTTCTCCAAAAAAAGACGGCACCTTTTGTATTCATTGCACGCCACAGAAAAAAGAAGAAATCAGACCTGAATTAAACCAATTTCTCCAATGGATCAAAAAAACTCCCCCACCTAAAAAAAAAGAGCTCCCCTTCACGCCTGAGCAACTTATGCATATCCGAAAAACACTTCAGGCGATTATCATCTTTCATATGGAGAAAGAACCGAAATCCTTAAGTTGCTTAAAATGATAAAGCTTAAATGACCAAAACCTATTTCGGTTTAAAGTTGAATGTTTAATGTTTAAGGGATAAGAACTAAATGAAAAATATAAATACTTTAAACCTTAAACTTTAAACCTTAAGCTTATTCGTTTGGAATTTGTGATTTGGAATTTTATTTTTATGTCGTTAAAAATTTGATTGGGAGCGAAGCCATTCCAGAATACTTTCTGATCGCTACCCACACAAAAGGGTGGGTCATCGACCAAAATGATAAATTAGACCAATTCCGCATTCAATCCCCCCTAGATCTACTTCTACATCGTTCAGTGTGGTTTTGGCAAGGTTGTATTTCACATGCAATTTGGCCGAAAGAGAAGAGAGAAAATGGATGTAAACTCCTGCTTGAACATGAAATCCTAAATCTTTGCCAAAACTGGAAGAAATAATAAAATCTTCAGGGTATATTTCTTTATAGACAATAAAGTCAACTCCTGATCCTAAAAAAGGAGTGAAACTAGACACCTTTTTCAGGTATCTCAGGGCATATGAAAATGTCCAAAGAGAGAACTTAAGGTCTTCTTCAGTTAATGAGGTTTGTCCTGATTTTTGAAAATAGCTAATACCAACCCAGAGATCCAAATACTCTACCGGAATGGGAAGAACTGATGAATATTCCCCTCTAAAGTAAGTAACATTTTTTCCATAAAGCTCTTGGAAGTTATCATCTTGAATAAAATAGAGACCTGAAGAAAAACCAAAGGTTATCTTTTTTATTTCGTCATTTCTCTCTACATATTGCATCTCATCCTCTTGAAATTTAATATTTATTAGCTTTGCACGTTCAGAAGGTTGAGCATAAAGCAAATGAGATATAAAGAACAGAATTGCAAATATGATCATTAGTACTTTTGATCTTTTTTTCACTTTTTCCTCCTTAAAATGCACTTTCCGCGGAATATAGCAGACAAACTCGGGATAAGAATCTATTTGTTATCTGATTTCCAATCCTCCCCCCAGTTTCCCATCTTGTTACTCCAATGTCCAGAAATAATTATATATCACAGAAAAAAAATCAATGTCAACTCAAATTATCAGTATTATGGGAGTATTATGGGAACACTAGTGGGACATAATACTTAATTCATGATTCATGTATCATTTTTATAATCTTGGGTAATCTTAGGAAAATTAAGAATAACAGATGGTGGAGCTGAGGGGATTTGAACCCCCGACCTCTTGACTGCCAGTCAAGCACTCTCCCTTTCTAATTAATTGAAAATAAATCATTTGAAACGAGTGGCCTTTTTGATTTGGACAATATGGGGACAAAATGTGTAACTTTCTTACTCGCTAATCTTTCAACTGCGCTCTTCTTTTGCTCTGAATTTGAATGTGTATACCTTTCTGTTATTCTAACCGAATGATGGCCCAATAATTCTTTTATCGTGATCAAATCAACGCCTTTCGCGACTAGCCTTGAAGCAAAAGAATGCCTCAGATCATGAAACCTCAATCCTCTAATTCCTGATCTTCTAACAGCTCCCGGGAAAGATCTCTTAACATCTTTTAAAGGTTTACCCGAATCTGGATACAGGAAAACGTAGTTAGATTTTCCACTTTGTCTTTTCAATCTCATCAACTCCTCAAGTAAACACTCATTGATTGGAATTAATCTTGGCTTTCCGCTTTTCGTGTTTTCTACTTTAATAACCATATTAGTAAAATCAACTTGACTCCATTTTAAATTCAAGATCTCCCCTTTTCTCATTCCAGTATGTAAAGCAGTAAGGACAATAGGTTTCAAATGTGCGGAACATGCTTCTAAAAGACTTTGCTCTTCTTCTTTTGAGAGAATCCGTTCTTTCAAGTTATCCATTTCAGAAAAAAATTTAACCTTAACCGGATTAGTCTTTAAATAGCCCCATTCGATTGAAAGGTTAAGCATTGATTTTAGCAGAGCCATATACCTGTTAGCAGTACTTTTTGTAACTCCTTCTTTAAGTATTGAAGCTCTAAACTGATCAATTAATAATGAATCAATTTCATGCAGATCTTTCTCATTAAAAAACTCCTTAACTCTCTTTAGCATGTATTCATCTGTTTTCCAGCTTCTTTTATTTACCTTTGCATAGTTTTCGATATACAGCTCAGCAAACTCCTTGAACTTGATTCTTTTCTCTTGCTTCTTAAATCCATGTCTCCCTCTGAAAGCATCTGCTACTTTAACTTGAAGGACCTTCAAAGCATCAGCTCTTGATTGTGCATTTTTAACAACTTCCCGGATCCTCTCACCCTCTACGCGGTAGTAGATATACCATTTCTCTTTTCCTGTTTTGGTTAGCCTGAGATAAACTGAGCCAAAAGGATAACTCCAAGTTTTTTCCTTCCGGCTCATACTTCCTCCTTTCAAGAACAGTCTATCATACCTATCAAGAGCCAAGTCAACTTTGGAGAAAGATTCAATGAAGGAATTTATTTTTAATGAGCCTTGATTAAGCCATCCTTCGATCTCTCCTTTTCGGAATCTAATGCCTACGCCTCTTCTCTTAATGAAGGGGATCTCGCCTTTTTCAGCTAGTTTATAGATAGTAGTAGGGTGTAAACTTAGAAAGGAACTAAGATCTTTAACTGTGAAGAGTTGGCTCATATACATGGCATCCTAATTTTACATATCTCTGAAATTCATCTTATTGCTTTTCAAATATTTGTCTTACCTTCTTAGAAT
>DAOVDU010000045.1 GCA_030669305.1 Candidatus Aminicenantota bacterium
CTTCCTGTTCAATACCTTCGTTATCGCAGACGTCAACGTCGTCTTCCCATGATCAACATGCCCTATCGTACCTATGTTTAAATGCGGCTTCGTCCGCTCAAACTTTGCCTTCGCCATCCTAACACCTCCTATCTCTCTGGCATTAAAAATATTTAAAATAATTTTAAATAATTATAATTTTTTATTTACTAATTTTAAACTATTCACTATTAACTATTAACCATTAACTATTCACTATTCACTATTCACTATTCACTTATTATCTTTGAACCGAAATCCTTCCCTCAATTCTCGCGATTATTTCTTCCATAACTGGAGTGGGTAACTGTTCATGTCGGAAAAACTCCATAGAAAAAACGCCTCTTCCCTGAGTTATGGTTCGGATATCGGTTGCATATCCAAACATTTCTGCCAAAGGAACAAAAATTTTAATAACTCGCGATCCTCCTCTTAACTCCATTTCCTCTATTCTGCCCCGTCTGGATTTGATGTCTCCGACAATATCTCCCAGGTATTTATTAGGGGAGATAACCACCAAGCTCATGACAGGCTCAAGAAGAACAGGATTGGCTCTAGAAGCAGCATCTTTAAAAGCTAATGATCCAGCTATTTTAAAGGCAATGGATGTAGAGTCTACTTCATGATAAGAGCCATCAACAACTGTTGCCTTCACATCGGTCACAGGAAAACCAGCTAAAATTCCAATCTCTATAGCTTCCTTGATTCCCTTCTTAATAGAAGGAATGAATTCTTTTGGGATTCTGCCTGCTTTAATCCTGTCCACGAATTCAAATCCTTTTCCTCTCTTTAATGGCTCAATCATAATTTTACAGTGGCCGTATTGTCCTCTCCCTCCTGTCTGACGGATGTATCTGCCCTCTCCTTCAGAAGAACTCGTAATTGTCTCCTTATAAGCAACTTGAGGCTTCCTCAAATTAGCTAGAACTCCAAACTCTCTCGCCATACGATCCATGAGAACTTCCAAATGGAGTTCACCCATTCCACAAACAAGCGTCTGCCCGGTCATAGAATCCTGCACCACCTTAAATGTTGGATCTTCTTTTGTGAGTTTTTCAAGTGCCTCCGCCAATTTGGAATGCTCAGTGCGTGACTTTGGCTCGATCAACGCAGAAACAACAGGCTCTGGAAATTTTATGGGCTCAAGTACTATAGGATGATTTCTCATGCACAAAGTATCTCCTGTAGAAAAATTTTTCATAGAACCAAGAGCCGCTATATCTCCTGCGTGAACCTCCTTAATCTCCTTCCTTTTGTTAGAATACATCTCCAGGAGACGAGAGATGCGTTCTTCTTCTGCCTTAGTTGAATTATATATGGTAGAACCTACTTTTGCCTTCCCAGAATAGACCCGGAAAAATGAAAGAGTGCCTACAAAAGGGTCGTTCATTATCTTAAACACCAGAGCTGAAAATGGCTCTTCATCAGAAGCCTTTCTTGTTTCTACATCAAATGTCCGAGGGTGATGCCCTTTTACCGGGGGAATATCCAGAGGTGAAGGCAAATAATTCGTAATAGCATCTAATAATGGATGTACGCCTTTATTCTTAAAAGAAGCACCGTATAGAATTGGAACAAGCTGAAGAGAAATCGTTCCCTTTCTAATCGCTTTTTTTATCTCTTCTGGCGAAATTTCAGACTCATCCAAATACTTCTCCATCAGTACATCATCCACATCACTGAGCCGCTCTAGCATTTCGTTCCTCTTCATTTGTACTTCTTTTTTGTGCTCATCGGAAATATCCCTTACCTCAAACTTTGTCCCCAATAAATCATCTCCCCAGTCTACTTCTTTCATTTCAACGAGATCAATCACGCCCCTGAAATTTTCTTCTCTCCCTAGAGGCATTTGGATGACCAAAGGCCTGACCGAGAATGTTTCTTTCATCTCCTCTATTGCTTTCTCTGGGTTTACGCCAATTCTATCCATCTTGTTTATGTAAACAATCCGAGGCACTTTGTATCTATCCGCCTGCCGCCAAACTGTCTCAGACTGAGCCTCTACACCACCGACCCCACAAAGAATGACAATTGCACCATCCAGTACTCTCAAAGAACGCTCGACTTCAACCGTAAAATCTACATGTCCAGGAGTATCGATGATGTTGATTTGGTGGTTTTTCCAAAAACAGGTAGTCGAAGCAGAAGTTATTGTTATTCCTCGCTCCTGCTCCTGCGCCATCCAATCCATAACCGCCGTCCCCTCATCCACTTCTCCTATCTTATAAGTAATACCTGTGAAGAAAAGGATACGTTCTGTGGTGGTAGTCTTCCCCGCATCTATATGAGCCATAATACCGATGTTTCTGACTCGCTCGATAGAATATCTTCGTTCCAACTCTTCGCTCCATTTTTATTTTACTTGAGTTCGTTATAGAAAAGACTACCATTTGTAGTGAGCAAAAGCTCTATTGGCCTCAGCCATTCTATGGGTATCTTCTCTTTTCTTGACTGCTCCACCTCGATTGTTTACAGCATCAGTGATTTCAGCAGCAAGTTTATCAATCATGCTTTTTCCCGACCTATCTCTTGCATACCTGAGTATCCACCTTACAGCCAGAGAAGTTGAACGGTTAAACGCAACCTCTATTGGAACTTGATAAGTAGCTCCTCCTACTCTTCTCGACTTCGTTTCAAGTAAAGGACGGACATTTTCTACGGCCTTCTCGAACATCTTAAGAGGATCTCCTTTCGCCTTCTGCTTCGCTCGCTCCATCGCTTCATATATAATTTTCTCCGCTAAACTCTTTTTACCCTTCTTCATTATCGTATTTATGAATTTGGAAACTAGCGTGCTGTTATAATAATGGTCGGGCTTCGACTTCTTCTTCTTTATGGTTCCTCTTCTGGGCATACGTTTCTCCTCTATCCTGCAATCTTTTTTTCTTTAGGCTTTTTACTTCCGTATTTGGATCTTCCTTTCGTTCGGTCTTGAACTCCTTCACAATCTAGAGACCCACGAATGACATGATAGCGCACTCCCGGCAAATCTTTGACTCTTCCTCCACGAATGAGAACAATCGAATGTTCCTGGAGGCTATGGCCTACCCCGGGAATATAGCCTGTAACTTCTATGTTATTGGTTAATCTAATCCTTGCCACTTTTCTCATGGCTGAATTAGGCTTTTTAGGTGTACTCGTGAAGACTCGTGTACAGACTCCTCTCTTCTGCGGGCAGTTTTCTAAGGCAGGAGATTTGCTTTTGTACTTTTTAGCCAATCTCCCTTTTCGTATTAATTGGTTAACAGTCGGCAATAAACTTCCTCCACTACAAATTTATAAACTTCATTCGTACCGATCTGGTAAATTCCCTCGGAACGAATGTGTGGATAATAGCAAAAACACTTTGCTATGTCAAGGATTTAAAGACAGTTAGAGCAAAATCTAACTGGGAATCTGAAAGTCTATTTCCTCTCCAGCTTCTTCTTCTTCCTTTAATTCCACATCGTGATAATATTTATAGCCTGTTCCAGCAGGAATGAGTCTTCCCATTATAATATTTTCCTTAAGGCGGCGTAAACGATCCACTTTCCCATAAAGGCTTGCCTCTGTCAGGACCCTTGTAGTCTCCTGGAACGATGCAGCAGCAATAAAACTATCCGTACTTAATGCACTTTTCGTGATGCCCAAGAGAAGAGGCCTGGCCTTTGCTGGTTTTCCACCTTTTTTGACAACTTTTTCGTTTTCTTTTTGGAAATAGAATTTATCGACTTGCTCATCTACCAAGAACTCTGTATCACCGACTTCTTCGACTTTCACCCAGCGCAGCATTTGACGGATAATGATTTCAATATGCTTATCATTGATAGATACACCCTGCAACCTGTAAACTTCCTGGATTTCCCTCAGAAGATATTCGGCCAATTCCTTCTCACCAAGGACTCTCAAGATGTCATGAGGATTCACAGGGCCGTCCATAAGAGGTGTACCTGCTTTGACTTTCTCTCCTTCACCAGCGCTCAAATGAGCTCCTTTGGGAATGAAGTATTCCTTCTCTCCGCCACGCTCATTATGGACAGTCAGTTTTCTATGCCCTCGAACTAAGCCTCCATACTTCACTACACCATCAATTTCTGAAATAACCGCAGGGAATTTAGGCCTTCGTGCCTCAAAAAGTTCCTCTGCTCTCGGCAAACCACCTGTTATATCTTTGGTTCGAGCTGCTTCTCTGGGTATTTTTGCCAAGACAGCTCCTGCAAAAACTTTGTCTTTATCTTTGACTTCTAGGTTTGCTCCAGAGGGAAGGAAGTATTTCCTAAGCACTACAGGTTTATTATTTTTATCTAATTTCTTTTCATTAATTATTTCGATCTGAGGCTGTAACTTTTCATCTCTCGGGTCTATAACCACTTGAGTAATCAACCCAGTAAACTCATCCTGTACTTCCTCCATGGTGAGACCGAGAACAACATCATGAAATCGAACCACCCCTGTTTCCTCAGTCAAGATAAAGGTACTAAATGGGTCCCATTCGGCAAATTCTTGCCGTGCCTTTACCTCTTCCCCATCTTTTACTAATATTTTTGCTCCATAGGGAACTTGATAGTGCTCGATTTCTCTTCCACGATGATCCAGGATAGCAATATTTGCGTTCCGATTGACAACGATCAGAGAACCTTCCTTGTTGATGACAGAATTAAGGTTGTTAAACCTGATAATTCCGTCATTTTTTGCTTCAATTTTGGACCTTTCCGCCCCTCTCATCGCAATTCCACCTATGTGGAAAGTCCTCATGGTCAGCTGAGTCCCTGGCTCTCCGATGGATTGGGCAGCAATTATTCCTACTGCTACACCAAGTTCAACAAGGTTTCCAGTCGCCATATCGCGGCCATAACAGAGCTGACAAATTCCTTTTTTCAACTCACAGGTTAAAAGAGAACGAATTCTAACCCTTTCGATCCCTAAATTCTCTAGATTCTGAGCTATTTCTTCCGTAATTTCTTCGTTCATATCCACAACAACCTCATTGGAATCTGGATGAAGCACTCTTTCCAAAGAGGTCCGACCAACAACTCTATCCACAAAAGGCTCGATAAGCTCTCCATTCTCGACAATTGCTGAAACATTCTCCCCTTTGAGCGTTCCACAGTCGTGCTCATCCACAATCACTTCCTGAGAAACATCAACCAACTTGCGTGTCAAATATCCAGAATTAGCGGTCTTCAAGGCAGTATCTGCCAAACCTTTTCTTGCACCATGAGTAGAGATAAAATACTGCAAAACGTTCAATCCTTCACGTAAATTTGAAATTATCGGAGTTTCGATAATCTCACCTGATGGCTTACTCATAAGACCTCTCATCCCCGCTAACTGGCGAATCTGTTGTTTGTTTCCTCTTGAACCTGAATCAGCCATAACAAACAGAGAATTCAGCTCCTCGCTTTTAAAACTGGCCTCTCGCATCTGTTCAATCATTGCGCTGGAGACTTTATCGGTAACAGATCCCCATATTTCGACAACTCTATTGAAGCGTTCCCCAGCCGAGATTGTTCCCTCGCGATAAAACCTCTCGATTTCCTGAACTTCTTTTTGAGCCCTTTCTACTAGCCTTGATTTCTCTCTTGGAATGATAAAATCATCTATTCCGAGTGATAAACCGGCAATAGTGGCGTAATTGAAACCCACTTCTTTCATCTTATCCAGCATCTCAGTTGTTGGCTCAAGACCACACTTCAAATAGGTGTAATAAGTAAGATTCTCAAGTCCCTTTTTCTTTAATACACCATTGATAAATGGAATACCTTCAGGAAGTACATTGTTTAAAACGATCCGCCCGGGAGTAGTCTCGATAAGTTCATTATCAATTTCAGTGAAAGGACAAGTCAAGACTGCCTGGTTATCATAATAGGTGGATAAATTCATAAAAGGCCCTCTGAATCTCAGTTTTATTTGCGCCTGAAGGGAGATCTCTTTATTTTCCAATGCCAATAAAACTTCATCAGGAGAAACAAAAATTCTTCCTTCTCCCTTCTGTGCCTTTCTTTCTAAAGTAAGATAATAGCAGCCTAAAACCATATCCTGGCTTGGGACGGCTAGGGGTCGGCCATTGGCAGGAGAAAGAATATTGTTTGAAGCAAGCATTAATGTCTGTGCTTCCACCTGAGCTTCAACAGAAAGGGGAATATGAACTGCCATCTGGTCTCCATCAAAATCAGCATTAAATGCAGCACAAACTAAAGGATGAATCTGGATAGCCTTCCCTTCCACTAAAATTGGTTCAAAGGCTTGGATTCCTAAACGGTGAAGAGTCGGCGCTCGGTTTAATAGAATAGGATGCTCTTTAACAACCTCCTCCAGGTAATCCCAAACTTCAGGCTTTTCCTGCTCATGCCATTCTCTGGCAATCTTTACACTTGGCACCAGCCCTTCTTTCTCTAATTTATGAAAAATGAATGGCTTAAATAATTCCAATGCCATCTTCTTAGGCAACCCACACTGATTTAGCTTCAGCTCTGGTCCTACTACAATAACAGACCTTCCTGAGTAGTCGACTCTTTTTCCGAGGAGATTTTGTCTAAATCTACCCTGTTTTCCTCTAAGCGCTTCGCTTAAAGACTTTAGAGGCCTTCGATTAGCACCTAAATGCACTCGGCCCCTTTTTCCATTATCAAAGAGAGCGTCGACCGCTTCTTGAAGCATCCTTTTTTCATTCCGGATGATAAGCTCAGGAGCCTTTAGTTCGATTAACTTTTTCAAACGATTGTTTCTGTTTACTACTCTTCGGTAGAGGTCGTTCAAATCAGAAGTGGCAAAACGTCCCCCATCCAACCTGACTAAAGGCCTTAAATCAGGGGGAATAACGGGAATTACATCGAGAATCATCCAATAAGGACGGTTTCCTGACTTTTTGAGCGCTTTAAAAACCCTTAATCTTTTGGCATGACGAAGCTTCCTCTGCTGTGAGGTTTCATTCTTCATTAACTCTCTCAATCGCTCGGCTTCTTTGTTTATATCTATCCGTTCAAGAAGTTTTTTAATCGCCTCAGCTCCAATAGAAGCCCCAAATTTATCTCCGTATTTCTCCTGTGCATCTTTATATTCTTCCTCTGTGAGGAGCTGGTTCTCGCGAAGCGGCGTATCTCCAGAATCAGTCACAATGTAAGATTCGAAATAAAGTATCTTCTCCAAATCTTTGATTGAGAGATCCAAAACGAGACCTATACGACTTGGAGCCCCTTTAAAAAACCAGATGTGAGCAACTGGCGAAGCCAATTGAATATGTCCCATGCGTTCTCGGCGAACCTTTGAGCGAGTAACTTCCACTCCGCACCTTTCACAAATAATGCCTCTGTATTTCATACGTTTGTATTTCCCACAGAGACACTCGTAATCATTTATTGGACCGAAAATCTTCGCACAAAAAAGGCCTTCTTTTTCCGGCTTAAAAGTCCTGTAATTGATGGTCTCAGGCTTCATAACTTCTCCCCATGACCAGCTCTTTATTTTTTCAGAAGAAGCGATACTGATTTTCACTCGGTCAAAATCGACTTTAGGTTTTTCACCCATAGTGTGCCTGATATCCATTATTCTTCTCCTTTTAGGATTTGTGGGACATCAATTCCCCAGGGCAATGTTTCCTCTTTTTCTGCCTTCTCCAAATCCACGTTCAAACAAAGACTCTGGAGTTCTCGAATAAGAACATTCACTGATTCAGGCAATCCTGGAGTAAAGTCAAGATCTCCTTTGACTATAGCTTCATAAATCTTGGCCCTCCCCTCCACATCATCTGACTTTGCCGTTAAAAGCTCTTGAAGCGTGAAAGCAGCGCCGTAGGCTTCCAGTGCCCAAACTTCCATTTCTCCGAAGCGTTGTCCACCGAATTGAGCTTTCCCCCCTAAAGGCTGCTGGGTTATGAGAGAATAAGGACCAGTAGAACGTGAATGAATCTTATCGTCCACAAGATGGTAGAGTTTCATTATATAGATATAGCCGACTGTTACCTTATGATCCAGCACCTCTCCTGTTATGCCGTCGTAGAGGGGAATCTTCCCCGACTTAGGTAAACCTGCTTCCACGAGAAGTTCTTTTATTTCTTCCTCTGAGATTCCATCAAATACCGGTGTTGAAATCCAGAGTCCAAGTTTCTTGGCAGCCCACCCCAGATGAGTTTCTAAAATCTGGCCAACATTCATTCGTGAGGGCACGCCTAAAGGATTCAAAACAATCTCTACAGGCGTTCCATCAGGCAAACAGGGCATATCTTCTTCAGGAATGATTTTGGCGATGATTCCTTTATTTCCATGGCGGCCCGAAACCTTGTCACCAACTGAAAGTTTTCTTTTCATGGCAACGTAGACTTTAATAGCTTGAATCACTCCAGGGGCTAACTCATCGCCTTTTTTTATAGCATCGACTTTTTCCTTAAAGATGGATTTGAGGGCTTCAATCTGACGCTTAACCTTTTTTTCGATATCTTTAATCTTCATTTCTCGTTTCGGGTCCTCTTTAAGTTTCAATTTAGGCATGTCTTTTATTCTTAACTTCTTCAGAATTTTTTCATCTAATCTCGTCCCTTTTTTCAAGTATAAATCGCCTATTTTGTAATCTTTATTAATCATTTCTCCTTTACAGAGACTTCTTATCTTCCTCCATATTTCCTCTTCTAGGATACTTATTTCATCATTCAAGTTCCTTTTCAACTTGGCTATCTCATCTTTTTCTATCGCTTTAGCTCGAGCGCCCTTTTCAATTCCTCTGCGGGAGAAGATTTTCACATCAATTACTGTACCTTCAACACCAGGAGAACAATACAACGAAGCATCTTTGACATCCAGAGCTTTTTCACCAAATATCGCCTTGAGAAGCTTTTCCTCTGGAGATAGTTGAGTTTCTCCTTTGGGAGCCACTTTCCCGACTAAAATATCCCCAGATTTCACATGGGCTCCGATCCTCACAATCCCATTCTCATCCAAATTTCTCAGGAGATTTTCTGGAACATTAGGAATATCTTTCGTTATTTCTTCAGGTCCTAATTTTGTATCTCTAGCTTCTAAGGATTCTTCTACAATATGTATGGAGGAAAAAATATCTTCCTTTATTAACTTCTCGCTGACAATGATAGCATCCTCAAAGTTGTAGCCTCTCCAAGGCATAAATGCACATAAAACGTTACGGCCAAGGGATAATTCGCCTTTATCCGTACAAGAACTATCAGCTAGAATTTGACCTTCAACGACTTTATCTCCTTTTCTGATTATGGGTCGATAGTTTAAACAAGTATTTTGGTTCGTCCTTAAAAATTTAGTCAGCAGATAAAGATCTGTCCCAACATCGTGTTTTTTAGCGCCTTCTTTCTCATCCACTCTAACTAAGGTTCTCTCGGAATCCACGAACTCGACAATTCCTGACCTCTTGCAGATGACGACATCTCCAGATCCTCTGGCTACAAGATGCTCGATGCCAGTTCCAACAAAAGGTGCTTCTGGCTTGAGAAGAGGAACAGCCTGTCTCTGCATATTAGACCCCATAAGAGCTCGGTTGGCATCATCATGTTCCAAGAAAGGAATTAAAGAAGTTGAGAGGGAGACAAGTTGTTTGGGAGAAACATCAACATAGTCTATCTGGTTTCGGGGAATCAGCTTAAAGTTACCCTGCTGCCGTGCACTGACGATTTCATCCAGAAAATATCCACTCTTATCAATTGAAGCATTTGCCTGTGCGATATTGTATTTTTCCTCTTCCCAGGCGGTAAGGTAAAAGCAATAAGGTTCAACCACAGGCAAGTTTGAGGCATTGTTTTTCTTTAATTTTCCGATTTCCCTTTGAAGCTTATTTTCTTCGACAATTTCTCCAATTTTATACGAACTGTCTCCACGATGAAGGATTTTCACATAATTTAATACCCTTCCACCCTTTGCTTTTCTGTAAGGAGTTTCAATGAATCCAAATTCATTGACACGAGCAAAACAACTCAAAGAAGAAATCAAACCGATATTTGGCCCTTCAGGGGTTTCAATAGGACAGATCCTCCCATAATGAGAGGCCTGAATATCCCGAACTTCAAAACCTGCTCTTTCTCGGCTTAACCCTCCGGGTCCTAATGCGCTCAGCCGCCGTTTATGCGTAACTTCAGCGAGACTATTTATCTGGTCCATAAATTGAGAAAGCTGAGAACTCCCGAAAAATTCTTTCAAGGCAGCAATCACGGGCTTTGAATTGATAAGATCTTGAGGCATAGCAGAGGCTAAATCTGCGGCAATAGTCATTTTCTCCTTTATCGTCCTTTCCATGCGAGTCAATCCGATTCTGAAAGCATTTTCCACAAGCTCTCCAACAGACCGAACGCGGCGATTTCCTAAATGATCAATATTATCTACGACTCCTTCTCCAGCATGCAAGAAAAGCAGGTACTTGATAACCTCAACGAAATCTAACGGTGATAAATTCTTTTCCTCTAAGGAAGTGTTAAGACCCAATTTGATGTTCATCTTAAGACGGCCAATCCGGGAAAAATTGTATTTCTGTGAATTGAAGAACATATTGCGGAACAAATTGTGAGCACTCTCCATTGTATGAGGCTCACCTGGCCGCAGTTTTTTGTATATATCTCCTAGAGCCTGATTAGTATCTTTACATATGTCTTTTCTCAAAGTATTAGAGATAAGCTCGTCAACTTTATCCTTTTGTGGAAAAAATACCTCAAAAGATTCTGCCTGACCGCTCAATTTATCTAACTGGGTTTCATCGATTTCTTCATTAGATTTCACTATGCTTTTAATAGAGGTGACCGAGTATGCTCCTTTAAATTCTTTTCCGGCTATAGGAACTTTCTCAATATGGAGTTTTTTCAATTTTTCGAACAATTCTTTCGTAATCTTCTTATTGGCTTGAATCACAAGTTTTTTTGATCCCGGTTCGAAAACATCTTCTTCAACAGCTTTCCCGATAAGATTCTCCGTGAGCTCCCAGTTGAGTTTGCCGTTGTCAGGGAATATTTTATGGATCTCATAAAAAAGACGCAGGATTTCTGCATCAGATCCAAAGCCCAAGGCTCTTAAGAATACCGTAGCCAGGAATTTTTTCTTTCTGTCCAACCGGACAAACATTATATTTTTGGAGTCGTACTCGAACTCAACCCAAGCTCCCCTATAAGGAATAATCTTTCCAATAAAAAATCCTTTCCCTTCCCCTTGTCTATAAAAGACACCTGGGGATCTCTGGAGTTGGCTGACAACGACCCTTTCAATCCCGTTAAAAATAAAAGTTCCTTTATCAGTCATCAAAGGAATATCGCCGAAATAGACCTCTTGTTCTTTTATATGCTTTAACCTTTTTACTTTAGTTGTTGGATCCTTCTCCCAAGAGATTAATCTTATTTTAATCTTCAATGGAACAGAATAAGTATAACCTTTCTGAAGACATTCGTAAGAAGAGTATTTCATCTTCAGCTCAACATTATCTCCACAGTATTCACAGAGGGGAGCTTCTATTTTCTTTAAGGCACCGCAATAGGGACAAATTTCCTTCTCTGTTAGTTCCACATTTGGAGGCAGAAGGGTTCCACACCCATTACATCGGGACCGAGCATTCTCAACGCCTTTCAAACGCCCACATTTACACTCCCAATTGCCGATAGAATAGCTGATAAAATCTAACTGAGTTGTTTCTTTGAAGTCCGATACAGGAAAGATATCTTTAAAAGCAGCTTGTAGTCCTATCTCTTTTTTCTCCTCAGGCAATAATTCCATCTGTAAGAACTCAGCATAGGACTGCGTCTGGATGGCTAGCATATCAGGCATAGAGAAGATGCTTTTAATCTTGGAAAAATCGATCCTTTTGCGATAAACATTCTTTAATTCTTTTTGCATATTAGCTCCCTCAGGAGAGTTTTTATATATCTATTGATTTCAATTTGTTAAATAGTTTTGGCCTATTGCAACTCGATTTCAGCCCCCACTTCTTCAAATTTTTTCTTAATTTCTTCAGCCTCTTCCTTGGAAATACCCTCTTTAATGGGCTTAGGCGAGCTGTCCACAAGATCTTTAGCTTCTTTCAAACCAAGACTCGTCACTTCTCTTACAGTTTTAATGACATTGATCTTTTTGTCACCGATATTCTTTAAAACCACAGTAAATTCTGTTTTTTCTTCCTCAGCCTTAGCTCCTCCTTGAGCAGCTTCAACTCCAGGAACGGCCATGGGCACTGATGCAACAGCCGCACTAATATCGTACCTTTCTTCGAATTCTTTGATATAATCAGTCAGTTCTAAGACAGTCAAGCTATCCAGATGTTCAAAGAATTGCTCTTTTGTCAATGTTTTTTTCTCCTTCTTTCCCTTAGTGGTGTCTTTAGCATCTTTTGTTTGTGCTTTGGACATTTTTACCTCCAACCCTATTTTTTTGTTTTTAATTGACTCAACAACCTGCCTAAACTATTTAGAGGGGCCTGCCAAGTCCTTAATAACTTTGTCAATGGGAATGCCATCAAAAAGCCAATCTTGGCTAATAAATCTTCTGGTGAAGTCAGATTAGCAATCTCCTTAAACCTTTCTCCAGCCAAAAATTGTCCTTCTAATAAACCTGCCTTTACAATCAGAACATTATGTTGAGCAGAGAAATCCTTGAGTAAACGAGCCAGATTTACCGGTTTATCAAAAGCAAAAGCAATTGCTGTTGGGCCTCTGAAATAATCTTTCAAATTCTCTGGGAAGTCCTCCTTTAAGGCTCTAAGAGCAAGACGATTTTTTATAACTTTAAAGGAGTATGAATTTTCACGTAATTGTCTTCTCAGTTCCACAGACTTCGAAACGGGCAAATTTATAAAATCTAGCAGATAAAAACTATCATGCTTTCTAAAGAGGGCATTTAACTCTCTAACCTGAGTTTCTTTTTTCTCGCGATTCACATTCACTAATCTCTCTCCTATTGCTCTAAAATTCCCTCAGAGATCTTGAATGAGGGACCCATGGTTGAAGAAATATGGATATTCCTTACATATTTCCCTTTAGCTGCAGGAGGTTTTACCTGAGCAACAGCTTGAATGAAAGTCTTAATATTATCTATAAGCTTCTTATTAGAAAAGGAAGTCTTGCCAACAGCGGAATGTACTATGGCAGCTTTATCAACTCTGAATTCCACACGTCCGGATTTGATTTCATCAATAGCCTTCTTGACCTCAAAAGTCACTGTCCCGGATTTTGGATTCGGCATGAGTCCCTTTGGCCCAAGAACTCGGCCAAGTCTACCTACACCTCTCATCATATCTGGAGTAGCAACAACGGTATCAAAATCAGTCCAGCCTTTGGATATCTTTCCGATTATATCATCTCCGCCCACGAAATTTGCTCCCGCTTCCTCAGCCTCTTTTATCTTTTCACCAGAAGCAATAACACAGAGTATCTTTGTCTTTCCAGTCCCATGAGGGAGGACAACTATTCCTCTAACCATCTGATCTGAATGTTTTGGATTAACACCCAGACGAATAGCTATGTCCACAGATTCATCAAATTTTACAAAGCTAAGTTTTTTTACTAGGTCTACAGCTTCTTCTAAAGAATATTCTTTTTTTTCTGTTAGTTGTTTCGCATTAATATATTTCTTGCCTCTTTTAGCCACTGATAATCTCCAATCCCATGTTTCTTGCTGTGCCTTCGATTATTTTTCCTGCTGATTTTAGATCGTAAGCATTTAAATCTGTCATTTTTATCTTAGCAATCTCCAAGATTTGTTTTTGTGTCACTTTCCCAACCTTTTCTTTGTTGGGAGCACCGGAACCTTTTGCAATACCAGCTGCCTTCTTTAAAAGAAAAGAAGCCGGAGGAGATTTCATGACAAAATTAAAACTCCTATCCTTGAACACAGTGATAATAACAGGAATAATAGTTCCTGCTTCTATTTTGCCGGTTTTTTCGTTGAACTGGCGGACAAAATCCATGATGTTGACATTGTGTTGGCCAAGTGCCGGACCTACGGGAGGAGCTGGACTAGCTTGACCAGCTTCGATTTGCAGCTTGATTGTTGCAACAATTGCTTTAGCCATTTATCCTCCTAAATTTTTTCTACCTGTAAGAATTCAAGTTCTACAGGGGTAGAACGACCGAAAATCGTTACCAATATTTTCAGTGTATTTCGTTCTTGATTCACTTCTTCTACTATTCCATTGAAGTTGAAGAAAGGGCCATCAATAATTCGAACAGCCTCACCTTTATCAAAAGAATGCTTTGGTTTCGGCTTTTCAGAAGTGGTCTCCATATGTTCAACAATCTGATTAACTTCTTTCTTGTTTAAAGGTGAAGGCCGGTTTCCAGAACCTACAAATCCAGTTACCTTAGGGGTTTCTCGAACAATAAGCCAGTTCTCGTCTGACATCTCCATCTCAATCAAAATATAGCCTGGGTATGATCTTTTTGTTGAAACAACCTTTCTCCCCCCTTTAATTTCAACGACTCCCTCAGTAGGGATAATGATTTTGCCAATCTGGTCTTCAATGTCCAATTCAGAAGCCCTCTGACGAATAGACTCAGCCACAAATTTTTCAAATCCTGAATAAGTATGAACAACATACCAATTTTTTGCCATTTTCAAACTCAGTTTATCCAAAAAAAGATTCGACTTGGGCAACCACCCAAGAAAAAATTATATCCATGAAATAAAGATAAAACCCAAAAAAAATTGTCGCAAAAATGACCACGAGAGTCGTGCTGTAAACCTCGTTCTTTGAAGACCAAGTAACCTTTTTTAGCTCTGCTCTAACCTCCCTTAAAAAAGAAAAAAAACGTTTGTACCATATTCTTTTTTGACTCATTTGTTATCCTTATCTGTTAAGCTCTTATTGATTTTTTTTATGATGTTTTTATACGGTTCTTCATGCATCCAATTAATTGTCAATAATTCTGGTAAAAATTTCTTTCTTCTCCCTGTATATGGCAGGTGAGGCAGGAATCGAACCCGCAACCTTCGGTTTTGGAGACCGATGCTCTAGCCAATTGAGCTACTCACCTTCCATTAGTCATTAGTCACTAACAATTGGTCACTTGTAACTCGTCACTAGTCATTAATTCTAATTACTGGTTACAAGTTACCAGTGACCAGTTGCCAGTGACCGTTTTTTATCTCACTTCCTTATGAAGGGTGTGTTTCCTACAGAACTTGCAGTATTTTTTTTGCTCAATCTTATCCTGTTGTTTCCTCTTATTCTTTGTAGTCGTGTAATTCCTCCGTTTACACTCTACACAATGAAGCGTTACTATATCTCTCATCCTCCTATCTTCCGTTTATCTCGTTTATCTGGTTTATTCGGTTCATCTGGTTTATATAATTTTTAACTCTTCACTCCAAAACGTCTGTAACACTCCCTGCTCCTACAGTCCGTCCACCTTCTCTAATTGCAAACCTCAATCCTTTCTCCATCGCCACATCAGTAATCAACCCTATTTCTAAATTCACATTGTCACCAGGTATCACCATCTCTACCCCACCTACTAACTTAACCGAACCTGTAACATCTGTCGTCCGAAAATAAAACTGCGGCCTATACCCAGTGAAAAACGGCGTGTGACGCCCTCCTTCCTCCTTCTTCAACGCATATATCTCCGCATTA
>DAOVDU010000042.1 GCA_030669305.1 Candidatus Aminicenantota bacterium
AAAAAGGTCTTTCTCCACAGCAAGGACAGTGCGGTCAAATATGAGCCAGGGAAAAGAGTGACCAGAACAAGTTCTAGAAAGCCTGGGCCTGCATCTGTTGATTCAAAAAGCATCAAGAAGGATACTGCTCGAAACATCAAGGCCACCCAAGAAAGAAAGATTATTAAAAAAAGAACAGGTTATCCTTCATCCTCATCAATAAGTGTTAGAAAATATTCGAAAATAAAAACTAAAAAATCAAGTTCCACCCTCAGCCAAATTTATAATTACATCTCTGGGAAAAGCAGTAGCAAATACATCAAAAGCAGTTCCTCTCGAGGCTCATCAAGAGGCACAACCTCAAAAAAAATTAATTCAAGCTCACGATCTAAATCTTCCCGCTCAACATCTTCACGTACCTCTTCCCGTTCCTCTAGCTCAGGAAAAGTTAAGAAAAAGAAATAATTCTGTTAGTCGGTTAATCTGTTAATCTGTTAGTCTGTTAATCCGTTAATCTGTTAATCTGTTAGTCGGTTAATCCGTTAATCTGTTAGTCGGTTAGTCGGTTAATCTGTTAGTCGGTTAATCTGTTAATCTGTTAGACTGTTAGACTGTTAGTCAGTTAATCCGCTAATCCGTTTTTTATCTCAATTTTTAAAATTTTGAGAAATTAGAGCATAAAATTCTGTCTTATATTAATAAGAGATGGCAAGGATAAATAAATTTGAGGATTTGGATTGCTGGAAAGAAGCCAGAAATTTAACATCAAAAACCTATCGAATTGCAAAGAAAATGGTAGTAAAAAAAGATTTTAAGCTAGCTGGTCAATTGACTGGAGCATCGTTATCTATAATGAATAACATCGCTGAGGGATTTGGAAATAAATCCAATGCTGAATTTTTAAGATTTTTAATTTATTCAAGAAGGTCTTGCTGTGAAGTTCAAAACTGTCTTTATGTAGCAATGGACCAACAATATTTAAACAACATAGAGTTCCAAAAATTTTATGACCACGCCTCAAACGTAAGGAAATTAATAGATGGACTTATCCGCTATTTAAAAAAACAGACAAACTGATTAACTGTCTAACAGTCTAACTGACTAACTGATTAACTGTCTAACAGTCTAACGGAAAAAAGGGGACAGAATGTCCCATTTTTTCTAATGGTCATCTTTTTTTAAAGCAGAATAATAGTCCAGAATCAGCATATGGGCTTCATGAGAACAAAATTTCTTCGGCTCACTCCCAGGAATAAAAACTTCTTTCATGGTAAAGAGACAAAACGGCGTGGCGATCAATCCAGTCTTATAGTCAATAGTAACAAATGTGAGATTGGAGGGAATCTCAAATTCTTCCTTTATCGGTTCCTCCCCCGTCTCTTCCGCTATTCTTTTTTCATCTTCTATAATTCTTCTAAAAAATTCTATCCAGATGGGCTGAGCAGCTACAGCACCGGACTGCCTGTCTCCGATAGTGTTCTTCTCTTTTTCGTGACCAACCCAAACACCTGCACAAAGTGAAGGAGAAAATCCTATAAACCAGGCATCAGAATGCTCATCGGTTGTGCCTGTTTTCCCTCCTAAAGGCTTCTCAAGGGTGGCCGCACGCCATCCTGTCCCACGTTGAACAACCCCCCGGAGCAAGGAGGTCATGATGTAAGCAATTTGAGGAGATATAACCTCTTCTGATTTAACCTTGCATTCTTCCAGGATATTGCCATCCTTATCTTCAATGCGCGTAATAAAGTAGGGTGTTATTCGAATGCCTTTGTTTGGAAAGGTCGTAAAAGCAGAAACCAGATCAATTAGTTTCATCTCGAAAGTCCCCAGCGACAGAGAAAGATATGGGTAAACAGGGGAAGTAATCCCGAACTTTCGACAATAATCCACGCCTGTCTGAGGTGAGATATAATCCAACAGTTTAGCTGTCACAATATTACGCGATTCCTCCAGGCCTATCCGAAGCGTGACTGTCCCTTTGTATTTTTGATCATAATTTCGCGGAGACCAGGGTTCGCCAGACCATTTATCTATGAATTCTGTAGGCTCATCAACAATTCTTGTGGCTGGTGTATATCCATTCTCAAGCGCAGCAGTATAGATTATCGGTTTTATCACCGAACCAGGCTGCCTCAAGGCCTGGGTGGCCTGGTTAAATTTAAGTCTTTTAAAAGAATATCCTCCGACCATGGCTTTTATCTGCCCGGTCTGGGGTTCGATGGCAAGAAAAGCCCCTTCGAGAATTGGTTCCTGGTCAAGTGAGACAAGAAGTTCTTTCTTCTCTTCGTCTATTTTTTTTATCTTGACGTGGATAACATCTCCCTCTCTGATGAGATTCTTCAGATTATTTCCCTTGCTTTTTGTCCAGGCAATGTCTTTATTCGTCAACTTTCCCGTGTATTCCTTAACCTTAACTTTAGCTTCACGTCTCTCAACAGATAAAACAACCGCCTCGATGATTTCATTTTCCTCCAGAGATGGCTTTAGCCAGTTTGAAAGCACTGTCTCGCCAGACTCTTCATCTTTAAAAGGCTTCTCCAGCTCTTCAAGGTTTTCAAAGCCTTGCTCTGACAGGTTTCTTTTATCTTTTCTCCAGCCCTGCCTTTTGTCCAAGACATGGAGTTGATTCCGGAGGGCCTCTTCAGCATATTTTTGGTAAGTTGGATTTATAGTTGTATAGACTTTCAGTCCTTCATTGTAAAGGGCATCAGCACCATAATTTTCCTCTAAATATCTTCTTACTTCTTCATTAAAATAGGCAGCAAAATCAGAATCTCCCCTGTACAAAGGAAGCACATTCATCGGCGCCATCTTTGCTTCTTCTCCCTCCTCCTTTGTTATATATCCCTCTTCCATCATTCTGTTAAGGACATGGTTGCGGCGGCGGAGCGTGAGTTCAGGCTCACGGTAAGGAGAATAATAATAAGGCCCCCGAAAGATGCCTGTAATCAAGGCCGCTTCCTCCAGGTTCAATTCTGATACTTTCTTGTCAAAGTACAAACGGGAAGCAGCTTCAACTCCACAAGCACCATGACCCAAATCAAACTGATTACAATACAAAGCCAATATCTCTCTCTTGGAATATCTTTTTTCAATCTGGAGAGCAAGCAGAACCTCTTTCAGTTTTCGACGTACTGTTTGTTTACGGTGGAGGAGGAGTCTTCTGATCAACTGTTGGCTGATTGTACTTCCACCATGAAGTTTTCTAGGGGTTAGCAGTAGTTTAATGTCTTCTTTCACTGCCCGTAAAATCCCCAGAAAATCAATCCCCTTATGCTTGTAAAATCGAGGATCTTCAGTAGCAATAATCGCATTTATCAGAACCTCAGGAATCTCTTCATACGAAACTACGATTCTTTTTTCCTTGGCATATTCTCCGACGACCTCTCCTTCATCGGAAAAAATATATGTAATGATATTAGGCTCAAACTCTTCTAGCCTGGATATCGAAGGAAGATTCTGCAAAACCGCCTTATAGGCGCCAAGTACTGTTCCAAACACATATATTGATAAAAGGAGTAAAATAAAAAGAGCTGTTCTAAAGAATTTTTGTTTGTTTATTTTTCTTAGATTTTTAAATTTTAGTCTTTTAATATGTATTTTTTTTATCTTTAAGACTAAATTTTTCTTAATTGGCATTATTTAAAATATAACAGATTTAATCTTCTCAGTCTAGATTATTGTTCGGACCTAACTGACTAAACTGACCAAACTGACTAACTGATTAACCGATTAACAGACTAACTGATAAACTGACTAACCGATAAATTTATCAAGAAAATTAAACACGATTCTTTCAACTTTTTTGCTGATTATATCAATCGGTTCCGTTGCATCAACTTGGATAAATTCTTTTCCTTTAAAACTTTGAAATATTTCTCGGACTTTTATCAAGTATTCTTTGCGTTCAAAGAGCATATCCCTCTTCTTCCGGTTTTCTATGCGCTTAAGGCCTTTCCCGGCATCAATATCAAAAATAAAGACCAAATCAGGCTTTATCACAAACTCTTTATTCATCTTTTGAATTGATCCAGGATCGATCCCTTTTGCTCCTTGATAAGCTATTGTCGAAAAATAATATCTATCAAGAATGACGACTTTTTTCTTCTTTAAAGCAGGCTTCAAGTTTCTCTCTATGTTCTCCTTTCTATCTTTTTGAAACAGCTCTAATTCTTCCTCTGGTGTGAGTGAATCAAGCAGAGCAGCTTTCTTTTTGATCTCTCTGCCCCATTTGCTCTTGGATGGCTCACGGAAATAGACTGTATTAAACTTCTCTTTCTTAAGTCTTCTTAAAAGAATCTCTGCTTGAGTCGTTTTCCCGGCCCCATCTATTCCTTCAAAAACAATCAGGATACCTTTTTTTAAAATTATCATTATAAGGAAGTGAGGAGTAAGGAGTAAGGAGTAAGGAGTAATAAAAAAACATTGTAATATCTAATATTCTCCAACTCCAATTTCCAAATTCCTATCACCTATCTTCTCCTATCTAGATTCCAGACTTTGTTTCAAAGTGACGGGATTAAAGTGAACAGAGAAAAAAAGATTCTTCAATTGTCACTTTGGGACAATGTCAAATTCTAATATCTGACATTATAAGCTAGACAGGCAAGGCACGCAAGGCGATGTAAACTCAAAACTGATACTCGTAAGCCGTAAACAGAAAAAACCTTAAACCATAATCCACTTGCTCCTTACTCCTCACTCCTTACTTAGTAATTGCAACTTTTTTCTCATTCAAGAGTTTATTAATGTGTGGAAGCATCTCCAAATCCGTGATAATTGAAGGAAGATTGAAGATACTTGGGAACGGATGAAGCGACCTTGAAGATTTAGCCTTCCCGATTCGTTCTTCGAGGGAAGCCGACGAAGTCGGCCGCGAGGACTGTTTGAGCAGAAATCCCGACTAGGAAGAAAGCTCTTTAGAGCAAGCAATTATCACATCAGATAAGGACAGATATGCGCAGTTCCACAGCGCTGAGAAGAACGATGAGGGAATGGCGTTAAAAATCTGAAGGGAGCAAATCCATTCCCAAGTATCTGAGCTTATCACGGAAATAGAGATGCTTACTTAATATGTGGATTAAATTGAATTTTGCAGATAATTATGCTAATTTATAGATTGATTACGCAGGAGTAAGGATAATGAAAAAAACTGCATTGATAGCTTTATTGGGTTTTGTTCTTGGAATATTCCTGGCAGGCTTGATTTTTATATATCTCCCAGAAAAAAATTCGCCTGAAAGCTTTTTAGAAGAACCCTCTTCGCCTTGGCTATCTTCATCTCTCTATGCTTCATCTTCGCCTCAATCCAGATCTGATCTTGATTTTGCAACTATCGCTGAAAAAGTGGCTCCGGCTGTTATATATGTAGAAGCAGAAAGAGTGGAGAAGAGACGGGTCCGGGATCCTTTCGACGACCCTTTCTTTGAAGACTTCTGGAGGTTTTTCGGAACACCTCAGAGGAGAGAACAGGAATACCACTCTTATGCACAAGGGTCAGGTTTTTTCATAAGTTCCGACGGCTATGCTATTACCAACTACCACATTGTAGAAAACGCCAAAGAAATAACTGTGACTACTCTCCAGGGAAATGTATATAAAGCAAAAATCATTGGTACAGACTCAGAATCCGACCTTGCCTTGTTAAAAGTGGATGAGAAAAATTTGCCTTTTGCCGAGCTTGGAGATTCCTCTAGATTACGTACAGGCGAATGGGTCTTGGCTATAGGAAATCCATTTCGCCTGGAGCATACTGTCACAGCAGGAATCGTCAGTGCAAAAGGAAGACAACTTAGCGTCGGGCCAAGATACCAGAAATTCATCCAGACCGATGCTGCCATAAACCCAGGAAACAGCGGCGGACCTCTTGTGAACACAAAGGGAGAGGTTGTGGGCATCAACAGCATGATCTCTACAACTTTAGGATCAAGAGGGAATATTGGGATTGGTTTTGCTATTCCCTCAAGTTTAGCCAAAAAAATAGTCAACCAGCTCAAAGAAAAAGGAAGAGTTATCAGAGGATACCTGGGAGTCAGGGGGATCTATTCTATTGATGAACAAAAGAAAAATAACCTCAACCTAAAATCAAAGCAGGGAGCTATGATACTAGAAGTGGAACCAGGCACACCAGCGGAGAAAGCCGGGCTAAAGCCCTATGATGTTATTGTTGAAGTCGATGGACAGCTTGTAAAGGATGCAAACGACTTGTTGTTCAAGATTGCAGATATCAGACCTGGAACTAAGGTTGATATCAAAGTTATCCGAAATCAAGGAAAAGAGGAAAAAACTCTAACTGCCAAAATCACAGAATATAAGTCCGGAGAAGAGCAAGAAACGGTTTCCGCCTCAGATAAAGACATCGATATCGGTTTTAAAGTGACCGAATTAACATCTCGCCTGGCAAGACGTTTTGGCTATCGCACTCAAGAGGGGCTAATAATTACAGATGTTACCCCATACAGCGAAGCAGATAGAAAAGGCATAAAAAATGGAGATATTATTCTCGAGGTTAATCAGAAAAAAATCAAAAGTACAAGAGATCTTGTAAACATCCTGAAAAAAGCCAAATCTGGAGATTCGATAATGCTGAAAATTCGCAGGGAAAGTAATGGACAAATGCAAGATTCTATCAAAGTCTTAAGCATACCGGAATGAAGTTTACCAAAGTTCACTCTTTAGGTAATGATTTTTTAATTATCAACGAGGATGAGACTCCTGGTCTTTCAGAAAAGGGTACCCTTGCCATGCATATATGCGACCGCCACACTGGCGTGGGCGCCGATGGACTCCTGCTTATATCTACAAAAGACAAAGAAAAGAATATATTCAATTTCAGAATATTTAATGCCGATGGCACAGAAGCCGAAATATCAGGAAATGGCCTAAGGTGCGCTGCAGCATATCTTTATCATCAAAAAAAAATTGATTCTCCCCGGCTCAATTTTATCACCACAGCAGGAAGCCGTGAATGCAAACTCATCAAGAGAGAAAAAAATCTTTTTAAGCTCAAGATCGAAATGGGAATTCCCCAGCTGAGCTCGCAGGATATCCCCTTTTATGATGGCTCAATTCATGAAAAAATCATTGATTATCCCCTTTCCATAAATCAAAAAATCTACAACACAACCGTCATTTCTCTAGGAAATCCCCATTGTGCTATTTTTGTCGACCGCTTCCCTGCTCGAATCGAGTGGCAACAGATCGGGCGAGAAATCGAGGTTCACCCATTCTTCCTTAAGAGAACGAACGTAGAATTTATCAGAGTGCTAAGCAGGAGAGAAATCGAAGTCCTTTTCTGGGAAAGAGGCGTTGGAGAGACCCTCTCTTCAGGGAGTGGCAGCTGTGCTGCTGCAGTGGCATCTATCCTGAAAAATTTGACTGAAAAAAAAGTCAAGGTAAGAACAAGCATGGGTGATCTGACCGTAGAATGGGAAAAGGAAAAAGTTTATCAATCAGGCCCTTCCGAAATCGTGTTTGAAGGCAACTATTTTACCAACCAATAAGGTCTATTCAGTCAAATAATAACTGACTAACAGACTAACTGACTAACAGATTAACTGACTAACTGACTAACAGATTAACTGACTAACAGATTAAAAGGAATATGTTATTCCCAACCCGAGAACAATGGCACTTAAGTTGTATCTTTCTGTCATAGGAAAACCGAACATTGTGGTCTTTTTCTCCCTCTCTTTTCCTTGTGCATGAATATATACAAAGTCAAGCTGCATGCGGCCAACCCTATAACCTATCCCTGCTAATACAGTGAATTTGTTCACATCTATGTTGGCAGGATTCAGATTTTCTTCAGGCATAGCAGACCTGTCTAAACCTACGCCCGCCCGAAGAGCAAGCCCCACAGGAAGAACATATTCTACCCCTGCTCTTAAAATGAGGATATTGTCGAATCCCATTTTTTCTTCTGTTTTTAAATCACCAGAAGGCATGCCCTTGATGGTTTTTTCAACCTTATCGAGAATTGACCACATTGTGTACTGAGCACTGGTTGAGAGAAGGAGTTTATCGGTAATTTTATAGGAGAATCCAACTTCAATGTCCCATGGAAGATTGAAAATTGTCTCAGAATCAGGATTAAAACTTAATACTACATTTCCAAAGCCCGGAATTTCTGTTTCTGTCTTAATCGATGTTTTCCCAGTAAGCTTCATCCTAGCAGGCCCTCTAATGCTCAATCCAATGCTGGCTTTATCGGTCGGTTTGAACATAAGGCCAAATCCCGCAGAAAGTGCTGAGCCATTTTCTTCTGATTTTATGATTCCATAAGCTTCCATTTCAGTATCAACCTCTAATACAGCCCGGTAAAAATTAAAGTTAAAACCCAAAGACAACTTTTCATTCACCTGGAAGGCTATAGTCGGAGTCAATGAAAAAATGCCCATATGAGATTTAAGAGGAAAGCCAAGCTGTTCTTTTTTCCAATCAACACCTCCTCCTGCATAAGGCGTATAAGCACCGAATCCTATAGTCACTCTGTCGCTGGTCTTGAAAGAGACAAAAATCTGAGGTATTGAGCTGTGGAATTTACTCTGTGCCTTAGAGCCGGTTGGCATTGTATATTCATGTGTCGGCCAAACGGAAAACGCATCTACAGAAAAGTTAAAATTGTTTCTCTGAAACACCAAACCAGCAGGATTATAAAAAATGGCACTTGGGTCATCTGCAACACCGGTAAAAGCACCTCCCATAGCAAGGGCTCTACAACCCATTAAGGTATTGTTCCATCCTCCAGCCCAAAGGCCCGCAGTAACAAAGAAAACAGAGACAAGGAAAATAAGAGTTTTTCTTTGCATATTCCCCTCCTTAATCGATAAGCATATCTTATCCTTTTCCTATTACGATTTACGTTTTAAAAATGTTCCCATCCTTTTATTTCTAACCGCTTTCTCTTCCCTCGTTGATCAATTAAAATAATCTCTTTTTCTGGGATCATGCATCCAATAGACGTGATCATGTATTTTTTTTGTAATCTGGAAATTGACTTAATTTTTTCTGAGGATACAGAAAAAAGAAGCTGGTAATCTTCTCCACCATGGAGAGCAAAATCATATGGTTTTCTCTGAAAGGCGCCCAATTCCGGTGAAAGAGGCAGTTTCTCCAATTGTATTTCAGCTCCACAACCACTTTCCTGGCAAATGTGTTCTAAATCTACAGATAAGCCATCACTGATATCAATCATGGATGAGGCCAGCTTGAGACGGGATAACTCCTGCCCAAGGGAAATTTTAGGGACAGGGTCCAAAAAGGCCTTGAGTAAAACATCTGCTCTTTTGTCATCGCCCAGCTTAAATCCCCTTTTGAGGAGCAACAATCCCTGTCTGGCATCCCCTAATGTCCCTGAAACAAAGAGAATGCTGCCAGGCTTAGCCTCGCTTCGCTTTATTATATTTGTCCCTTCTCCAACAACGGTCACAGAGAGAGTGATCTTTTTTGCCCGGGAAATATCTCCCCCGATAAGGTTCACCCCTTCATCCAGCGCAGCAGATTTAAAACCTGAGAAAAAATCCTCTATCCAGCCTGGATCTGTGCGAAAAGGCAGCCCCAAGCCGAGCATTGCATATTTAGGTGTGCCTCCCATGGCAGCAATGTCACTCAAACTAACATTCAGACTTTTCCGCCCAAGCAAGCGGGGAGGATGAAAGGAAGAGATAAAATGAATATCTTCCAGAAGCAGATCTTTTGTGAAGATAAAATGTGTCTTTCCTGCTTTGATTACTGCTGCGTCATCACCAATACCAACAAGCAGACTCTTGGGCATCACAGAGAATTCTTTCTTTATGGCCGAAATAAGCTCTTTTTCTCCGAGACGTAGAAGTTTCATTTACTGGGTATCATCTTGTACAAGGGCATGCTTAAAAACTTCATTTATCTCTTCTACAAAAAGAAATTCAATCTCTTTCTTAATTTTTCTCGGGATATCTATTAAGTCTTTTTTACTTGCCAAAGGTAATATCATCTTCTTTACACCAGCTCGCTGAGCAGCCAAAACTTTCTCTTTAATCCCTCCAACTGGTAGAATATTCCCCCTTAATGTAATCTCACCAGTCATAGCCACATCACATATGACTTTCCTATTGGTACAGACAGAAATCAGCGAAGTTGCAATGGTCACTCCGGCAGAAGGGCCATCTTTAGGAATCGCTCCCTCAGGTATGTGTATATGAAAATCATTTTGAGAAAAAAGCTTAGTATCGATGCCATAGTCTTTTGCATGGACACGCGCGTAAGTTAAGGCCGCCTGAGCCGATTCTTTCATAACATCACCCAAGGATCCAGTCATGGCAAGTGTTCCCTTACCTTTCATTTTTGTGGCCTCGACAAAAAGAATCTCACCCCCGGCAGCTGTCCAAGCCACTCCTGTCGTCACTCCAACTTGATGTTTCTTTAAAAGTTGATCTCTGAATATCTTCGTAGGACCAAGGTAATTCTCTATGCTTTGTGAAGTTATTTTGGTTATCGTTTTTTTCCCTTCAGCAACTTTTCTAACGACCTTCCGGCAGATCGCGGCAATCTCTCTCTCGAGATTTCGAACTCCGGCTTCTCTCGTGTAGAGAGAAATAATTCGCTTGATTGCTCCCTTTGTAAAAGAAATCAATTTTTTATTCAGGGCATTCTCTTCTAACTGCTTTGGAACCAAATGTCGCAGAGCAATCTGCAATTTCTCCTCTTCTGTATATCCCGGAAGGTGGAGAGTCTCCATCCTGTCGCGAAATGCAGGTTGGATAGTATCAAGAAGGTTTGCAGTAGTTATGAACATGACTTTGGAAAGGTCAAAAGGAACACCCAGATAATGATCCCTGAAAGAATAATTTTGCTCAGGATCAAGGACTTCCAATAATGCAGAGGAGGGATCTCCTCTAAAATCAGCACCGATTTTATCGACCTCATCCATCATGTAGACAGGATTATTAGAACCACAGCGTCTCACTCCCTGAATTATCCTTCCAGGCATGGCTCCGACATATGTCCTTCTGTGACCCCGAATCTCTGCTTCATCCCTGACTCCTCCAAGAGAAATGCGCATGAATTTTCTTCCCAATGCCCTGGCTATGGACTTGCCAAGGGAGGTCTTCCCTACCCCAGGAGGCCCTACGAAACAAATAATAGGTCCTTTTATCTTTTTTGAAAGTTTTCTCACTCCCAAATATTCAATAACCCTTTCTTTAACCTTATCCAGACCATAGTGATCTTCGTCTAGTATCTTTTTGGCTTTTCTCAGATCCAAATTGTCCACAGTACTTTTATTCCAGGGAAGAGCGAACATCCAATCAAGATAATTTCGAACAACGGCAGTCTCGGCAGATTCTGGATGCATCTGAGAGAGACGACTGATTTGTTTTTCCAGCTCTTCTTTGACTTCCTGGGAAACCTTTAGCTTTTTAAATTTTTTCCGGTATGCTTTGATTTCTTCCTGGATTTCACTCCCCTCACCAAGTTCTTTCTGGATCGCTTTTATCTGCTGCCTTAGAAAATACTGCTTCTGCAGCTTGTCCATCTCACCTTTAGCCTCAGTGCTGATTTTTGACTGGACATCCAAAACCTCAAGCTCTTTGGCTAAAAGCTCATAAACTCTCTTCAGCCTCTGGAAAGGTTCAGTTATCTCTAAAATCTTCTGAGCTTCCTTAACCTTCAAGTCCAGGTTAGCCACAGTTAGGTCAGCCAGCCTTCCCGGGTCTTCCACGTTTGCTGCGATAATCATGATCTCAGGAGGAATATTCTTCCCCAGAGCAGAAGCTCTATCAAGCCCATCACGAACATTGCGGATTAGGGCTTCAACTTCAATAGATTTCGCTTGCTCTTCTAGCTCATGAATGACTTTTACTCTGGCTGAATAGTAAGGCTTATCTTCTTCAAGATTTTCTATCTTGGCCCGCATTACGCCCTGTGCAAGGATTCTTACTCTTCCATCAGGGAGTTTTAACATCCTCATGACCAGAGCAACTGTGCCTATTTCATAGACATCTTCCCTTTTTGGATCTTCGGCTTCAGCGCTTTTTTGAGTCAAAAGGAGAATCATCCGATGTGTGGAAAGGGAAAAATCGATAGCATTCTTTGATTTCTCTCTACCTACGAATAAAGGGACAACCATATATGGAAAAACAACAATATCTCTTAACATAAGAATGGGCAATTCTTTAGGGACGTGGAGTTTCTCATCTTGTTCATCTATGATACCTTCAAACGGATCACTGTGCTTTTTTTCCTTTTTAGCCATTATGGCCCTCCGTATTTATTCTGCAGGCTTCTGGATTCATTCTATTGAATTCTGAACACTTGAGGTTTTATACTTATTTTTCTTTCAAAAGGACTTCCAGTTCCTTTTTAAACTCCAAAACATCTCTGAATTCTCGATAGACTGAGGCAAATCTGACATACGCCACTTTATCCAGCTTTTTGAGTTTATCCATAACAAACTGACCGATCTCTGAGGTATTAATCTCTTTCTCCGGCCGTTCCTGCAGTTTTGTTTCAATCTCTTCCACGATTTCTTCAAGCTTTGCTACAGGAACAGGTCTTTTCTCACAAGCTTTTAGAAGTCCTTGCAGGAGTTTTTGGCTGTCAAATCTTTGTCTCGTTCCGTCCTTTTTAACAACCATATAAGGGATTTCTTCAATTTTTTCATATGTTGTGAACCTTCTAGAACAGGAAAGACACTCCCTGCGGCGGCGAACGCGTAAACCATTCTTGCTTTCACGGGAATCAATGACCTTACTCTCAGAATGGTCACAAAAAGGACACCTCATTGTTTAGTTCCTTCTCCTAACTTCTTTACTTGAAACAGCGAAATCCCCTCCTTCCATAATATAACATATCCGATTAAACAAGTCATCACTAACTGAACAGCATGTAACACAATAGTGATGCTTACAGCTAGGTTTGTATCGATATTGAAAAGAGATGTCAGGCCCAGCTTGCTGAAAGCATGAAATCCACCCACCATCCCAGGAGTAGGAATAGATGCGCCCACCATAGTTAAAAACACATACGGAATAAGGGAAAAGAAAGGAATACGAATATGATAGGCAAACAAGAAAAGCCAATAATAGAAAACGATTCCAAGCCAAACAACAAAAGACATGAATATGTATACAAACAAGTTCCCGACAGAATGAAAAAACTTCAAACCTTGTATGAACTCTTTAAAAAGTTTAAGAATCCCTTGGGAAACTTTTCGAGGAAAGGGCTTCAGGAAAAAAGCAATTACAGATAAAGTTTTTTCTTTGAAAAAATAGAGGGAAAGAGCCAATAAAAGCATAAGAGTAGCAAAAGCGAATGCGATTATGCCCCAAAAATACAAATTTGAATAAGTCTCTTTATCGACCTCTAAAAATGAGGAATATATTGGCTTGGAAACAAGAAAAAGCCCTAATAAAAAGCACATCGTAAATAGATCAAAGATTCTCTCTACAACAACAGTCCCCATCACAAATCCCTTTTTCATGTTTTCTTTCTGGGCTAAATACAAAGGCCTGACAAGCTCTCCTATTCTGCCTGGAAAAATAAAAGTTACCATAAAACCAATCGAAATACCTGCAAATCTGGTGAAAAATTTTACTTTCTTTTTCTCATGTTTTAGAAGGAATTGCCATCTTATAGCACGGGTTACAAGGTGCAAAGGCACCAAAACAATGATAAGGATAAAGAATATGAGGTTAACGTCTGTCAGATAGCCAAGAACTTCCTTCCACTCAACGCTTCTGAAGAAAAAATAGAGAAAGGCAATAGTCAGGAGGAAGATTAAAATAAATCTAATCCACGTTTTTTTCATTGTGAGGCGCAATATTATCACCATCGAAATTCACTGTCAACAAACATCAATATGTCATTTCGAAGCGCGAAGCGTTGTCTTACTTGCCCAAGAGGGCATTGTCTTACTTATATTAATCTGGGATAGTTCGGCAATATTGCAATATATCAAGTCAGGTATTGGTTGAAATTGTTCATAGAATTTATTAATATATCGCTGTTGCTGGGAAGTCGTCCAATGGTAGGACACATGACTCTGGATCATGGAATCGGGGTTCGAATCCCTGCTTCCCAGCCAATACAGTCTATTCAGTCTCTTCCGTGAATGCTTTCATATTCCTTGCTTCTGTTTGAATGACCTATGGCGGATATCTTCATAGCTTAAGCAGTTTATAATATCTTTCTTTTCAAGCCACGCCCGACGTGCAATCCCCACGCCAAAACGCATCATTTCGAGCCCACCGGCATGATGAGTATCAGTCCCCAGGCTGATCATTATGTTTTTATCTTTAGCCTTCTTTAAATAAAATTCGTTTAAATCCAGACGGTCATAATAGGAATTAAGTTCCAGCACAATTCCTAACTTCTGTGCTCCTTCGATGACCTTTTCCAGGTCAACGTCATAACCCTCTCGCCCTGATATGAGCCTTCCCGAAGGATGGGCGATTATGGTGACGTATGGATTCTCCATTGCCTTAAGCATTCTCTCTGTCACGTTTCTTTTAAATCCTGAATGAACCGCCGCCACAACGATATCCAAATCTTTAAGGATTTCATCCGGGAAGTCCAGCCTACCATCCTTGAGAATGTCCACTTCTGTTCCTTTCAGGATTTTTATGCCCTTAAGATGCCTGTTGATCATGTCGATCTCATCTATCTGGGTCCTAAGACGCTCTGGACTCAAACCATTGGCGTATTTCGCCGACTGGGAATGATCACACACAGCGATATACTTATAGCCCAGGCCTTTCGCGGATTCAGCAATCTCATCAATAGAGAGACTGCCATCACTGTATTGAGAATGGACATGAAGGTCTCCCCTTATATCAGTGGATTCCACTATCCTTGGAAGATTGTTTTTCAAGGCCAGTTCAATCTCGCCTCTATCTTCTCTTAATTCCGGCGGAATGAAAGCCAGGTTGAGAGCCCTGTAGACTTCTTCCTCATTGAACCCTGCAATTCTTTTCTCACCCTTGAAAACACCATATTCTGAAATCTTCAGTCCCATATCTTTGGCCAAGGACCTCAGTTTAATATTATGGGCTTTCGAGCCTGTAAAATACTGAAGTGCAGACCCATATTCTGATTCATCCACAATCCGCAAATCAACCTGGCGTTCCCCTTTTTCAGCGCTGATCATAACCGATCCTTTTGTCTTTCCCCTGGCCAGAATTTGAGTCACCAAGGGAAATTGAGTGAAGTAATCGATGATTTTTGCACCGTCTCTTCCAGTTGTAAGAATATCGATATCTCCCACTGTCTCCTTCATTCGGCGGAGTGAACCTGCAGTAGAAATTCGGCCGATGTGAGGCGCTTCTTTAAGATAATCGATCACCTCTTCCACTATGTTTGCAGCTTCAAAAATATTGATTCGTTCCTGAGCATGTTCATAGATTTCAATGCCTTTTTTGATGTTTTCCACCTTTTTTTCCCCAAGGCCGGATAATCGTGCGAGCGACCCATTTTCGATAACTCTTTTGAGATCTTCAATGTTTTTCACTCCAAGCTTCCTGTAAGCCAGATGGACAGTTTTTCCTCCCAGGTTCTGGATATTTAAAAGTTCAAGCAGGCCCTCTGGAATATCTGAGAGAGCCTCATCGAATTTTGTCATATGGCCAGTATTGAGGTACTCTTCAATTTTCTTTGCAATTCCACTTCCGATTCCAGGGATTTCTTGAAGTTTTTTTTCTTTGGAGATGTTTTCAATATCCTCTGTTAGGTCCTCGAGAATACGGGCAGCTTTTCGGTAAGCGACAACCTTGAATCCTGTCTCCCCCTTGATTTCCAAGGCGTCACCAATCCTGGAAAATATAACGGCTAATTCTTTATTTTTCATTAGGTGCCAGATCATCTTATAATAGTCCAACTTCAATTACGTTTCAATGATTGAAGCAGGATACGGCGGCGATATTTCGGTATCCAGGCTTGACAAATGAACCCATAAAGGGTACGATAGAACTCGATATGGGTACGATAAAACATGAAAATCTTTCCTCCGCCTTATTCGGCAAGGTCCGCCGTGAAGTCTTGGCATTGTTCTTTTCCCATCCCGATGAATCGTTTTATCTCCGACAGATAGCCAGAATGACCGGAGTGGGACAAGGGGCTGTCCAACGTGAACTTAAGCGTCTGACTGAAGCTGGAATTATCACGAGAATCGGGCATGGTCGCCAAGTGGATTATCAAGTGAAGCATGATTGCCCAATTTTTAACGAATTGCGGAGTCTGATTACAAAAACGGCCGGCCTGGCCGATGTGCTGCGTAAAGCCCTCGCCCCTATAGCGGATCAGATCGAAATAGCCTTTATCTATGGCAGCCAGGCCAACGAAACAACAGGAGCAAGTAGCGATGTGGATCTCCTAATCGCAGGAAACGTTGATGAACTAACCTTGCACCGTGTTATTACTCAAGCAGAAATGCACTTGGATCGAGCTGTGAATTACACACTACTTGACCAGCGGGAGTTCAAGAACCGGCGCGAGGAAAAAGGAGGTTTTTTAGATAGAGTATTGAATGGTAAAATCATATTCATTGTGGGGAAAATCGACAATGTATAAGGATTTACTTAAGGCGGGCCGCATTCGCAAGGAGAATGTGTCTAGGGCCGAAATCAGGTCATTTATGACATTGCGGGTTTAATAACTAAGACCGAAGCTCGTAATCTGTTTAATAGAGCAATGGAGTTTGTAGCCTTGATCAAAGACATGTTGGAAAAGGAAAAATTTTAAGTTTTCTTTTTTTCATGTTCTCAAGCACAAAAGGATAGGCTTCCAAGGATTCAAGCTCGAGTTGGGTATTTATTTCATAGTCTCCAAGTAGCTTTTCTAATCCAAGTATTTGATCATGAGAAAAAAGATCTCCCATCAGGGCAGGCCATGCATTTATCCCCTGTTTCTCCAGCTCTTTGAGGGCTTTGAAGGGATAGGCGAAAAATTCTCTTTGTGCCCCTGTAATAAGCTCAAAAGATTCCTCGTCTACTCCTTTAAGGCAAATACGGATCCGTAGATTTTTAAATTTAAGCTTCTCTATAAGGTCTGCCCGGAAGCCAAGAATAAATCCGTTTGTCTCAAGGATAAATACTGAATGGGGTTTGTTCTGGAAGATTATATCAATTACATCGATAAGGTGGTTCAATGAATTTTCCCCCAATATTGGCTCGGCACCACTTATCCGAAACATGTTAAAAGATTTTCTGCGGGCAATGTTAAGAAGTTTCGAGGAAACCTGCTGAGGTGTGTAAAAGTCCCCGAACCGGGTAGGCTGTAGGTTCCTGTTGTAGTTCCAGCAGTAGGCACAAAGAAAAGAGCATCCTACAGCATCAGCCGTAGCTATTCCTCCGTAATAAGGAGCAGGCCTGA
>DAOVDU010000067.1 GCA_030669305.1 Candidatus Aminicenantota bacterium
TCGTATCAGGCACTCGTCATTCCCACGAAGCTTGTGCCTGCGGAGGCAGGTAGTGGGAATCCAGTATTTCTGGCTACTTCAGGCTTCTGGATTCCCGCTTCCGCGGGAATGACGGTCATCTTTGCGACATCACATAGATGACACGACACTAGTTACCAATTACTAGTTACTAATGTAAGGGAGGGATTGAAATGAAAAATAAAAAATATCTGCTAAAATTGCCTCTATTGGTGGGAATTATCATTTTTTCTATGACAATGACTCCGCCTTTAGGATTTTCGTCAGTTAAAATATGGGAGGAACCTTTGGTTATTCCGACCTACATGATTGGAAATCCAAGCATATTTCCTGTCTTCTATAGTGGTAGAGCATATCAAGGTGCCAAAGGTCCTGTTTATCCCTATCCTTTGTCGGATAAACTTACGGATATCCGGGAGAATAAAACTTACAAAGCGGTTTATCTGGAAAATGACTATATAAAGATCTGTGTTCTTCCAGAAATAGGAGGGAGGATCTTTTCTGCTCTGGATAAAACGAATAATTATGACTTTTTTTATTGCCAGCATGTTATAAAGCCTGCGCTTATCGGAATGCTTGGAGCCTGGATTTCGGGAGGAGTGGAATGGAATTTTCCTCATCATCACAGAGCCACTGCGTTTATACCGGTGGATTATACGCTGACAGAGTATCCAGATGGAAGCAAAACAATCTGGTTTGGGGAAATTGAACTGCGCCATCGGATGAAATGGATAATTGGATTAACTCTCTATCCTGACAAATCTTATGTGGAAGCCACGATTAAACTTTTTAACCGAACGCCTTTTGCCCATTCTTTTTTGTATTGGGCGAATGTTGCTGTCCATGCCAACGTAAATTATCAGATCATCTTTCCTCCAAGCACACAGTATGCAACATACCACGGGAAAAACCAGTTTTCGCACTGGCCTGTATCCTATGAGGTCTTTAACCGGGTGGATTACACAAAAGGCGTGGATGTGAGCTGGTGGAAAAACCACCCGGACCCAGTTTCCTTCTTCGCATGGGATTATGAAGAAGACTTTTTAGCCGGATATGATCATGGAAAGGAAGCAGGTGTTGTCTATGTTTCCGACCATCATATCGCTCCTGGCAAGAAATTCTGGACGTGGGGAACTGGAGAAAAGGGAAAGATGTGGGAAAAGATTTTAACCGATACAGATGGTCCTTATATCGAGTTGATGGCAGGTGCTTACTCAGACAACCAGCCTGACTACAGTTGGCTTCAGCCTTATGAGGTTAGAATTATTAAACAGTACTGGTATCCTCTGAGGAAAATTGGCGGTGTAAAAAAGGCAAATCTTGAAGCAGCAGTCAATTTGCAATTTACTTCAGAGAAAAAGGTGAAGATAGGTCTCAATACGTCCACAGCATACAAAGGAGCAGAAGTCGTTCTTGAGTCTGAAA
This sequence comes from Candidatus Aminicenantota bacterium, assembly GCA_030669305.1. Classification (GTDB taxonomy): domain Bacteria; phylum Acidobacteriota; class Aminicenantia; order Aminicenantales; family Aminicenantaceae; genus DAOVDU01. Next base: position 1,444 of record DAOVDU010000067.1, read on the forward strand.
GAAAGGTTTTATTTAAGGAGAAAATAAACATAACTCCTGCTGATCCTTTCTTTACAGAGGTGGAGCTGCCTTATGGTGTTGAAGAGAAGGATCTTCGACTGATGCTTTTTTCTCCTGAAAATGAAGTATTGATCAGCTATCGCCCTGTTCAAAGGGCTGCAACGCCTATGCCAGAACCTGTTAAGCCCCCTTCGCCACCAAATGAAATTAAAACGGTTGAGGAGCTTTATCTTACTGGATTGCGCCTGGAGCAATTCCATAATCCAGGATTCGAACCTTATCCGTATTATGAGGAAGCATTAAAAAGAGATCCGGATGATTGTCGTGTCAACACAGCTCTTGCGATCCTTTTCCTAAAGCGCGGTATGTTCGAAGAAGCTGAAAAGAGGCTAAATCGGGCTTTGAAGCGCGTGACTAAAAATTACACCAGTCCCAAAGACGGGGAAGTCTTTTACTACCTGGGTGAAGTGCTTAGGGCCCAAGGAAAGCATGATGAAGCCTTTGATGCCTTCTACAAGGCCGCGTGGAGTCACGCCTGGACTTCCGCCAGTTATTATTCTTTGGCGGAGCTAGCTTGCCTGAAGGAAAATTTCTTGAAGGCTTTAGAATTTATAAACCGCTCTTTTTCATCGAACACATTGGCCACAAAAACAATGAATTTAAAATCTGCTCTGCTTAGAAAAATAGGTCAGCTTGACGAAGCTGAGAAGATTGCCCGCAAAGCCTTAAATATTGATCCTTTAGATTTTTGGGCAGGGAATGAACTTTATCTGGCAAAATCCAAATTGGGATTGAATAAGAATGCAGCAGAAGAGTTGAATGAATTGAAAGTCAGGATGAAAGATTCAGTTCAGTCTTACCTGGAACTTGCCGTGGATTACGGAAATTGCGGTTTTTGGGATGAAGCGATTGAGGTGCTTTCTCGACTACAGGATTCCGGCAGTAGAGAAGCCTCGAGCTATCCGATGCTTTATTATTATCTTGGATATTTTCTGGATAAAAAGGGAAAAGGGGAAGAAGCTCTAAAATACTATAAACTGGCAAGCAGGATGCCTCCTGATTACTGTTTTCCTTTTCGATTGGAGTCTATCGATGTACTTAAATATGCCCAAGAGAGAAACCCAAAAGACGCTCGTGCTCCCTATTATCTCGGGAATCTTCTCTTTGATATTCAACCTGAAAGAGCAATAGAGCAATGGGAAAGATCTGAAAAGTTGGATGACAGTTTTCTCCTTGTACATCGAAACCTTGGGCTGGCTTACTCACGTTTGGAAAATGATGTTACAAAGGCCATTTCCAGTCTAGAGAAAGCCCTTGCCTGCAGCAACAGGGAACCAAGACTCTATTATGAACTCGACTTGCTTTATGAAGCCGCAAGAGTCTCTCCCCAGAAAAGGCTTGCGCTTTTGGAAAAAAACCATGAGATTGTTCAAAAACGCGATGATGTACTTTCGCGGGAGATTGTACTTTTAGTTCAGATGGGAAATTATGATAGAGCCATTGATTTGCTTGAGAGACATCACTTCCATGTCTGGGAAGGTGGGGGGAGGATCCATAATGTCTATGTCGATGCACATTTGCTGAGAGGGAGGCGTTACTTTGGAGCTAACAATTACGAAAAAGCTCTTAAGGAATATCTAAAAGCACTCGATTATCCGGAGAATTTAAAAGTGGGAAGGCCTTTCCATGGGGGAAGAGCTTCTCAAATCCATTTTTTTATCGGGACTGTTTATGAAGCTTTGGGCGATTCGAACAAAGCAATAGAATTTTTTAAAGAGGCTGTTGCCCAGAAGCGTGGCTGGTCTGAGTTAAGCTATTATCAAGGTTTGGCCTATAGAAAACTTGGCAGGGAAGATGACGCAGGTCGGATGTTTGAAGGTTTAATAACATTCGCGCAAAAAAGGCTGAAGACTACCCCATCCTTAGATTTTTTTGCAAAATTTGGAGAGAAACAATCGGCTGCAATACGACAGGCACAGGCACGCTATCTCTTAGGATTAGGATGCCTGGGGAAAGGCAATAAGGCAGAAGCAAAAGCCGAGTTTGAAAAAGCCTTGGAACTGAATGTTAATCATATATGGGCAAAGCATCCATTAGAACTTGTAAGCCGTGAGTAGTAAGAAAAAACTGCTATACTGTTTTACTGACAAAACTGTCTAAACTAAAAGCTCAAAGCTAATTTCTGTTAGTCTGCCTGGTTAATATTTTTATTGCTGTTATATTTGATATATGATAGGTTTGCTGATTCATGTGGGTAGCAAAATGAGAAAGATTGTTATCGCATTTGTGATTTTCTTGCTGTTGCCTTTTATAGCCTATGGCCAGTGGAAGATGAAGCAGACTTCTGCCCTGAAAATAGATAAACCCATAAAGGTGGATGGCCTCTTGAACGAATCTGTTTGGGAAATGGCTCCTGAAGCAGGGAATTTTATTCAATTTGAGCCAGAAAGAGGGAAACCGTCTTCCATGAAGACAGTCGTCAAAATTCTATATGACGAGAAATATATCTATTTTGGATTTATTTGTTATGACCTACAGCCAGAGAAAATAGCGGCTCGAATTACGAAAAGAGATGCGGAATTGCATGATGATGATTCTGTGCTCGTTTTTCTTGATACTTTTCATGATAGAAGAAGCTGCTATTTTTTTATTACTAACATGTTGGGGACTCAGCTTGACGGTCGGATTACTGAGAACGGCAGAACAAGAGAAACAACATGGGATGGAATCTGGAAATCAAGCGGCCGCAAGACTGATTTTGGTTGGAGCGCAGAAATTGCCATAGATCTCAGTTGCTTAAAATACGAACCAGGAAAGAATAAAACTTGGGGTATAAATTTTGGGAGACCCATCCCCCGTATTTTGGAAAAAAACTTTTGGATAGGGCCCCTTGAATCCCCAAAAAAAGTTTCTCAGTATGGAGATTTGAAAGGGCTGGATCTTATAAAAGCCGAAAAGAAATCCTATATAATTCCTCATTTTATCTCAAAACTAGAAGAGGATAAAAGGACAGAAGTCGATGCAGGGGTGGATGTAAGCTATGCTTTTTCCCAGATGGTATCAGGTCATTTAACCATAAATCCTGATTTTGCTACTGTAGAGGCTGATCAGGAGCAAATTAATCTGACTCGTTTTGAACTCAATCTTCCAGAAAAAAGAAATTTCTTTCTGGAAGGTTCTGAAGTTTATCGCCAACGGATCAGATTATTTTATTCCCGGAGAATTTCCGACATCCATGGGGGAGTCAAACTTTACGGAAAATCCGGAGGATATGAATTTTCTGGGCTGAGCGTGCAAACGAAAAAAGATGAAACAATTGAAGAAGGTTCTGCCAATTTTACTGTTTTTCGTCTAAAAAAAGATGTCATGAAATCCTCTAATATCGGTTTCCTGGTAGCAAATAAGCTCATCGGAGGAAAAAACAAGGGGACAGCCGGTATTGATACATCTCTTTACTTCAGCGATACTTTTAAATTTACAGGCCAAATGGCTTTGAGCTATGGTGACAACAATAAAGACAACATTGCCTTTTTCCTTCGCCCAAGCTATGATTCGGCGACATTCCACATCCATCTTCGCTACACACAATTAGGAGAGAATTTTGCTGGCAATGCCAATCATGTGGGTTTCATTAGGGACGATAACCGCAGGGAGCTGGATTCGGCTGTAGTCAAAACTTTCTACCCGCGAAAAAGGGTTTTCGAACGAATCAAATACGACTCGAATTACAACATTTACTGGGGAATAAATGGCACTTTACGGAGCTGGAAGGTAGATCAAGGGCTATCTTTTGATCTAAAGAATAAATTTTCACTAAAATTTGGGCATCACCAGGGGTACAAACTCTATGAAAAGGAGTTCCGCAATCATCAGAGCGAGTTTGAACTTGGTTATAACACCAGGGAGTGGCAGTCTGCCAGTGTCTCTTACAGATTTGGCCACAATTATGATTTAGATTTTCAACTTGTCAAAGGAAAATTAAACTATAAATTGACTCAGGATTTTTCTCTCTCATATGAAATTATTCGTCTGATGTATGATCCTGACCCGGAGGAGGAAAGCACTTGGATTCATGTCATTAGAGCAACAAATTATTTTACGAATGACCTTTTTATAAAGGTCTTCTACCAGATAAATTCCGCAATAGATAAGAAGAATATCCAGGTACTTTTTGTCTACCGTTTTCAGCCGCCTTTTGGGTTTATTCAACTTGCATACCAGAGGGGAACAGCTCGGTTTGGTGAAAAGGGGACTCAAGGCCATACTTTATTTTTTAAACTGACTTATATGTTTTAATGATCTGTTCAGTCCGTTTAATTTTAAAATAATCCTAAGAGGGAGGATTTTAATTTATGGATAAAAAAGAGGTTTTAGAAAGGATAGCCAAAAGACTGCGCATTCATTCTTTAAAGATGACCACAAAGGCAGGATCAGGACATCCAACGACCTGCTTATCTTTGGCAGAATTAGTGGCATGTTTGTTTTTTGATGAGATGAGATACAACATCCAAGACCCGCATGATTGGTCGAATGACGAACATGTTCTCTCCAAAGGGCATGCTGCTCCGATTCTTTGGGCAGCTTATGCAGAAGCAGGTATTATCCCTGAGAGAAACCTGATGAATTTAAGGGAAATCACGAGTACTCTTGAAGGACATCCCACACCGCGTATGAAATGGGTCAAAGCTGCTACTGGTTCTCTTGGGCAGGGGCTTTCTATCGGAGTAGGCTTGGCTATGGCCATAAAGCTTGGAAGATCTCCTAGGAGAGCGTACGTTTTAATGGGTGATGGCGAATGCGCTGAGGGAGCGGTTTGGGAAGCAGCGAATATAGCCTCTCATTTTAAGCTCGATAATCTCTGCGCTATTGTTGACATAAATAGATTGGGCCAGTCAGAGGCAACAATGCTTGGTCATGATATCAAAGCATATGAGAAAAGGTTCAAAGCCTTTGGCTGGAATGTGATTAAGATTAACGGGCATAAAGTTGGGGAGATTTTACAGGCGTTTGAAAAGGCAAGACAGATGCCCAAGCCCACAGCGATACTAGCCAAAACAATAAAAGGCAAAGGAGTCTCTTTCCTCGAGGATAAAAACGGTTGGCATGGTAAGCCTTTAAAAGAAGGAGACCTTCAAACAGCACTTGACGAGCTAGGCCCCATGCCTGAAATTGATGTAAAAAAATATGTGCGAAAGCCGAAAAAAATAAGAGGCCCTCAGCTTACAAAAAGGTTTAATTTTAAGAGAAATATTTACAATGATAAGACAGCTACCAGACGGGCCTATGGAAATGCTCTTTTAAACCTTGCCAAAATCAACGATGCAGTAGTAGTTCTTGATGGAGATGTAAAAAATTCTACCTATGCCGATGATTTCTTTAGAGAATACCCTCGCAGGGCATTCCAGATATATATTGCGGAACAGAACATGGTTGGGATTGGGATAGGGATGGCTGCTAAGGGTTACCTTCCTTTTATCGCAACTTTCGCAGCCTTTCTGAGCAGAGCCCATGATCAAATCAGGATGGCGGCTTATTCTTTTGCAAACATGAAACTGGTGGGTTCCCATGTTGGTGTAAGTATTGGTGCGGACGGCCCATCTCAGATGGGCCTTGAGGATCTGGCAATCTTCAGGCCTATTCCAGGATGTGCAGTGCTTTATCCCTCTGATGCCTATTCTGCTGAAGCGTGTGTTGAATCCATGGCCAAGTACAAAGGTTTAGCTTATCTGAGAACCACACGTCCCGGAACTCCTCTTCTGTACAGTCAAGAAGAAAAATTCCCTATAGGGGGTTTAAAAGTCTTAAAGAAGAGAAAAAACGATGTTGCTGCTGTTATAGGAGCGGGAATAACGGTTCATGAAGCATTAAAAGCATACGAGGGGCTAAAGGAAGAGCATATTTTAGTCAGGATTATTGATGCCTACTCTGTTCAACCTATAGATAAGGAAAATATGATACGTGAAGTCGAGGCGGCAGGTAAAAAAGTCGTTGTTGTAGAAGACCATTTTAGAAGCGGAGGATTAGGGGATGCGGTAGCTTCGGCCTTAAGCGGAAAAGCCGATATAATGCACCTTGCTGTAAATGACCTGCCAAGGTCTGGTAAACCAGAAGAATTGCTGGATAAATACGGCATATCCGCTAAACATATCAAGAAGGCAGTGAAGGAATTAATTAGATGGAATAGAAACAATAAAGAAAATGAGAAAGACTCGTTATAGCTCTTCAAAGTTTATTTTTGTTCTACTTTTACTGTTGTTTTTCATTGGACTCTTCGTTTCAGGAATTTTGCAGTCTGAACAAAGGAGAGAGGCTGCTTTCCCCAAAAGCGGGTTTGTTACGGCTGTTTATGACGGCGATACCATAAAAGTCAGGTTTAACAGCGGATATGAGAGAAAAGTAAGACTTATTGGAATAAATGCTCCTGAAACACATGATTTGAGAAAAGAGGTAAAATTTCATGCATACATGGCCAAGAGATTTACCTTCTACTATCTTTACAATAGGAAAGTAAATCTCACTTATGACTGGGAACTCGAAGATAAGTATGGAAGACTTCTTGCTTATATCTGGACAGAAAGAGAAGGGCTTTTTAATGAGTTTATCTTAAAGGAGGGTTTTGCCTCTGTTTTTCTAAAATTTGCTTTTAAATACAAAAAAGAGTTTAAAAAAGCGGAAGAAGAAGCACAAAGATTAGGGAGAGGATTCTGGAAAAAGGACCCTTTTCCTTCCATCAGAGCTGATGAGGCAAGAAACAATGTCGGAAAGCTTGTTTCAGTTAAATACACCTGTTCCGGAGTTCAGAACAGAGGCAAATTTGTCTTCTTGGTTTCTTCTGGAGAAGAATTTTCCGCTCTTGTCCCGCAGGAAAATCTCTTCCTTTTTTCAGGCTTAGAACTTCTCAGAGGGAACTTTATATCAGTGACTGGGTTTTTAGAGGAATACAAGGGCAAGCTACAGATCATGGTTTTCTTTCCTCTTCAGATAAAACTCATAAGACGTAAACCGTAAAACGAAAGACGAAATATAGTTACTGAAATTAGCTTTGACAGGAAGTGTTTCTTAGTTTATAAAGCATGTAATTAAAATCAAGGAAGAAAATAAATAATTTGGTGGAATAACGTGGAAACAGGAAATTTCCTTTTTTATTTTTTCATCATTTTTACATCAGCCAAAATCCTGGGGGCAATAAGCATCAGGCTAAAAATGCCGGCCATAATCGGTGAATTGGCTGCGGGCGTACTTCTTGGTAATTATGTTCTTGGTATCATTAATACTTCCAACCATGTCTTAATGTCTTTTGCAGAAATTGGAGTAATTTTCCTCATGTTTTATGTCGGGCTGGAAATCCGGGTTAAAGACCTTTTTGCTGTTGGCCGAACAGCTATTTTAGTAGGAATCCTAGGTGTAATTTTTCCTCTACTCATGGGTATTGGAAGCATGCTCCTTCTTGGCCATGAGATTATCGAGAGCCTGTTTGTAGCAACCGCTATCCTTGCAACAAGCGTTGGAATATCAGTCAAAGTCTTAAAAGATTTGGGTTTGATTAAACATAAAGTTGCTTATATTGTCTTAGGTGCAGCAGTTTTGGATGATATCTTTGCCTTGATTATTCTTGCTTTAGTTAAAGGCCTGGCAAGAGGGAAATTTCAAGCGGCTGAGTTCGTGCTGCTAATAATGGAATCTCTGGTTTTTATTGGCTTCCTTACTCTATGGGGACCAAAGCTGGCTAGAAGAACACGCAAATGGGTTGAGAGAATAAACATTCCTGAAGGACCTTTTGTTTTATCTATCATCCTTTGTCTCGGCCTGGCAGAGCTGGCTGATATTATCGGCCTTGCTGCGATCATCGGGGCTTTCATGGCTGGTGTTGTGATAGATGAATTAGCCGGAGTTTATGATTTGGAGAATAAGGTAAAATATGTCAATGAATTCCTTCTTCCTTTCTTTTTTGTGATGATGGGGGCCCATCTTGACCCCGGTGCATTCTTAAAGCCAAATTTGCTTTTTTTAACTCTGTTGGTAACCGCAATCGCTGTATTAAGCAAAATGGTCGGCTCTGTGCTGGCCTGCTGGAAAGAGAATTGGAAAACCAGAATTCAGATAGGAGTTTGCATGGTTCCCAGAGGGGAGGTTGGAATTATTGTCGGAATGGTTGGGCTTTCCCTTCACACTATAACAAAAGATATGTATACGGTTGTCCTGGGGATGTCTCTTCTGACAACACTCATAACTCCGCCGCTTATCCTTCTTTCTTTTAAAAAGAAACGACGCAAAGCTTCATCACCCGGCAAAACCGAATAAGTGCTTATTATTGACGTAGAGGCTTGATTCATCAAGCTCCTGCGAATCAGATCCCTGGGGATAATTTTGGTTTGACAGGAAATTTCACTTGGTTTATAAATCCCTATATCTGAATTAAATTAGGGATATGAGAAATGTTTCAAAGGAGGGATATTTACTCATGAAAAAAATTAGAATATTATTGGCTATTTTTGCTGTTTTCTTTTTTATATGCAGTATCTTGAGTTCCCCTGCGTGGAATGCTCCTCAAAGATCAAGAAAGATAAGTCGTTATGATCCGAGTCTTTATAAAGAAATGAAGTGGCGTTGTATCGGACCCTATCGAGGTGGTCGTGTGACAGCCGTAGCTGGTATTCCCAGCCAGCCTTATACTTATTATTTTGGAGCTACCGGTGGAGGTGTCTGGAAAACAGAAGATGGAGGCATAAATTGGAAACCTGTCTCTGATGGCTTCTTCAAGACCGGTTCAGTGGGAGCCATTGCTGTTTCAGAGTGGGATCCGAATATAGTCTATGTAGGCATGGGTGAGGTGCCGATGCGTGGCAATGTTTCCCATGGTGACGGTATGTATAAATCCAATGATGCAGGAAAGACATGGAAGCAAGTCGGTTTGAGTGATACCAACCAGATCTCAAGAATACGTATCCATCCTCAAAATCCTGACATTGTTTATGTTGCGGCTCTCGGTCATGTCTATGGCCCCAATCAGGAAAGAGGTGTATTCCGCACCAAAGATGGAGGCAAGACTTGGCAGAAAGTTCTCTACAGGGATGACAAGACCGGTGCGGTTGACCTGATCTTGGATCCCTCAAACCCGAGAATAATGTATGCTGCCCTTTGGGAATTCTTTCGTACCCCTTATAGTCTCTCCAGCGGAGGGCCGGGATGCGGCCTCTTCAAATCGACAGATGGAGGGGATACATGGAATGAGATTTCCCGAAACAGTGGACTTCCCAGGGGCATGCTGGGTAAAATCGGTGTTGCAGTTTCGCCGGCAAGGCATGATCGCGTCTGGGTCATTATCGAAGCTAAAGATGGTGGTGTTTTTCGTTCAGATGATGGAGGTGAAACCTGGCGTAGAGTGAATGAAGAACGCCGCTTGCGCCAGCGTGCTTTCTATTACAGCCGAATTTATGCTGATCCCAAAGATGCAGAAACCGTTTATGTACTCAACACTGCTTTCTACCGTT
>DAOVDU010000031.1 GCA_030669305.1 Candidatus Aminicenantota bacterium
GAGTGTGGGTTCGATTCCCTCCTCCGGCACTCCTGCTTTCATCGCGGCGATTTATGTGGAACTTGATCAGAAGAATCAAGCATTAGAATGGTTAGAAGAAGATTATGAGAAGCATGACTTCCAGCTTGTCTGGCTAAAAACAGATACAATATTAGCCCCTTTAAGTTATAAATCTATGATCATATGATTTAAAGTGGCTTGATTGTAATTTGAAAAAAAGAAAAAAATCGTTATTAAAATCACCTCTAAAGGCTATTTACTTATAAAGCGATTTTTATTAATAATAATTCGATGTATTATTTTCGTCGTTATGTTTTGGTAGATGGAGCTCAGGAGCTCCTTTGTAACCAAACGTTTTGCCTCCTAATTTATTAGATGCTGTAAAAAGTACTTAAATAGAACAACCAACGAAATCTTATGAAACTTTTTTTGGAGACTAGATAAATGAAAAGTTTAGATGATTATCTTCCTATTGTTGGAGAAAAGGTCATAGCAAATATTTATCAAAAAGCTCACCGGCTGACTAAAAAACACATTGTCCATATAAATTCCACAGGCCATGGAGGTGGTGTTGCCGAAATACTGAATAATCTTGTTATTTTGATGAATGATATTGGAATAGACACAGGTTGGAGAGTTTTGCTAGGCCCCATGGATTTTTTTTCTGTGACAAAGAAATTTCACAATGCCCTTCAGGGCGATCCAATTAATTTATCGGCCAACAAAAAAAATCTTTATTTGGATACAAATGATAGGTTTTCCAAATTTACTCATCTTGATCACGATTGTGTTATAGTTCATGACCCTCAACCCCTCCCTCTGATTAAATTCAACAGGAAAATACAGCCTTGGATTTGGCGATGCCATATTGATATCACTGAACCCAATAAGGAAATTTGGAGTTATATCAAGCCTTTTATTCTCCGTTATGATTTGATGATAATTTCAAGCAAACGTTTCAAAAAGGATGATCTTTTCCTCGATCAACGAGTTATTCATCCTTCAATTGATCCTCTTTCTCCTAAAAACATGGATATATCAGATGATACTATTTCAAAGATTTTTAGGAAGTTTGGTATTCCAACCGATAAACCTCTGATAACGCAGGTTTCTCGTTTTGATCCTTGGAAGGATCCAGAGGGTGCATTAAGAGTATTTGAAATTGTAAAGGAAAAGGTGGATTGCCGCCTTGTATATTGCTATAACTTGGCTCCTGATGATCCAGAGGGGATTGTGATGTACAGCAAAATAGAGAAGAAAGCCAGAAAGTATTTGGAAAGGGGAGATGTTTTATTCGTTTTAGGAGATAACCAGATTTTAGTCAATGCTCTACAGAGAAAATCTTCAGTCATCCTTCAGAAATCAACAAGAGAAGGATTTGGCTTAACAGTGTCTGAGGCTCAATGGAAAGGAACCCCTGTAGTTGCCTCGAGAATCGGCGGAATTCCAGAACAAATTGTTAACAATAAAACAGGATTCCTTGTAGCTCCCCATGATATTGATGGATGTGCTGAAAAAGTGGTCACCTTCCTCAAGGATAAAAAACTTGCCAAAGAGATGGGACAAAAAGGAAAAGAATTTATTAAGAATAATTTTCTTATTACACGCCACATCACAGATTATTTGACACTTTTGATAGATATTTTGAATAATTATTAACACTATTGTTCTTTTCTTCTATTCCCTAATTGATTCCTTATCAAGGAGATATCCCAGTACAGATTTTTCTTTGATCGATTTATTTCAAAACTGAGTATAAAAAATCGATTTTACTAATCACCAATGGGGTAAATAGATAGAAGAGAGATAATGGCTTCGAGCTTATTTGAAATTATTTCTATTCAAGACTATACTAAAAAAAGATTCAAAAAAAGTCGATCATGGATAAAAATAAAAAATCACAAAGCAGAATCATTATCGTTTCTAATAGGCTGCCTATAACGATAAGCAAAAAGAAAGATGGGCTGAAAATTCAACAGAGTCCAGGAGGGTTGGCGACTTGTCTCCGGTCCATTCAAGAAGAGCAAAAGACAGTTTTTGTCGGCTGGCCTGGATATTGGCCTGTGGATGATAAGGAAAAAAGATTCATTGAGAAAAATCTTATAAATCATTACCATAGTTATCCTGTCTTTATTTCTCCAGCAGAAATTGGCAAGTATTATTCTGGTTTTACAAACAGAACCCTTTGGCCTCTTTTTCATTATTTTTCAACATACTGTGCCTACGAGGAATCAGAGTGGGAGGCTTACAAAAGAGTAAATCAAAAATTTCTTCAGAAAGTTATTAAATTAGCAAGTCCCCAGGATGTTTTATGGATTCACGATTATCATCTTATGCTACTTCCTGCTCTGATCAGAAAAAGCTTTCCTCAAAGCACGATTGGTTTTTTTCTTCACATCCCTTTTCCATCTTCTGAAATATTTCGAATATTGCCCTGGCGAAAAGAAATTCTTGAGGGCCTCCTGGGAGCGGATCTCATAGGTTTTCACACCTATGAATATGCAAGGCACTTTTTAAGCAGCGTCTTGAGATTGTTAGGGTATGAACACGAGTTAGGAGCGATTCTTGTTGATAATAGGATTGTAAAAGTAGAGAATTTCCCCATGGGAATCGATTCCCTGCACATGGAAAAGCTTCTGCAACAGTCTTCAATACAGAAAGAAATTCAAAAGCTTAAAAAAAAGATATGGGTAGAAAAGAGAAAGATCATTCTTTCTGTTGACCGCTTGGATTATACCAAAGGAATTCCTCTGCGATTAGAAGGTATTGAGCAGTTTTTAGAAAAAAACTCCAATTGGCATAAACGATTTACTTATATTATGTTGTGTGTTCCCTCAAGGACTAAAGTTAGACAATATTCTCTTCTCAAAGAGGAAGTAGAGCGGCTTGTTGGAAGAATTAACGGTCGTTTTGGCATTCCGGGTTGGATTCCTATTCATTATATGTATCGTTCTCTTCCATTTGAGAAACTTCTTCCCCTTTATTCTTTATCTGATGTTGCTCTTGTCACTCCGTTACGGGATGGAATGAATTTGGTGGCTAAAGAATTTATAGTTTCCAAAATAAATAATAAAGGGGTACTTGTGCTTAGTGAGACAGCCGGAGCAGCATCTGAACTGGGAGAAGCCTTGCTTGTTAATGTGAATAATAAAGAAGAATTTTCAGCGGCATTAACCCAGGCTCTCGAGATGAGTGAAAAGGAACAGACGAGAAGAATGGAACCGATGAGAAAACGACTCTTTGAATATGATGTATTCCGCTGGGCCAGAAGTTTTGTGGAGAGGATTAAGGATGTTAAAAAAATACAGGCTCAACATGAGCACCAGAAGCTTAATGAAGAATGGAAAAGAAACCTCATATCGGATTTCAAAAATAGTAAGAATCGACTTTTACTCCTGGATTATGATGGCACTTTAGTTTCTTTTGCAATAAAGCCTGAGCAGGCAAAACCAGATGTAGGATTAAAAAGGCTTCTTTATTCTCTGGTCAGGGATCCTCGTAATACCTTAGTTATCGTGAGTGGACGGGACCGCGCAACAATAGAACACTGGCTGGGAAAGATTCCTTGTGGTCTGGTTGCTGAGCATGGTGCCTGGATTAGAAAAGATCCTATTCACGATTGGGAAAAGCAAAAGCGTTTATCTAGTGATTGGAAAGAACAATTAAAGCCTATTCTCAAGACTTACGAAGTTCGTGTTCCAGGATCTCTGGTGGAAGAAAAAGAGTATGGAATTGCCTGGCATTATCGGAAGGCCAATCCAGAATTAGGGCAACTTAGGTCTAGTGAATTATTTGATTACCTTAATGAATTTCTGGCTAATACAGATCTTCAGGTGATGCATGGCAATAAGGTTATTGAAGTAAGGGTTTCTGGAGTAAACAAGGGAAATGGGGTAATGCCATGGCTTTCAAAGAATAAATGGGACTTTATTCTCGCCTTAGGTGATGATTGGACTGATGAAGATTTATTTAAAATTTTGCCAGCGAAGGCTTATTCCATAAAAGTAAGTTATGGACCATCTCAAGCGAGGTTTTATTTGGAATCCCCCCAGTCAACCAGGAATTTGCTCCATGAGTTAGTTAAAATTCAAAAATAATAAGTTGCTCCGAATTTGCAATTTTAATAACTGAAATAAACTAACGATACACTACATACGATATACAGTTTCCCTCCCTAAACAATTTGGATAGTATCCATAAAGATTTGCATCTTTATTCAGAATATGTAAAAATAAGGACAAATGATTACAAAAATACACATGAATATGAAATTCATTTAAGCCAGCCCCCAATTCCCTTGCCTTGTATTTCTAAGAGGAGCGTTGGTTTGTTTTTTTATTGAGGAGGTGTTAGGAAAATGAAATGGGACTTTACACCTTCCGAAGTGATGGAGGGTGAAGTGAACTATTCCCTTGAAGATTTTTTTAGAAATTTATGGGAAGAAGCAAAATCTAGGGTGTCAAAAAAAGACTTTAATCATTTACCCAATGGGAAAGAGAAAGACAGAAGATATAATGAGGCGATAAGGGAGGTCTTTAATTTTGAATATGGGCTTTGTTATTTATCAGTAATTAAGAAATCTTACTTGAAACATGTCCTTAAACATTCTAGCGAATCGGACAGAGAGATTATAGAGAAAGCAATTGAAGAAAATAAAGGCAATATTGATATGCTGCACGCTATCTTTATAAGACATATAGAAAGAGGACTAAACAAGGGGTTGACCAAGAAACAAGCGGCTAAAGCTGCAGTTGAATATAGTAAGGGGTTATTCTTTAGATGGAACAAACATAAACATAAGCATAAAAAGATGAAAGATAATAATTGAAGAAGAAGAAAGCAATAGAGAATAAAAATATATAACGAATAGAGAAATGGATAAAATTCATCAACTTATTTCTAAAGGAAGAAAGCAGGGATATCTTCTTTTTGAAGAAATAGGTAAAACCTTTAATGAAAATGTAAACGATTGGAGTTTATTGTAGAGCAGCCTGCCTCCAGCCAGGCCTGGCTATATCAGGAGAAGTCATTGCCATCGAGAAAAGGAAGAATGAGCAGATGCATTCTCTAAAGAAGAGACAGTGATGGTGATAGATTTTGCAGATGAGGTAAAGCTTTTAAGAAAAATAATTTTGAACGTAGCCAATAACCTGTTCAGAATCCAGCCCGTCAAAACACCTTACTTCCGGGCATTTTTTAAATATCTTATCGATACATGTAAGATTTTTACAGGGTGGCCACGCTTCAAAAGTCTTTGAGGGAGCGTTTTGTGATGCTGATAGATATTCATCGGAAAAAGAGTCATAGCCGTAGATTTTTGCGCTTGTCGCACCAAATATTCCAATTAAAGCAGTAGAATTACGAAAATGCGTATCGGAATTCACAATAACTTTTTTTGCTGCGGCAATATGTAACGGGCCTGTATCTCCACTTATAAACATATCAGAATAATCGATTAATGCAGCACAAACGTCGATTGAAGTATCTTTTGGAATGACAATGATTTTTTTCCTTAGATGGGAGGGAAGTTCCTTGAGCAGCTTTTTTTCGATGCCTTTGAAGGTATATCCACAATTTAATAAAAGGATTACATTTTCTAGGGATAGAATTCCTTTCAATAATTCTAATTGAAATTTAATGGGAATAAAGGTGTATCGAGAAGCAGTATCCGGGTTAAACAGGATCTTTTTTTTGTGCGGATCTATCCTGAATTTCTCCACTATTTTTCTTGTTTTTTTGCAAAGTTCTTGAGTCGTGTAAAGATGATTACCGGAAAAATTCATACTGGGTTTTGCTTTTGGTTTAATATCAGAAGGAAATTCTTCTATAAATTCTTTTGCGAATTCATTCATTTGAAAAACAATCTGAGCCTTGCAGTTATCTGAAGTGTAAGCACGAATAATATTAGCTATAAATCTTGTTGGATAAATAACGGATGAATTGGCGGATTTAAAATTGTTAGTATAGAAATAGGGGCAGAAATTGAAGATTAAATCGAAATCATATCTTTCAATTAAGTTTTTCAAACTTTTACAGTCTCTTTTAGAAGGATAGCTGAGACTTCTGAATAATGGAAGATGTACATCTATATTAGGATTTGCTTTAACTAGAGGGTAAGCTTTGTGTTGGTAAACATAACTAATTCGAATGTCTGAAAAAAATTTTTTTAATGGAGATATGAATGATTGGGTAATAACTGCATCACCAATGTTAATATCTGGAATAATTAATACTCTTTTCAGCTCGTCTATTTTGCGAAGGCGCTTAATTTCTAATCTTTTTAGATAATTATTGATTTTTTTACTTGATGAGAGCGTTTTAAGTGTCCGATCTAGGAATGGGGCTGAAATCTTGGATGTTAACCTTGCCAAATGCTCTATTAGAGTCATGAATGATACTTATTATAAATATTTTTATTTTTTTTCTTTTTAATGAGTTACATATCATATATCCTATTTAAGATCAAGTTGAGTAAAAATTAAGGTCGCGGAATAGCTGTAATTTAGGATCGATTTATGTTTTAATTGAGAAAAAAAATAGTGAAAATTGCAGTAAAAATTATTACTTTTTCTATTTTTGTAAAGGATAAGACGGGATGAAGACTGTTGTTGTTCTTTCTATGCCACGCAGTGGTTCTTCTCTTCTTGCAGGTATCCTTCACCGTTTAGGTATCTGGATGGGTGAAGAAGAAGATTTGATCATCGGGAAACATTTAAACAACTATGGTTGTTATGAGAACCAATCTTTCATAGCTTTAAATGAAAACATCCTTTTCCAAACCAAAAGACTAGTAGATCATTCTAGACGATTAAACGAAGATGATGGGTTAGTTGAATCTGTTGTTAAAAATTACGAAGGGAGAATCAAGAATCTCATCCGTGATAATGAACGTGAATTGTGGGGATTTAAAAATCCTACAATAATTTACATTCTTCCCTATTTCTATTACCATTTGACTAATCCTTATTATATCCGTCTAAATCGTAATGCCGATAGTATTGCCCATTCCTTCCTAAAGACAGCCAGACTGCAAAATTGGTGGCCTGAATTACAGCACGAGTTTTCTTACTTTACGGTTAGTGCCCGCATAAAAATTATTTTTTTGTTTCTTAAACTTCTAATAACAAAAGGGAATCTTTTCAAGAGTCATTCGTTCCAAAAAAAAGTAGCTGAGGATGGTTATAAACGGATCGATAAATTCATTAGGGATAAAAGGTATATGACAATTAATTTTGAGGATCTTCTTTATAATTCAAGAAAAATTATTCAAGAGATAATAGCTTTTTTGGAGATTTCTCCCACTTTTGAACAAACTCAAGATGTATTAAGCTTTATAGATCCAGATTTAATATCTTATTAATATTTTTAATGCCGTTTCCTTGGTTTCCATTTTTCATAACAGGGAATCCACAAAAAAGCTGATTTCGACATCAAAAATGATAAAAAAATAAAAAAGAAATTAAGAATTATCAGGTAAATTGATCAAATGAAAAAAATGCTTTTTCGAGTTTCAGATAGGCGGATGGCTTTTGCTTTAGGAACTGTGCTTTTTGGAATAGAGCTTAGTATTTTTATTTTTTTGCTCGTTTTAAACCCATCTCTTGTGGCTAAAATTTTGTCAATGATATCAGCTAATCATTTGGGAGGTAGACTTGCTTTTATAGGGGTAGGTTTGGAATTTGACTTCCCCACTTCCCTTATAATTTTTATCATCGTCTTTTATAACACTACTTACCTTTTAATTGTAAATTCTCTTATTGTCTTTTTATGGGAACAAACTGGAAAGTTGAGAATTACTAAACATTTTATTGAATCTATGAAGAAAAAAGCAAAGGAGAGAATACGAATCATGAAAAAGTGGAACTGGGTTAGTATTTCATTGTTCGTATGGTTGCCTTTTCCTATGACAGGTGCTGTAATGGGTTCCCTTATAGCTCATATAGAAGGCTATAATATTAAAAATGCGCTTCTCATGGTTATTCCATCGATGTGGATAGGCGTTATTTGTTGGACATTGTGGTTTGATGAACTTTATGGGTTTATTGAGAGTTTTGGAAAGGGGAAAACAATATTCTTGACATTCTTTATCATTGTTTTCCCTTTTTTTTATTATTTATTAAAAAAATTAATAAAAAAATATTTTATATTATCCTAAATTATCAGACCGACTCATGTGATTGAAAATTAAGAAGATACTGGGGAAATTGGGCCTGATAAATCAAGCCCCTGTGCGGAGATGAGAATGCTGTAAATTTTTGGCACTGTCTCAAAGTGACGGGATTACGTGTCATCGCGAGGAGCGAAGCGACTTGTTGAATGTAAGTGAGGAAAACATGAATCATTTTCTTGTCTTGGGAGCAGGGAAGATGGGCGTTGTGCTGACCAAAGACTTGATCGACAGCAATTCTCAATGTAGGGTTACTCTTGTGGATATCAGCTCTGAGCAACTTGAACAGGCCGCAGAAATTATTCGATGCAAAAGGCTCATTCCTCTACAAAGGGATGTTGAGGATAAGCAGCAGAGAGAAGAGATTTTTGAGGGGAAGGATGTGGCCATCTGTGCTCTTCTTCATAGGCACAGTTTCTTGACATTAGATGCGGCTGTTCGCAAGGGTGTTCATTTTGTGGACTTAGTAGGGGAGGGGCCTCAAGAGCGTCTTGAGTATGATGATGAGGCAAAGAAGAAACGGATAGTTGTCATATCGGGTGTTGGCGTTTCGCCTGGAATTACAAATGTTTGTGTGGGGAGAGCAGTTCATCTGCTGGATGAGACAGACAGAGCCATCATATATGTGGGAGGAAATCCTATTCGTCCCGCGCCTCCTCTAAATTACAGGATTGTTTATGCCGTAGAGAGCCTTCTCGATTTTTATGATAGAAATGCTTTGATTCTGAAGAATGGAGAAGTAAGCGAAGTGCCGCCTTTGTCCGGTATTGAAGCCATCCAGTTTCCTCCTCTTTTTTCAGAGATGGAATGCTCTTACACGGACGGCTTGAACTCGCTTCTCTATACGATGAATGGAAGAATCAGGGATGAACTTGCTGAAAAGACGATTCGGCACAAAGGCCATACTGAAAGGATAGAGACCCTGAAAGCGTGCGGCCTTTTTTCTTCTGATCCGATTCTTGTGAGTGATCAGCATGTCATTCCTCGCAGGGTCCTAGAGAAGCTTCTGGATGAGAGGATTAAATTAGGGGAAGAGCAGGATGCGACTCTGTTGAGAATTGTCGTATCTGGCAGGAAAGCAGGAAAACCGGCGACCCATATCTTTGAGATGATTGACTACTATGATTCAGAGAAGGGTTATACTTCCATGGCAAAGACGACGAGTTTTCCTGCTTCGATTACGGCCCAGATGGTTGCTATGGGAACGATTACTAAGAGGGGAGTCATTTTTCCAGAAGATATTTTTCATGCAGAATTATACGAGCCTTTCATGAATGAATTAAAAAAGCGCGGAGTCGTAGTTACGCATAGAATTGAATCAAAGATTAACTGACTAACTGACCAACCGATTAACAGTCTAACAGATTAACTGACTAACTGATCAGGAGTTTTGTAATCATAGCATTCAAATGGGATTCCTAATTCTTCAGCAACTGCCTTAAGATCGGCAAGATAATCTCCCTTTACTGTGATCGGATGATTGGAATTGATCTTCCACTCGATCTGGCTGCAAAGCTTCAAATACCAGTGCGGCCATTCCGGATTGCACTGGTTTGAGCGTTCCTTCCATTGCTCTTCAGTGGGAATATCTGTGATGCCGCGGCCTGCACAGAGATACATCTTGTGGTTCCGAAAAGAAAAACGTGCCCATGTAACAACTCCTGGCACACGAACCACGACAGTGCATGTGCCGCCTCCTTGTTTAAAGTACATGTAAGTCTGACGCTCAGACCAGGCCCCTTCAAGGGACTTATGGCTGCCATAGGCAAAGTAGGGAGCAAGGGCTCCGGAATTGACAAACCAGTAGAGTTCCTGTTTTGCATCCCAGTAGCGCAGGTCATTAAACCCTACAGGTTCCCCGCTGCTCAAAAGTTTTAATACCTGCATGGTGATAGCTGCTCCATCATCTGCCTCTGTAGCTGCGACCATGGTTTCTTCGTTGGATTCAGGGCGCAGTCTGTTGTTTAAAATTCCCAAGGTTAGATCTGTAGCGGGGTAATGTTCTACCCAGTCCAGTTGATCCTGGACTCCGATGAAGTCCAGTCCGAACTGCCTCTTGAGTTCGAGCAGAGCAAAATAGACTTTCATCTGGAAGACAACCATGTCTTTTGTCAGATCTTTGACCGGATCTTTTCCGAGCCGTATATCCATTCCTTTTTCGATGAGAAAGTTCAGTGCTTGCTCGGCTCTCTTATCAGGAATCTTTTCTGCCATCTTAGCAAGCCGAAGTCCATCAAATCCTTCCCGCGCGATTCCGAAATATTTAAGGAAATCCGCCTCAGAAATCTTGTTCCACATCTGCATGGAACGCGGTCCCACGGCTCCGTAAATGGATCCCTTAAGCTGATCGATGACATTTCTTGCTTTTTTCTTGTGAACTTGGCTGACAGAGACCTCGATTGTATCAGGATAGGGCGGTCTGTAGCTTCCTTCGTTTAGAAAGGCATGGATAGCATCAGCGAAATCTTTAGGCTTTTTGAAGTCTTCAACAAACAATCGGCCTGTTTCGATTCCAACATGAACCATACCTGATGCTGTGGCTAAAAGCCCAACACCACCTGGATAGTTGGAGATAGTGCTTCCGAGCAACAATTTAGGAACGTCATATGGAAGCTGCCACATGGGGCTCACAGAGAAATCAGGATAAGACCAGCCAGCCATGAAATTGATAAATCTTTCGCCTTTTGCCCTTTTAATAACCTGCATTCCTTCGGCAACACTTGATACGGGCTTATCGGAATTTAATACATTGGCCTTCCAGCCGCATTTTTCGATGACTTTGATCAGTTCATCTAATTGTTTTATTGCGATTGGCCAAATTTCATTGTTAGGCACTTCGCGGCTGTCCAAAGGTAAATATATGTCGACGATTTTATTCATCCAATCCCTCCTTGTAAGGTCTAAACGGGATCAACTTACCAATCTGTCAAAAGTTAGTGTACACTATTTTGTGCAAATTTTGCAGAGAAAAAAGGAACAAGAGTTTATTTTATTTGCAAAGGGTTCGCTTTTTTTCGTAAAATTGTCTTTCTATATTATATTTCGACTAATAATAAGGAGTACACCCAAATGCCAGAGAATAATCCTTCATATGCTCTTGCAAATCCGCTTTCTATTCTTTTGGAGAAGCCCCCAAATGATTTTCAGAAGGCTGATTTATTAAATATTATCGAACAAAAAAAAATCGAACGAATCACTTTCCACTACACCGCACTGGACGGAAGGATTAAAGAATTAAAATTACCCTTAACAAGCCGTCATCAGGCCGAACTTATCCTTGCTGAAGGGGAACGTGTCGATGGGTCGTCTCTTTTTAGAGGGGTTGTAGATAAAGGACTTTCAGATTTATATGTTGTGCCCGAGTATAAAACAGCATTTTTTAACCCATTTGATGATTGCAGCCTGGATTTTCTCTGCCGTTTCTTAACCAAAGATGGAGAGCGGGCTCCCTTTGCACTGGACAATATTCTTGAAAGGGCCTGCCGGTTATTCCGAGTTAATACAGATTTGGATTTGTATGCTTTGGGAGAGTTGGAGTTTTTTCTGATCTTTGAAAGAGATCCGGACATTTTCACTTTACAGAATCAACTTGCTTATCATGAGGCCGCTCCGTTTATAAAAAGCGGGGAAATTCTGAACGAGATAGTCCGTTACATCAGTAAGATAACGGGAGCTGTTAAATATAGCCATAGCGAAGTCGGTTTCGTCGACAATATTGAGAGCGACTTAGATGAAATTCAGGGGAAAACAGCCGAACAGCTTGAGGTAGAATTCATTCCCAGACCTGCTGAAGAAATGGCGGATATCCTTGTGTTAGCGCGTTGGATAATCCGCAATGTTGCTTATAAACATGGCTGCGTTGCGACATTTACTCCAAAAATTGATGAAAAGGTTGCAGGAAGCGGGCTGCATTTTCATATGGCGTTGATGAAAAACGGAAAAAACATCATGACGGATTCAGATGGCAAACTGTCAGAATCTGCTCTTCGCCTGATCGGCGGGTTGTGCGAATACGCAGGCTCCCTGACTGCCTTTGGCAACATGATTGCCTCTTCCTACCTGCGCCTTAGTCCTGATCATGAAGCTCCCACGCACATTTGCTGGAGTGATTTGAACCGGAGTACGCTGATTCGCGTGCCGCTGGGGTGGTCGGATTTGCACAACATTGCCAAGAAAATAAATCCTCAGGAAGAAGCTGATATTGATGATGTCGAGAGCCGTCAGACGATCGAATTAAGAAGTCCTGACGGAAGTGCCCTTATTCATCTGCTCTTGGCAGGAATTGTAATGGCGGCTGAATGGGCTATCAAAAATAATAGTTCGCTTGAACTTGCTGAGAAATTTTACGTAAGAGAAAACACTTTCAAAAACAAGAATGAGATAGATAATTTCCCGTTGTTACCTTCAAGCTGTATGGAGTCGAGCCAAATTCTGATAAAGAAAAGAGATTTATATGAAAGGGATGGCATTTTCCCACAAAGCATAATTGAGTATGTGGCGGAATTTCTCAAAAAAGAAGAAGTTGCTCTGGTAAGTCAAGGTCTGATGTATGATATTCAGAAGATTATGTATAAGGATATACATAGACACTAAAGAGTGACTCAGTAACTCAGGAAATTGGGTCTCTTCCCTTTTGTGTTGGTCATGTTTTCTAATGCAAGAAATTAAATTCCAAATAACAATTTCCAAAAACCAAACAAGCACCAAATACCAATGACCGAAACTATATTGGTTTAAGGTTGAAGGTTTAATGTTTAAGGCAAGAGTAGAAACGGGTTTAAGGTTGATGGTTTAATGTTTAGGGATTAATACTATAAGAAAAATATTAATACCTTAAATCTTAAACTTTAAACCTTAAACTAATTTATTTGGAATTTGTTTGGAATTTGTGATTTGGAATTTGGAATTTTGTGCTTAGGATATTGCTTTATTCCTGTGTTATTGAAATCCTGTGTTTAATAAATTCGTTATCAAGTGTTTGCCAGAGAGAATTATATCTTTCCTGAAGACTTTCATACAGGGAAAGAATCTTTAAATTAGGTTCAATAACTGTGCCCTTTTTTAGCATTTTTCCTGCCAAATCTTCTATCTTGACTTCCTTTCCTTTGCTTTTGAAGTAACACCAGATGGATTGAATGGCTGCGCCAAAGGCAGCTGCTTCCTCTTCTTTTAACGTTACCACAGGACTTTTAAAAATGCTGGCAGCGATCTGAAGCCAGAGTGTGCTTTTGGCACCACCTCCTGTGGCTCTGATTTCTGCGGGTTTCAACCCTAAGGATTTCATTCTTGAAAATCCGTATCCAAGGTTGAAGATGGTCCCTTCCATTATTGAGCGCGCCATGTGATGGGGAGTGAAATTCCGCCTGTTTAGCCCAAAAAAAACTCCGCTCGCAAAGGGGAGAACAGGCACTCTTTCTCCATCAATGAAAGGGAGAAAAATGAGCCCTTCTGCTCCAGGGGGTGCCTGTGATGCGAGATTTTCGAGCTCCTCATTTGAAATTTCAAAGAGAGTCTTGAAACATTCAGTGGTGTTTGTGACATTCATGGTACACAGTAAAGGAAGCCATCCTCCAGTGCTGTCACAAAAGGCTGCTATCTCACCTTCAGGATCTACAAAAGGCTCTGAAAAATAGGAATATACGGTTCCTGAGGTTCCAAGACTGAGAGTACACACACCGGGCACAACGTTACCTGTTCCGATAGCGCCCATCATATTGTCTCCTCCCCCGCTTGAAACCAGAACATTTTTCATTCCGAAGGGTTGTGCATTTTCTTTCTTAAGGAATCCCACTGGTTCAGAAGGATGTGAAAGAGAAGGAAGTTTCATCTCAAGGTCAGGGTCGATAGCTTTGATAGCTTCTTTATGCCATCGGAGCCTTCTTATATCCATAAGGCCTGTCCCTGAGGCATCACCGAATTCCATGTGATGAATTCCTGTTAAGAAATAATTAACATAGTTGTGAGGGAGTAGGATCTTGGAGAGTTTTTTGTAGTTGTCTGATTCATTCCTCTTCAGCCATAAGATTTTCGATGCTGTATATCCCACGGCAAGACTTATGCCGAGTTTCTGAATAGTGCTTTTTTTTCCGCCCAGGTTTTCTATGATGATTTTTGTCTCTTCAACCGTGGAAGTATCATTCCAGAGTTTTGCCGGTCTTATGGGTACTCCCTCTTTATTTAAAGGGACAAAGCCATGCTGCTGTCCTGAAACACCAAGGGAAACTATTTTAGATGAATCGATATTTCCGCTCTTTAAAGCATCTAAAAGAGCCTTTTCAAAGGCATCGATCCAGACCTGAGGATTTTGTTCGCTCTCTCCTGGCCTGAGTCCTTTAATAAAGAAGTGAGGAGCGTATCCTCTTCCAAGAATATTCCCCTCAAAATCGACGATTATGACTTTTGTTCCCTGTGTTCCAGAATCAGTGCCTATTGCATACATCCTTTATTGCTCCTATCTATATTTAATCTGTTAATCAGTTAGTCAGTTAGTCTGTTAGCCTGTTAATCAGTTAGCCTGTTAATTATTTTAATTAAAATAACCGACTAACCGAATAACTGATAAACAGACCAACAAAATCAGTTTCCTCCCAACTCCTTACTCCTCACTTTTATTTACACTTATCCAGGAGGTTAAAATATAGTTTAAAATCAATCTGTTTTCTGGTATCAACTTTTTTGTAGAGTTCAAGGTATCCGGAATCTGATTTCCTTTTCTCTCTGTAAGCGACGATGTCTTTAAATATTTTCCTCTGCGATGAAAATTCTCTGATCGCATCTCTTACCTTTTCCTCCTCTTCATCCTCTACGAGAATTCCTATGTCTGCTCGCAGAGGATACAGTTCAGATTTTGGAGGCTCAAAGTCTGCCCATACAGAATAAGCATAATATGACCTTGTCCGGTAAGGAGCTCCGATATCTGCCAGCACAGGATCTCCGGCATGGGGTGAATTGTAGATTCCCATGTTAAAAACAGCAGTATGGTCCCAATGTTCGAAATAGCCGCTCGAAAAGAGAACTCTGGAGACTTTTTCCCTTCTAAAAAGTCTGACCTGTTCCTCAAAAAGGCCTTTTCCTTGTGGAAGGGTTCGGTTAATGTAGGGCATCAGAGAAAAATCCGGGATGTTAAAGAAGATGATCCGCTCCTCGCTTACTCCCAGCTTTTCATATGCTTTCAGGGTTTCTTCCTTCCTCCTTTGGGTGATTGTGTCTTTCTCTTCTGGAGAGGAATATCCAGCGTCTCCGCTGCAGAAAATGAGAATAAGAGGAATGCCTTTGTTTTTCAATGTAGCCCCAAGAAGGTATGCTGCTCCCAGGATGACATCATCGTCATGAGGAGACAGGAAAGCAACAGTCTCATTCTTCTGCCATTCCGGGAAAATGATATCAATATTTGTGCTTTTTTTGAGTGATTTAAAATCCACAAACTCCATCAGAAAATCCTCACAGGGCTCCTGAGCTTTTTTATAAGGATATTCAAATTATCTTCATAGCCCTCCTTTAAGGGAAGAAGGATATAGGCATTTTTTTCGTAGAAGGAGCTCCCTTCCGGAACAAAAGTCAAGAGATTTCTTGTGGTGTAGTCAGCCCACGTGTAGAGAAGAGGTCTGACCCAGTATACGTATTTTCCGTTTGAAGGAGCATAAAAAAATGTACCCGGCTTGTTAAGCCAGGTTCCTGAGGCATTAAGGTTGCTGTTGACGTAATTTATCCTCAGGCTGAAAAATCCATATTTTCTCTTTGTATTCAGTAATCCTACCCATTCCACATCATCCGGCGCTGCATGAACAAATCCATCTGGGTAGCCTGCTTTTTCCTTGAGAAGCATTTTTTTTGTTATGTTTCTTTTGTTCTTGTATATCAAGGTATCAAACAAGTCTTTATAAAGGACCATCTCGTCGTTTCTAATAGCGCTGACAGCAAGGGGCTTTTTAACACTCATTTTAGTTTCTGAGATGAAATAGGGTGAATTAGCCTCGAGTATGTACTTTACCTCAAGATTAACATCTTTAATTTTCTGCAGGGGTCCTCGTCTTGAATTGATATAGAGGAATTTTCCAATTTTTTCCTCAAAACTTGGGGGAGGGTTCCAGTTGAAGGAATGATCCCAGGCGATTCCCGGGATATGACATCCAGGGTTCCAATGAATAACGCCGGCTTCGTTGTAAAGCTTTATCCCTTCTTTAAGATATTTGATAATGTTGACCTGCCCGCTTTTGGGATGAAATTCCAGAGATACTCTCTTTCCTATAATGGTTTTACCTATGCCTTCACCGGCGATGGCGAACCCAATTTTTTCAGAAGAAAGCCGCTCTCCTTTGAGAATAAGAAGAATTTTCTTTTCATACGCTGACATGTCGAGAGAAAAAGCAATCTTAAAAGTTAATGTTACAGGGTGATCTTTTGCTGCTTTCTCGGGGGGGATTGTTTCTATTGCATCCAGGATTTGATATTCCAGTTGAGAGTTTCCGTCAAAAACGATAAAGCTTTTGTTTTCAAGTTCCTTTTTCGCAACAGTGAACGTAATGTATGAAATTTCGCCCTTTCTTTTAAGCCCCACAGGTTCCTCTGCCTTGAATGCCCTGTAAAATCCCTCTTCAGGGGTAAAAATGCCTCCATTTTTCGGAGATTTCCCTGCTATCTCTGTTTTTGTGATTTTTTGAGAATTTTCAAGATGAGTAGAGAGGGTGATTTTGTATTTTTTTCTGTTTCCCCATGCATAGTCAATGATAAATTCATAGGTCCCTTTAGCTAGAGGTTTTGAGGTGGCAACATTTTTTCCTTCTTTGAAAACAGAGAAATTTTCCCATTCTTTGCTGTTGACCTGGAGCACTTTGACAAGGGTACTGTCTTGTTTAGCCTCAAAAGAAAACAATATTCTATAGAATGGCTCTTTAAAACTCGGAGATTGAAATCTCAGGTTGCTTCCTGAGAGTAATGCGGGCAATATAAATAAAACAATCAATGAGGCTGCTTTTTTCATTTTTCCTACTCCAATTTTTTAAAATAGGGATTAATATTATTGTTAGGAATGGCTGAGAAATCTTTGCCTACATATTTCTGGACATTCAGGGGCATTTGATTGTAAACACCTGTTTCTTTTCCTTTCTTCCAGAAAGAGTCTTCCATCACTGCATATTCTATCGGAAAGACAAGGTCTCCCTTGTCATCGAATCCCATAAAGGCAACGTCTATCATCAGAGCTACGTTTTCACCCAGGGGTTCTTCTGTATAGGGAGTAACAGCTCCGCAGCCTTCCTGGCATTCTGAACAGCCTGTATTGTGAATAAAGGTGTAAGGTTCTCTTGGAGAGAGAAGCTTTTCATTTTTGTCTTTTAATTTTGTCCTTTCGATATATTCCTTTCCTTTTTGATCTATGTAATTTGAAGGAAGGCCTATCTCTGATGCCTCCTGAGCCGCTTTCATGATAGTATGATAAAGGCCTTCAAGAGCATCCATATAGGTTTTTTCTTTATCTGTCCATTCTTCTCCAACCTTTACTGTTCTTCTCACGATTCCATGATATCCGTTGAAGGTCGGGCTGATTCCCATAGAAACGAATTCTCCTTTCTTGATTGTCCTGTTTGTCGCTGGTCCGAGAACGCTTCTTCCCCTGTTTCCTGAAGAAACAATGGTAGGGAAGCCCGTTCTTCGTGCTCCAAGCCTTTTTATGATGTAATCTCCCACGGCTGCTATGTCAAGCTCCTTAATGCCAGGTTCAAGGACAGCTAACATGCCGAGAAAAGCAGCATCCGCGATTTTGTTCGCTAAGGCAATGATTTTTAGCTCTGTCAAAGATTTTTTGTATTTTATTGTTCTCAGGAGATCAACGTCAAAAACGACATTTTCACCTCCAAACCTTCCCAGGAGTAAACTGACATGATCATAGGGAATAAACTGGCTGCTTGATAAGATTGCAACCTTGATGGGCTTTCCCGGGTCATAGGGAACTAACTTGTAGACAACATCTTCGAGCTTTTCAAACTGTGCGAACCTGTAATCTTCGTCAGAGATCTGGTATTCCCTAAGGAGGGCCAGTCGTGCATCAGAAGCTCTTATACAGTCCTCGATCACATGGCCGCCTTCTGAACCTGCAATAACCAGAGGCGTTCCCTCTGCCGGAATCAGAATGCCGTATCTTTCTATGATCGGGTCGAAAATGCCAGCAAGCCAGGCAATATCAGAACGGTCGAGTTCACTACCACAGGCAAAAGCAAGATCATAGCCCTTTTCTTTCATTAAATTCTGGACTCTCTGCCATCTCTCTTTGTATTCTCTTTTTGAAATTGCAACATGCCTTTCTATCTCCGGGTTGAAATTCTCTATTATCTCTTCTATGACTTTAACTTTCATTTTTTCTTTTTTCCTCCAAGGGCGCCTTCAACGCCTTCTTCAAAAGGCTCTGTGAGTATTGGCACCAGCCAGCCTTCGGGACTTTCGAGATAAGTCTCCATGACTTCAACAATGCTGAGAGGATGCTTGAGCATGTTGAAATATTTATCGATATAAGGAGAGTATCCTCTTTTCTTCTTGAAAAAGAATGTAATCCAGGCATGTTTCTCATAATATATGCTCCCTTGGCTTACAGGAAGCATTCTTGTCTGGTTGTTAGAGCCGAAGGAATAAACAAAGGCTCTGGAGAGATAGTACCAGGGACCATGCTGAATGTAAATATACGGCTGCTGTAGAGAGGCCTGGCCCCCGTTAAGGTTTGATGTTGAAAAATTAAGGAAGAGGTTTCCAAACGCAATGTGTTTTTCTTCATTGAAGAAAACAATCCAGGGTGTATCAGGCCTGAGAATGGCTACATGTTCTGGATGTTGTCTGGAGCGGGAAAAGTCAATGAGTTTGGTCTTGCCTTTTATTGTTTTGTAAGCCCCTGAATCAAGGACTTCTTTGTTAAACACAACCTCACCGCTCCTCAATGCCTTAACGAAGATGTCCTTATTGATTTTCATGTTTGATTCCATAATGATGAAAGGAGAATCATTATAGAAATAATAACTAATGCTTACCATAACGTCTTTGATATGGGGGAGAGGAGCTGTCCGGTGCAGGGAATAAAATACTGGCCCGATCTCTTCTGAGAAGGGCGGATTTTCCCAGTCTGAGCAGTGAGACCAGGAGTGGGGAGGCGAATATGTGCCCGGGTTCCAATGGATTGCGCCGTTTGTTTCAAGCTTGTGCTCAAGTTTAAGCCCTGTTGTTTTTTCGTTTATTTCAGTTACCATTCCACTTTTTTCGTCAAGAACAACCTTGTAAAAAGAATTCTCTATTGTCTTGGCGAGCCCTTCTCCTTTGACTTGAAGGTCTGTCTCATATGAAGGAATCTTTGCAGATGGGTTATTATAGAAAACAAGGTAAGTGGCTTTTTCATACGGCTTAAGATTGACCTGGAAGGCAATGCTAAGAGTTGTAGTCGGGTGATAACGTGTGATAACTTTCCCTGTTTCCTCGTCCTTTTCTTCGATGGAAAGGAGCTTTTCATCCTTCCAGGTGACAATATCATAGATCTGGCGGGGAATTTCGGTATAGGAAATATCTTTCCCTTGCTTTTCGGCTTTTACTAACCTTATTTCTTCAGGCGAATATATGTAATTGCTTATGATGCCAACCGTGGCATGGACAGGGTAGTTTGTCCTTTCACGTCTATTTTCTTCGGATATCAAAAGCGCAAGATAGTTCTTCCAATCAGGATTCCAGTATCCTTTTTTTTGAGGAGAATATGTTGTCTCGTTAATTGCAATAGATTTTCCAGTTTCGGTGTTCTCAAGCCTGACTTTTATTTCATATTCTTTTTCTCCCTGCCAGCTATGCCTTACTTTCAGATCAAAAGGAGATTTCCCGTTAATTTTTTTATTAAAGATTTCGTTTTTATTCTGAAACAGCAAGAAATCCCGCACATTATGCCCATTCACGTTGACCTCTATAATTGTCCATGTGCCTTCCTGAAGTTTACTCTTGTTTGAAAATTTTACTTTAATGTAATACCAGGCTTCACCTTCAACTGGATATCCAAATTCCTGTGCATAAGCTGAGCTGACAAATAAAATAATAAAAAGAAAAATAAGAAATGTTTTTGGTTTCATCTTTCCTCCTGAATGTTTTTATTTAGTAGATTCTATTTCATTTTTTATGAGTCATGATCAGAAAATATTCGGGAATATTTTCTTTTGATGTTTCATTCCTGCGGCATGAGAGTATTTTTTCATGGACAGAATTATATCATCGAGGCTCGCTTCGAGCAAATATCTAAAAACAAATGGTATTTGGAAATTGTGATTTGGAATTTTATTTTAATTGTTCATGAGCGGCGAGTTCGTCATAGGCAATTTATTTAAAAAAGCATAAAAAAAAGTTGAATTTTATTGAGATCCTGGTACAATATAAACATGTCTTGTTTTGCTGGCTGGACAAGGATTTTATAACCCTCCTTCATTATCCCCTTTTTGCTTATTTTCCCCATACCCAAAACAGCCAGCACTCTGTGTTCAGTTAGTCGGTTAGTCTGTTAATCGGTTAGTCTGTTTGTCTGTTAAATAAGAAGGCAAGATATGAAAAACTCAAAACTCAAAGCTCAAAACTCAAACCTGAACAAGGTAAGAAGTGAGAAGTAAGGAGCGAGAAAAACTCAAATCTCTGTCTTGCCTCTTTGTCTTGCTAGCAAAGCGTTGTCTTGCCCTTTAGTTTGTCTTGCTTTTAATATTATCTGGGTTACTGATTCACTTATTTACTTATTTAGCGTAATATCCGTGTCTATAAGCGATGGTATAGATTTTATTTTTCACCTTTACTTCTAAGTTCTTGAATTTCCCGTCCTGTTTGTAATCTATCGGGGAATAGTAAAGAAGATAATAGGATGCAGAATCTTCTATAGCTTTTTTAAAACCAGAAGCAGGATCTTGAGAACTATCGACTACTCCTCCAGTTATTTTTGCTGCTTCTGAGAGGATTGTGAAGACATCTTCGGATTGTTCTTTCATGTATATGCCAGATATAGTCTCAGGCTTTTTATTCATGAAAATAAAATTAAATACAAGAGAGGAATCAGCAAAGGCTTGCTTTATTTTTTTAAAATCGAAAGTAATTGGTCTGTGGTAGAAGCAAAAAAGATCAGCCAGGTCGCCCTGTATGTGTGGCTGATCCTGGAAAAGTGTCATCATTTGATTTAAAACACTTGGGCTTATTTCAGGCCTGAACTCTCTCTCATAAAAGAAAAAAACGTTTTTTTGTCCCTTCTGTCTTTTCAATCCTTCTGCAAATTTAATAAACTTTTTTTCATCTATGAATCGTAAATTTTCCATTCTTTGTAAGGCGGATTTGTATCTTGGGAGGAGAAGTTCGAGGGAGACGTTTTGACTTGATTGGTCAGTTTCGAAGTCAGACATAATGCCTGATCGGTGTCCGAATCCACCTGCTATTGAGATACCTCTGACAAGCCTCTTTAAATCTCTCAGCAAACTTCTGTAATTCGATGATCCAATCTTGGTATCTTTCCTTATAATACCTTGCATTTCTTTGGAAAGACTTTCTTTTGATTTTGATCTCAAAGCTTGTTTAGATAGGCCATAGGCTCTTAAAGGTGTTATGATGGTAAGACTATCTTCTGGAAGAAGCACATAATTGAAGAGATAGTCTATGGCTTCTGCAAATTTAGGATTATAGTCTGATATGTGGAAGAGAAGATAAAAGTTTCTCGAAAGAGATGGAGTGAATACTTTAAGTGTTTCTTTCCTTTCTATCTTTGTTTTTTGGACAAGATATAGAGCTTCTATCTTCTGAAGCTTCCCGTCTTCATAGACTTCAAAATCCTGTCGAGTCAAGTTGTCGACAAATCTATTTCCGTCTAAAACTCTTACTGGAACTTCTACATTTGTTACTGTGACATCGAATTTTTCTTCCTGAGAGAAAAGGGGAGAAATCAAAAATAGAAGAGCTATTGGAAAAATAAATTTTTTCATCTTTAGTCTTCTATTAATAATAACTCTCTCATAGTGTAAAAGCAATCTTCATGCGAAATAATATCAGCCCCAAGAATGAAGATAAAGCTGTTTAACTTAATGAGTGCACAGAAAATTGTTTTTATTAGGATATGACCCCTATTTCGCTATTTTGCGTAATATCCAAGTCTATGAATAATCGTGTAGGTTTTGTTTTTCACCTTTACTTCTATGTTCTTGAAATTTCCGTCTTTTCTGTAATCTGTTGGGGAGTAATACAGGAGATAGTAAGATTCAGAAGCTTTTAAGGCTTTCTTGAAGGCGAAAGAAGGATTTTGAGAACTATTCACTATCCCGCCTGTTGCATTTGCGGCTTCTGAAAAAGCTTTGAAAACATCTTCGGATTGTTCTCTCATGTAGACTCCAGAAATGTGCTCTGGCTCTTTACTTATAAATAAAAAATTAAAGCTAAGAGAAACATCTGCAAAAGCTTGATTTATTTTATCCACGTCATAGCTGGTATACCTGTGGTAAAATTGAAACAGGTCTTGCAGATTGCCTAAAATACCCGGATTATCCTGATTCATTGAAATCAAACGATTTAGGTTGGCTGGACTTATCTCGGGCCTGAATTCTCTCTGGTAAAAGAAAAAAACATTTTTTTGTCCCTCCATTCTTTTGAGTTGCTGTGCAAACATTAGTAACCATTTTTCATCTACAACTCTAAGTTTTTCCATATCTAGTAAAGCTTGTCTGTATCTTGGTAATGAGAAACTAAGAGAGGAAAATTCACCGCCCATGCTTTCACTATCAGTCATGAACTTATGCCCTGATATTCCCCTGACTATTTTCTTCAAGTCTCGCATTATACTTTTGTATTGCAATGATCCAATTTTTATATCTTTCCTGACAATGCTTTGCATTTCTTTGGAAAGTTGTTCTTTTGAGAATTTTTTTAAAGCCTGCTTGGGCATAGAGTAAGTTTTTACTGGGGTCATGATGATAAGATTATCTTCTGGAAGCAGTACTTCTTCGAAAAGATAATCAAAAGCTTCTGCTAACTTGGGGTTATAATCTAATAATTGGAAGAGAAGATAAAAACTTCTGGAAACCTGAGGAGCGAATTTTTTATATTCTTCTGCTTTTGAGATGTGTGTTTTATTTGTAAGATAAAGGGCTTCGATTTTTTGAGGTATTCCATCTTCAAACAATTCAAAATCTTCTATTTTCAGGTTATCGACAAACTTATTTCCGTCAAACACTCGAGTGGAAACAGCGATATTAATTACTGTAACTTCCTGTTGTTCAAGTTGAGAAGAAAGGTTTAAAGCCGTTAATAAGAATGCGAGTAGAAAAATAAATTTTTTCATTTTCAGACCTCGTTCTAACAATTTTCTTATATTATGCAGAAATTTGTGCAAAAAAAACAGCATAAAATGTCTGGCAACTTTCAGCTATGTCACTCTATATTTCTTTAGTGCAATAAGTATGAATCATGATTTAATTGGCAAAATACCCTAAGCGGTGAATGACTTTGTAGTCCTTGTTTTTCACCTGGACATTTATATTTTTAAATTTCCCATCA
>DAOVDU010000105.1 GCA_030669305.1 Candidatus Aminicenantota bacterium
TAGTAGCTATGGATTCCCGCCTCCGCGGGAATGACGATTGAGTGTAAGTGTCTGTCATTCCTGCGAAAGCAGGAATCCAGTGATTAGTCACAAATATAATCTAACCCCAATTATTGAGAACTTACGGTTAATAAGTAAAGAATTTCAACTAGTCTCAAGGAGTCTCAACTAATCTCTATAATTCTCAAAAATATGTTGAGTAAAGAGTATGAATTGCTTAACGTTTAAAGTTAGAAGTAAAAAAATAAAACATTTAACTTTAAACCTTAAACATTCAACCTTAAACCAGAAAATAAGGAGGCAATTATGAGTGGATACAAAGAAATTAGGGCGCCGCGCGGAACTCAGCTGAATACAAAAGGCTGGTCTCAAGAGGGCGCACTCAGGATGTTAATGAACAACCTGGACCCTGACGTTGGGGAAAGGCCTCAGGAGCTAATCGTATACGGGGGGACAGGAAAAGCTGCTCGAAACTGGGATTGTTTCTGGGCCATCGTCGAGAGCTTAAAAAACTTGGAAAATAGTGAGACCCTGGTCATTCAATCTGGCAAGCCCGTAGCGGTTTTTAAAACTCATCCTGAAGCTCCTCGAGTGTTGATTGCAAATGCGTTAATTGTCCCAAAATGGGCAACTTGGGATGAATTTCGTCGCCTTGAAGCCAAAGGCTTAACTATGTATGGGCAGATGACAGCAGGAAGCTGGATATACATCGGCACCCAGGGAATTCTCCAGGGTACATACGAAACTCTTGCTTCCGTGGCAGACAAAAATTTTGGCGGTACGCTGAAAGGGAAATTAATTTTGTCAGCAGGTCTTGGGGGTATGGGAGGAGCCCAGCCTTTGGCAGTGACCATGAACGAAGGCGTAGCCATAATAGTGGAAGTAGATCAAAATAGAATCCTGAGGCGCCTTGAGACAAAATATGTTGATACAATGAAGGAAGATTTGGACGAAGCCATAAAACTTGCATTTGAAGCAAAGGAAAAAGGAGAAGCACTTTCCATCGCACTTCTTGGCAATGCTGCAGATGTTTTTCCCGAATTTGTGAGGCGGGGAATAAATCCAGATGTTTTAACCGATCAAACTTCTGCTCACGATGAGCTTAACGGTTATGTCCCCCATGGTATTAATTATGAAGAAGCGTTGCGGCTTCGTAAAGATAATCCTGATGATTATAAAAAGCGAGCTTATCAGTCTATGGCTGTTCATGTCGAAGCTATGCTTGAACTCCAGAGAAGAGGAGCTAAGACTTTTGATTATGGCAACAATATCCGCGGCCAGGCTCAAAAGGCTGGTGTGGATAATGCATTTGATATTCCTGGGTTTGTTCCTGAATACATCCGTCCGCTTTTCTGCCTTGGAAAAGGGCCGTTTCGATGGGCAGCTCTTTCAGGAAATCCTGAAGATATTTATATTACAGATGAAGCAGTGCTTAAGGAATTTCCAGAAGACATTGGCTTGGAGCGGTGGATAAGGAAAGCGCAGAAACAGGTTAAATTTCAAGGTCTTCCATCCAGGATTTGCTGGCTCGGATATGGCGAGAGGGCACGTTTTGGTGCGGTTATTAATCATTTGGTAAAAAAAGGAAAGATAAGTGCTCCCATCGTGATCGGAAGAGATCATCTTGATACAGGCTCAGTATCCTCTCCAAATAGAGAAACAGAGGGGATGAAAGATGGCTCTGATGCTATTGCGGATTGGCCTATTCTAAATGCCCTTTTAAACGCAGTAAGCGGTGCCTCCTGGGTTTCTGTTCATCATGGAGGCGGAGTTGGCATTGGTCTTTCCATCCATGCGGGAATGGTTATCGTGGCAGACGGGAAGGATTCGACGGCAAAAAGGTTAGAGAGGGTGCTGACAGTTGATCCTGGCTTAGGTATTGCCCGCCATGCTGATGCGGGTTATGAGGAGGCAGTTCAATTTGCCAAGGATAAAGGGATTAGAGTGCCTATGCTTAAATCGTAAGGCGCAAAGTGTGAATAGGTAATGGTAAATAGAAGGTGAGAAATGGTAATGAATTCGATTTACTGAGTAGACTCTCAAGCGCTGGAAATCTTTGTCACACTTTGTGACATGATATCTTACCTAAATCATTATTTTGATTATATTTACAAGACCTTAGGCACAAAATGTGACATTCTCTTTCGAATTGAATATTAATCTCTTAACAATATTTTCCTTATCTTAATAATTATCAATAGATTAGATCTATCTTTCCTCTATCCTATTACTGGCATAGAATTTGCTCTTTCTATGAGTGAAAGGAGGTAAAAACATGAAAATATTAAGAGGAAACAGTCACAAAAAAATTATGGTTGTAGCATTGGTTTTATTCATTTTAGTGTATGCCGCAGCTCCGTCTCTTCAAGCTAATAATGAATGCGCGGAAGCATTAGAAAGATGCAGCGTTGATGCTATTATCACCCTGATATTTGGTGGCCCACAAGCATTTCTTCTGTATTATTCGGGATGTTTTTTGGGTTATACCTGGTGCCTTAAATATTATTAAAATTTAGGAGGGATAGATATGATATTTCAAAAGAATAAAATTACAAAGAAAATCGCTTTTATACTGGTTATCTTTACTATATTTATAAGCCTCAGTGCTGTATCTCTTGAAGCTGGCAAGTGTGAAGAAGCGTTTTTTAGATGCCTTGATGATCCCTATTGGAGGGCTGTTCCATTTGGGATAATCTACTGTGCAACAGGATATTTTTTCTGCAAGAAGTATATTGAAGGCTAGAAAATTTTAAGATTGAGACTAAATTAGCCCTGATTCCG
The DNA here is from genome assembly GCA_030669305.1 of Candidatus Aminicenantota bacterium. Taxonomy (GTDB): domain Bacteria; phylum Acidobacteriota; class Aminicenantia; order Aminicenantales; family Aminicenantaceae; genus DAOVDU01. The sequence continues at coordinate 2,782 of DAOVDU010000105.1, forward strand.
TCTTATACAATTAGAGGTTTTATTGATGGAAAAAAGAAAAGGATTATTGGCAGTTTCAATAGTAATGGTGTCTCTTTTTTTACAGACCCAGTTTTTATTCGGAAAAGAGCTCTCCAAAATATTCCTAGAAGAAGTGCTTTCAGTTGGAAGCATGGATGATGATGCATTATTCCAGTGGGTTGGGGTGGTTACTGATTTAAAAAACTATATATATGTTACAGATGCTATGGATTATTCTTTAAAGAAATTTGACACAAAGGGGAATCTTTTAAAAAAGACAGGCAGGAAAGGACAAGGGCCTGGGGAATTTTTGGCCCCCAGGCTCTTGGATAGCTCAGACCAATTGCTTTATGTAACAGACCAATATATTCCAGGGATTCACGTTTTTGATAGAGATCTGGAATTCAGACACAGAATCCCGCTCATAAGGCTTGTTGGCGATTTGAAAGTAATTTCTGATAAACAGATTGCTGTGGTGACTCTCGCCTATGGTCAGATTGGCAAGATATTTTTCTATGACGATAAGGGAAAAGTTATTCGGGAGTTTGATTATTCCACAAAAAAATCTTCTCTCCTGATGGATAGTATAAGTTTTGATATTGATTTTCATGGCAATATCTATCTTGCCTATAACTTCCAAGATAAGATTGAAAAATTCGATGCTGAAGGGAGAAAATTGTGGTCTCAGGAATTATTGAGAATAGGACGAGTAAAAAGAAAGAAGATTTCCTCCATTGTTGTTCCCTTTAAAATTGTTTACAAGGATGTCGTTCTAGACACCTCAGGTAAGTTATTTGTCCTTGGTGGGAATCTTTCGAAAAACCCCAGCCGGGATGTCTATGTCCTCAGTCAAAAAGGAGAACATCTGACCACTTTTACATTGCCTGAGACGAGTCATTGCATCTACATCGACAGCCAGGATTATCTATATTCAAGAGCTAATGATGGTGTTACTTTAAAGAAGTACAGGATGAAGGCTGTTAATAAGTGAGGAGTGAGGAGTGAGGAGTGAGGAGTGAGGAAATATTGGTTTAAGGTTGAAGGTTTAATGTTTAAGGAGAGGCCGTTCTGCTATTTGAAATTTCGTCATTTTATTATGATCGTTGTACTTGGCTGTTTTCTTTTGACTAACGGAGAATTAAGCAGCGTGATTGAGATTGAGGCTCGAATCCCACAAAAAAATGATCTTTTTTCGAACGGGAAAATGGATTCCTATGATTCTCTTGAAAACCGAAAATTATTGCTTTTTATCATTGACTTTAATGATTTCATGTGCCTTTCTTGCCTTGATTCTTTTCTCGATTTTTATTACTGTCTGCCTTCTGACTTTCAAAAACATTTGTCCTGGGGAATCCTTGTTTTTAATATCTCTGAGAAAGAAGGAAATAATAACATTTCTGCCAGAATTGTGGAAAAAAAACTGAGAGGTTTTGTGGCGGCAAACAATATAAAATTTCCGATACTCATAGATAAATTTCATGTTTTTAATGGATTAGCAGAAGAAGGAACTGTTGTCATGGTTTTTGATTGGAACAGAAAAATGGTGAAAAGATATGTTTTTCCTTTGAATAAGGGACAAATAGAAGAGATCTTCAAGTTTCTCACAGAATAAAAAAAGGGGCAGAAAAAGTAGCCTGTCCCTTTTTTTTAAAGTTTGAAAAATTACAGCCATTACGCTATATTTATAGAGCTTTAGAAAGGTATTTTTCCATAATTTTAATCAACGGAATAGACGGAAGAAGCCGAAAAGACTGAATAGACATTCATAGAGTGCGCCTGTAGCTCAGGGGATAGAGCGACGGACTCCGGATCCGTAGGTCGCAGGTTCGAATCCTGCTAGGCGCGCCACTTTTCACCCCTGTTCTTGCATCCAAATCAACAAGTTGAGTGTATTTTAGTGTATTTGGCAAAATTGTCAGATTAAGCCAGCGCAAGTTATTTTAAGCCAGCCTTAGCCTGGTTTTACTGACTGAATTAACGACAGAAAAAACAAAATTTTAAATTCTCACCCGACTAATTATTGTTATGAACCGAAAAAAAGAAACTAAGCAGATAATTAAAAAATTACTTTTTACTTTCATTTTCTTTTTTGGATTGTTTATCGTTTCTTCTGCCACGAGTCCCTTCTCCTTTACATCATTTATATCCTTCACTACGAGTACAAGTTTTTGCGGGAATGTAGAAGTTGTATTGACTCCTTCCAATGGAATTTATGGTAAAGAGATAAAAGTCTACATCAACATATCCAACAACCAATGCGAGATGTGCTATTTCGGATTTGATTTATTCTTC
>DAOVDU010000091.1 GCA_030669305.1 Candidatus Aminicenantota bacterium
AGTTCTTTCTTAACATATATAGGTGTTATTCCAATTTCTCTTGATAGTTCCCTTAAATGAAATTCTTTCCCTGGATTAAACAAAAGTATTTTTAAAATTCTTGTTCTTGTTTTTGAAGTAAATAATTTTTCAAGCATTTTAACTATAACATTTTGTATACAATCGTATATATAAAGTTTACGATCTTTATTGTATTAAACTATAACTTATTAATTCTGTCAAACAAATTTATTTCTATTTTGTGGATAGCGAAGCAAAAAAGAATTAAAAAAAAAGATAAATTTTAATAAAAAATCTTTATTTAAAGCCAATAGAAAAACCAGAGCTAGAGCTTGCTTTTTTATAGTCCTTTACATAAACATAAGCAAAAAGGTCTCTGCCTATTTCATTAAGGTGGCCAGTAATATCATTAGTGATATGAAATGGTCTGGATGTCAAGACCATTTCAATCATCAACTTTTATAGTCAAAGGACTTCCACTCATTCCACTATATGTCTTATCTCCCACAACTCCTTTAGTGTGATTAAAAAAAGTAGCTCTTACAGTAACACGATGAGGAGGTGGTTCAGGAGTTGTTAAGCCCTTACAATTTGTTTTTTTCTCAATTTTTGCTAACCCATTGCCGTCAAAGAATGTTTCTCCGCATCTATCACAAACCTCAGCTGGATATTTACCTATTTTTATACCATACAATGTATACTCAATTTCTTTTTTTCTTTCTAATTTTTTTTTGCTTATTCCGATGAAACCAGACACTGATTACGATTCATTCCGGACACCTTTCGGAGCGAAGCGACGCTGGCTTTCCATTATATCTCCAAGTGGCTGGAATGGGTCAAGGAGGATCTTCGTTTTCTCATAGATTCTCCTTTGACAGCTTCCAGGGCAACCTTTGCCTTAAAGCTTGCATCATGTTTCCTTCGCATGATAGCCATTTTACCATACCTCCTAGTATGTTTTCACAGGCCATCATGCACCTTATCTACCTGTACAGTTTTCGGGGAGTACTTCACTTATTGAGAAGTTACAACTTTAAACCTTAAACTTATTCGTTTGTGATTTGAAGCTTTTATTTTTGAAGAAATGTATGTATAAATAATGTAAAAAATAAAGGAGATATCATGTCTGAAGCATTGATTCTGGACCAACTGAAAGAGAATATTGGCAAGGAGATCGGGCTTTCAGAGTGGATGGAAATCACCCAGTCACGGATCAACGCCTTTGCCGATTGCACCGAGGACAGGCAATGGATTCATGTCAATGAGGAGATGGCAAAGCACAGCCCTTTCGGCACCACCCTTGCCCACAGCTTTCTTATTCTCTCTCTCCTGTCATATTTTAATTTTCAGAACGAGTTGTTCCGCTCTGGAATCAAGATGGCAGCAAATTATGGCTTGAACCGGGTAAGGTTCATAAACTCAGTGCCAGTAGGATCAAGGATTAGAAATAGGGCTGTGCTTAAAGAGATAAATGAAAAGGGCCCTGGTAGAATTCTCATTAACTTAGAAAATACTGTGGAGATCGAAGGCCAGGAAAAACCAGCAATGAAGGCTGAAATGCTGGCCATGCTTTTTGTTTAAGATAAGATAACAGGTGGGCGGTAAATGTGTTAGCTGTCTTCGTAGGGATTATTTGCCACCCGAAACATATAATCAGGATCGATAAAAGGCTCATCCTTTTTATGCCTTTTCATCAATGCTATTTTCTTCTCCAGAAGTTTTGCAAAGTTTTCCCCATAGATGAAGGGCGATTCTCCTTTCTCTGAAATAATCATCCATTCAACAGGAGCAGTTTTCCATAACTCATTAAGTTCCATGCTGTTCTGGATTTCCTCCTCAATCATCTCATTCAAAAGCTTCCGGCAAAAAGCCCTATCTGAAGGATCATGTGTATCTAAATACTTATGAACGGCATATATCCATACAGTTGTATTGCGCAATGTCTTATAAAGGCAGCGGAGAGCCAGGATCCTGAAATACTGATCCTCGAAAACCCGGGTAGCCTGGGAATTTCCAGACCGGCCAGCATCATCTTTTTTCTCTTTAAACAGGTCAATCGCAGAACCCAAAGGCCCCCAGACATTATCATCGATCCGATTGAATGCCTTGTGAGCATAATCTCTGGAAATAAGCTCAAAAAGAACATCCTTGGCCAGATCAACCCGGTTGGGGTTATGAATGGATGTACACATATATTTTTCATAATACGTGCGTTCTTCCTCAGGAATCCGGCCGATATCTGGAACAAGCGGCCTCACAAACAGCCTTTGCCACACAACACCATAATGAGTATAGATGGAAAGCGGCAGAAAACTACGGATCGCCTGCTCAACCATTCGCCATCCTTTTACCAAATCTCCGGCATAGTGCTGACCTGCATATTTTTCAGCTATACTCAATATCGCCTGATCAATATCCAGTGCAGGATCGAATTGAAAGAGCCGGAATATTTCCTGATTCACTGGGTAAGGAACTTTATCTGGAGGATGGATACCTCCCAAATGAGCTAAAGTGTAGATGCCCAAGCAATGGCAAGCTCGAAGTTTCTCATAAGTTAACCATGGGAAAGGAATTCCAAGCAGAGGTTCATGATTGGTATATGCACCGAAGGAATGGTAGAAGAAGCTGTGGCTCTTGCGTGTTTCGAGCTCCTCCGCTGCTTCCTTCTCCTTGTCCCAGAGGGTGTTATGAAAAGCTGATCCCAAAACTTTGACATCAGAGTATCTGGGATGTGGATAATTATTTTCCCATCCTCTGACTAAAAGGGAGTTCACTTCCACATCGATTCTATCTCTTAGTTCACTCCATAAGTATTGACGTTCCCCGTAAAAGGATTCCAAACGTGTGATCACACGGAATCTCGGATTTGTACGGGAGGCTTCATCACGTAACAACCTGAAGAAATTGATGACATTTGCGGCGGCGGCTTTTGCAATTTCCTTGTCATCTTTCCATTCCCGGATAAGGTAAGCCCCTCCATTCCTTCCGACATACAAGGATTTTGTATGTTCAAAGCCAGCCCCACTGTCATTGGACCAGATGGTTAGGAATTCGAGTTCTGGCACTTCCCTGAGAAGGTTATTCATGAGTTCAACATAATGTTTTTGCACCACAGGATGAACGATGGAAAGATTAAATCTGGGTTTAAAACTTCGAAAAGGGTGGTCGACTCGTGCACCCCTTAAGGTTGGATATTTCTGGAACATGGTTTCAGGAACCGAACGGGGTTCAAAGCAAAGCAGGCCAGGCACAAGGCCGTATTGAAGCACCAGGTGCGTATTATCTTTCAAACAATCAAGGTTAGCCTGCAAATATTCCTGAGGATAAATTCCTCTATTCAAGCGACTTTCTACGAACTGATCAAGAGCGGGGCAATAAGTATAAAAGTCAGGATAAAATTCTCCGGACACCCCTTTTTCATAAGGGAAAGCAAAGGCCAAAGCATTTACCTCTATATGCGTAAAACCCAATCTTGCATATTCACGAATATACTCTTCACGATTAAAATTGCGGATGAATCGAGCATATTGGGTGAGAAAAATATCAAAAGTCGATTTCTCGATTGAAAAAGTCATTTCCCGTATCCATTGCTTTAAATTGGAAGCATCGTTTTCAATCATATTCTCCAGGACAAAAGAAAATCCTGCGTATAGAAAATAAGGTTTCGAGCTTAGTATCCAACAGCACTTGCTTTCATCAATGCCGAAAAATACCCATTCCTTATTGGAAGGCAGCTTAGCTCCTCGCTGCAATAACAATTTTTTTAAGTCTTCAGTCCCCACAGCAATATAAGCGATTCCTGCTTCAGATTTCATATCAGAGGGGTCCACAGTTTTAATTTCTGCATTAATATTTAGCGAACCGATAAGTTCCTTGGCAACGGTTTCTTCGACAGGATACCCTTTTTGAGGAATCCGGACCTGACGGATTTGCTGAAAAACCTCTCTGACCTTCATCTTTACCTCCTAATACAGTCTATTCGGTCTGTTCCGCCTGTTCCGTAAAGCTCAGGCTATTGTCCTGTCATCTATGTGATGTCGCAAAGATGACCGTCATTCCCGCGGAAGCGGGAATCCATAGCTACTACCCACACTTATTGAGAAGTTACGCAGTATGCTATAGAGATTAATCTACAAGGTGATGTTTTATGGCATAGCGGATGAGTTGGGTGTTGTTTTTTAGGATCAGCATCCAGTTCAAAAGCTAATTTCTCAGCAAGAGAAGAGGTGATATATTTTCTACCTTGTGCAACTCTTTGTATAGCTTCCTTCAATTCACCTGGTGCGCTCTCTTTTGACATAATTCCCAGTTTATTTTAAATAAAAACGGACAATTTGCAAAGGATAAGCGTAAGTTCTCAATAATTGGGGGTAGATTATATTTGTGACTAATCACTGGATTCCTGCTTTCGCAGGAATGACAGACACTTACACTCAATCGTCATTCCCGCGGAGGCGGGAATCCATAGCTACTACCTACACTTATCGAGAAGTTACGTTTATCAGGTTTATCTTGTTTATGAGGTTTGTCTGGTTTGTCTGGTTTATTTGTATAGGCAAGACAAATAATATGAGGGAAAAGGCTAAAGCGCAAAAAGATAAAGAGTATCAGTCAGCTTGTCTGTTTAATATAAAAATAACAGACTAACAGACTAACCGAGTAACAGGCTAACAGAAATCAGTTTTGAGTTTTGAGTTCCTCTGTTTTTCTATGTACTTGAATTTTAATTGATATTGGCATAATGTTTAGAAGTGGAGGCAATGGCTATGATTGAAGAGAATGTAAAAAGGATACTCGGAGAACTTCCGGCTGGTGTGGAGCTCGTGGCAGCAGCTAAAACAAGGACACCAGAAGATATTCTACAAGCCGTCGAAGCAGGCATAAAGATCCTAGGAGAAAACTATGTTCAGGAAGCACGGGAAGCTTTTGAGTTAGTCGGACGTAAGGTAAAGTGGCATTTTATCGGCCATCTCCAAAGAAACAAAGTCAAAAAAGCAATTGAGATATTCGACATGATCGAAACGCTGGATTCCCCTGAGCTCGCGGCGGAAATCGATAAGCGGTGCAGTCAGGCGGGTAAAATCATGCCGGTCCTTATTGAAATAAACAGTGGCAGAGAAAAACAAAAATTCGGCGTATTGCCCGAAGACGCGGAAGTTTTAATCAAAACCGTAGCAGAATTTAAAAGTATAAAAATTAAAGGCCTTATGACAATGGGGCCAGCTTTCGGAAACCCGGAAGATGCACGACCTTATTTCATCAAAACAAAAAAGTTATTCGACAAAATTAAAACCCTTGACTTCCCTGGAGTAGAGATGAAATGCCTTTCCATGGGAATGACTAACTCTTATCGCGTGGCCATCGAAGAGGGAGCCAATATGGTGAGGATCGGGACCAAAATCTTCGGGCCAAGGAGTTATGACTAAATCTCTCCACTTCCTCCTGTTCTCTCTTCCTCTCTCTACCCCTTAATCCCTACCCCCTATCCCTTAATCCCTAATCCTATATTAATATTCCTTCCTTCCACCCCAGCTTTAGCAGCTCTATTTTTCTCGGATCGCTTACGCCAAGATGGTGTCTTGTATCAGCAAGACGAATATGCTTGGCAGGGGTCTGCATAGGCAGGTCCTTTCCAAAGTATTCACGCCGCTTAGCCTGAATAATCTGAAGGCCTATGGCATCCACAGCAACAGGATCCTGGCTTACCATAATGCCCTTATAGTCCCAGACATATTTATCGCTGTAACTGTGCGGACCAACACTGTGAAATTGGGGATTCAGCATGACCAGTATGTTTAATTTGGTTCTATCTATAAGGTTAAACTCTTTCCAAAGGGATGCTAAATCTGCACATGAATCAGGATGGTAAGCTGACGCTCTTGGAACAAACGTGATATAATTTTTAATACACCCTCCTATCCCGGACCAGTGGTGGGTTCGGACAGGACGGGCATTAATTAGGGCTGTAGCCTTTTGAAAGATTGGATTCCGCCTCACACCCCGATCATCAATGCCTATGTTTTCCTCAGGGACTCCAACATCCATTATTCGTTGCTTGAGTGCCTGCTCAACCTCCTGTGTGGTGGGCAAATAATGCATAATATTAGTCTTGATGCCGACGATATCCGAAGGTTTTACCAATTTTTTCCATGCTTGTACCGTATCTTTTTCTCCCAGCAATATTGCTACTGCATCGTCGAGCATTTTCTGTACGACATCTGGATCAGGCTTTTTAAAAGAGATCAAGGCTTCCTCGTCCCTTATCAGAACAACTTTGACTTTTTTAGAGACTTCTTTTTCCTGAGGAATTTTCAGGCCATAAGCAAAAGCTCCGGCAAGTGGAGTCATGGCTGTAACACGCAGAAAATCCCGCCGGGTGATGACTTTTTTTCCCATGCTTTCCTCCCTATTTATTTATTCTTTCCAATCTCTTCGATCATTTCTTTCGCACGAGAGCCGGTCGGGACATCAAAAACAATTATGAGTAAATCCTCCTTCAATTTTGCTACAGTCCACTTCAAATCTTCTGTCTGGACTATACCAGGTTCAAGCGCATCAGGCATGTATGCATTTATGAAGCTATTGTATGCGACAGAAGCTTTCCCGGCTTCAGGATAGCGAACAAGTAGCAGATAATATTTCTCGTCATTTTCTCTGTAGATTCCAAGAGTAGCTTCGGTTTGCTCGCCGAGCAAAAGAATATTCTCATCAGCAACAAAAAAATGATAATTTAAAATTATATGATTAAAAAAATAATGGATTCTTTCTTCGAATAGGTGCTCTCGAGGGAAAAGAGAGACAATTCGAGGCTTTTCTCCTTCTTTCTTTATGGAGAAAGCCACTTTTTTCCCCAAAGCTAGAAGGGCATCTCTTGTCTCATCTGTTTCCTCTTCAGCATAGAGCGAGACAAAGAAGCGGCCTTTCCAAAAAGAGAGAAGCCCGCCTTTGTATGTGGAGCCCTTACCTACTCCTACATCTTCTCCATCAAGGTCGTAGGTAAAAACACCAAATGCATTCCTTGAGGACTCCATGTCGAAAAGGTCTGCAATTATTCCTGGTTTGCCTTGTTTAGAGAAATTTCTTGCAAGAAGCTTTTTAAAATTGTAAGCACGATAGATTTCTCCTGCCCCGTCTATGTAATCGAAAATAGTTTCCGGGTCGAAGACCTTGTCTTTCTCTCTGGCTTTCCATCCATTTATCTCTTCAGGAAGCAGAGATCCAAGGTTAGTTTCTACTTTTTCAGGACTTTTACACATAAACTCTAATCCTCCTATAAATAAAAGAAGCATAACTCCCAACGCTGCTTTTTTCATGTCTACATATTCTATCAAAATAATATAATAAAAGCTATGCTGGCTAGTGTTCTGTCATCTATGTGATGTCGCAAAGATGACCGTCATTCCCGCGGAAGCGGGAATCCAGAAGCCTGAAGTAGCCAGAAATACTGGATTCCCACTACCTGCCTCCGCAGGCACAAGCTTCGTGGGAATGACGAGTGCCTGATA
>DAOVDU010000102.1 GCA_030669305.1 Candidatus Aminicenantota bacterium
CACAAATCCACCGATACCTATATTTATTCCATCTTTGATATACTTTTCTACGGCTTCTTTTAAGGTCATTCTCTTATCTACAAGAGCTTTTGACTTGTTAACCATTATTTCTCTTGCTTTCTCAGGGGATGGTCCCCACCATTCAAAAGTATCCTTAGCTATATTCTTGATTTCGTTGTAGTCTAGATTTGAAACATTCTTTACTAATGAACTAGCCTTTTTTTCCATATTTACCTCTCAACGACTTTCTAATAATCTCTCATTTTTTTGCCTTTTTTAAGGTGGAAAGAATTATTTCACAGCAAAAAATTGGTGTCAAATACAAAAGTATTGTTAGTTAAAGCTATAAAATTAAAATTGAGTGAAATTGAAAAAAGTTGAAGTTTGGTTGCGCTAAAAAAATATATGGCCCATTCGGAGAAAGAAACCCAAATTTATTTTGCTTTCAGTGCTTTGTTTTTTATGTTTTATTAATGATCTAGTATAAGTGGCGATAAATAAAGGAAATGCTGGAGTGCTTTGGATTTGGGATTTAATGCTTTATGCTTCAAGGATGACCATTGCTATGGCGTATTCTTCCAGATGAGAAATGGAAACATGAATTTTTTCGAAGGGGAATTTTTCTTTTGATCTTATCTCTAACTGAGGTTTTCCAGAAGTGAGATTGATCAAGCCTATCTCTGTCCAGTTAATTTTTTTCCCCAAAGCTTTGAAGAAGGCTTCTTTAACGGCAAACCGGGCAGCTAAGTGATGATATTTATTTGCTTTTTTTCTGCAGTAATTGATTTCCTTAGTAGTATATATCCTTTGTAAAAACCTGGGATTTTTTTCCGCCAGGCTTCTGATTCTTTCAACTTCGATAATATCAATGCCGATTCCGAAAATCATAACAAATCTCAAATTTTAATATTTTGTATTTCATTTTCTTACTTCTTGCTGCTTTTTGCAAGAAAAGATCAGTTTATCTGGTTTGTTTATATGGGCAAGACAAGCAAGACAGGCTAAAGGGCAAGACAACCTTCGTGGCAAGACAACGTTTCACTAGCAAGACAACACTACGTTGGCAAGACAATAAGAACTCAAAACCCAAATTTCAAATCTCAAAACTGGTTCATTTCCCAAAAATTGCAAAATAATATAAGAGACATATAATTAAGCTGTCATCCACGCCCCTTTTTGTCATTCTAAAAATAAAGACATCCATTTTTGTAACTAAATGGAAGATGATTCAAAAAACCTTAAACCTCAAACATTCAACCTTAAACTTAACTTAAGCAGTAAGCCGTAAGCCGAAAAAACCATTTCCCATTCTCCATTTACTATTCTCCATTAACTTTTTACGATCTTAAGGAGCTCTTTAGCAGCTTTAATGCCCACGATTTTCGCAAGTTCTTCTTGTGGCGTGCCTTTTATTTCTTCGATGCTTTTATACTCAGTGAGAAGGGTAGACTTTCTTTTCTTGCCGATTCCTGAAATATTATCAAGAGCGGAAGAAAAGCTTTTCTTTTCCCTTCGTTGACGGTGAAAAGTAATAGCAAAACGGTGTGCCTCATCTCTTATTCTCTGTAGTAGTTTTAATGCGGGAGAAGTTCTGTCTAATTGGAGCCCCTCTTTTTGCGATAATATAAAAACTGTCTCTTCCTTTTTCGCCAGGGATACTATCATAATGTGACTTAATCCCAGTTTACTCAAAGCGTTGCGTGCTGCATTTAGTTGGCCCTTTCCTCCATCCACAAGAATTAAATCAGGGAAAACAGTTTTTTCTTCTAAAAGTTTTGTGTATCTCCTTCGGATGACCTCATGAAGGCTTGCAACATCGTCTGGCCCTCTGACTGTCTTGATTTTAAACTTCCTGTATTCATTTTTTTTAGGACTTGCATTTTTAAAGACCACAAGAGAACCGACAGATTCTTCCCCTCCTGTATTGGATATATCAAAGCCTTCGATACGGATGGGGATTGTCTTTAGACCTAGGATTTTTTTTAACTCTTTAAGTGGTGTTAATTCTTCGCTTCTTTTTTGCAGTAGAATCTCTGCATTCCTATTTGCGAGTTCAACGAACTTTTTATTTTTTCCCTTAAGGGGAGTGAGGATTTCAATTTTTTTACTTTTCCAAATGGAAAGGGTTTTTTTTAGTTCGTTTCTCTGGGCAGGCCGGAAAGGCAAAAGAATCTTATCCGGCATATCCTTACGGTTTTTATAAAATTCGAGTAATTGATTAAATAATATTTCTTCCCCTGGAGTTTTTTCATATTCTTGAAAGGAGAAACTCTCTGATTCGATAACTTTACCTTCTCGCATTAGGAATACATACAGAGCTGAATTTTCCTTTTTTCTTGCAAAACCAAAAATATCCTTGTTTTCCATTTTGACTGAAATCATCTTTGGTTTTTCTTTAATTTGTTCCAAAGTCTGAATGAGGTCTCTCCAGTGTGCTGCTTGTTCGAATTCCTTGCAATCAGCGGCATCATACATTTTGAGCTTTAAAATTTTTAATAATTTTTCCACTTTTCCATCTAGAAAAAGGAGAGCATTTTCTACACTTTCAGTGTAGTCTGTTTCTGAAATGTGCCCCACACACGGTGCTGAACACAGCTTTAAATCATATTCGAGGCAAGGCCTTTTCCTCTTTCCTGGAATAGGTTCCTGACAGGTTCTGATACCGAAATACTTGGTGATAAGATGAATGGTTTTGCGAGCTTGGTGAGCAGGGCTGAAAGGACCGAAGTATCTAGCTCCGTCCTTTTCTATTCTTCGCGTGAGATACATTCCCGGGAATTTTTCTAGAAGAGTCAATTTTAGATAAGGAAAGCTTTTATCATCCTTTAATTTCAGGTTATATTTCGGTTGGTATTGCTGAATAAAATTATTCTCGAGGAATGTTGCTTCTCTCTCAGAACCGGTAAGGATAAAGTCGATATCTGTTGTCTCGGATACAATGCTGTTTATTTTTAAATCAGAGGTTGGAAGAAAATAGGATCTTATTCTATCTTTTAAGGAGCGAGCCTTGCCGATATATATGATGTTGTTGTCTTTATCTTTGAAAAAGTAAATGCCAGGCTTTTTGGGTGAGTTTTCGATTTTTGTTTTCAGTGTGCTCATTATTTTAGCTGAAAATTTCCAGTTCCCCTTTTTTCAGTTTTTTTAGTTCATCCCTCAACTTTGCTGCTTTTTCAAATTCAAGATTTCTTGCTGTTTCCTTCATCAAATTCTCAAGTTTTTCCATTTTGTGTTTTCTTTTTTGAGGAGAAAGATAGATTCCCTTATCTTCAGAAATTCGTGAATAGTCGAAATAATCTCTCTCATAGATGCTGGTTAGGATTTCATTAATTCTTTTTTTAATAGAGAGAGGAGTGATGCTATTTTTTTGGTTATACTCTTGTTGTTTTTTTCTCCTTCTATCTGTCTCTGCTATCGCTTGCCTCATGGAATTTGTCATGGTGCCTGCATAGAGAATAGCTCTTCCAGAAACATTTCTGGCCGCCCTTCCAAAAGTCTGGATGAGAGAAGTTACAGAACGAAGAAACCCTTCTTTGTCAGAATCTAGGATAGCGACCAACGAGACTTCTGGAAGGTCAAGCCCTTCTCTTAGAAGATTTATGCCTATCAAGGCATCGAATTTTCCCTTTCTTAGGTCTCTCAAAATCTTAACTCGTTCAAAAGTGTCGATTTCTGAATGGAGATATCGAACTCGCAGGCCAAGTTCATGGTAATAGCGTGTGAGATCCTCAGCCATTTTTTTAGTCAAGGTCGTAACTAGAGTTCTCTCGTCCTTTATAGCCCGTAGTTTAATTTCGGCCATCAGATCATCGATTTGGCCTTTTATGGGACGGACTTCGATTTCAGGGTCTGTCAAGCCTGTAGGCCTTATGATTTGTTCCACTACTCTTTTTCCTGCTTTTTTCAGTTCATAGGGGCCAGGTGTGGCTGAAACACACAGGGTTTGATAAACTCGACTTTCAAATTCATCAAAATTCAATGGACGATTATCCAATGCTGAAGGCAAGCGGAAGCCATGATCGATGAGAGTCTGCTTTCTAGAACGATCTCCATGGTACATTCCCCCAATCTGAGGAATGGTAACGTGTGATTCGTCAATGATGGTTAAAAAATCTGAAGGAAAATAGTCAAGAAGTGTATAGGGAGGTTCCCCAGGCTTTCTAAGGCTGAGATAGAGAGAATAGTTTTCTATTCCTGGGCACCAACCGAATTCCCTCAACATTTCCAGATCGAAAAGAGTCTTTGCTTCAATCCTGTTGGATTCGATGATTTTTTCTTGCTTTTTAAAATAGGAAACCCGTTCTTCCAGCTCTTTTTCAACTTTTTCTATTGCATAATTTACAATGTCACGAGGAGTTGAGAAAAAAGTCCTGGGATAGATGAGAATTTTATCAAAAGAATCTTTAATTTCCCCCAAGAGAGGATCTATTGAGGAGATTTTTATAATTTTTCTTTCATCCAGTTCTATCCTGTAAGCAAAATCTTCGTAGGAAGGAAGGACTTCAATGATATCTCCCCTGACTCGGAATGTACCTCTTTTGAAATCGGTCTCCTGTCGCTCGTACTGGATTTCGACAAGTTTTTGTAAAATACTTTTCCTTGTTATAACTTGGTTTTTCTGAAGAGAAAAACTCATAGAATAGTATGTCTGAGGTGAGCCGATCCCGTAAATACAGGAAACAGAGGCGATGATTATGACGTCCCTTCTATGGAAAAGTGAGTTTGTTGCGCACAGCCTGAGGCGGTCGATTTCATCGTTGATCGTCGCTTCTTTGGCAATATAAATGTTTGTGGCTGGGATATAGGCTTCAGGCTGGTAATAGTCATAGTAGCTGACAAAGTATTCAATGGCATTATCAGGAAAAAAACGGCGGAATTCCTGATAAAGTTGAGCTGCAAGGGTTTTATTGTGAGAGATAACAAGAACAGGCCTATCGGCTCTTTCAATGATGTTTGCCATTGTAAAGGTTTTTCCTGACCCAGTAACGCCCATTAAAACCTGATGTTTTGCTTTTTGTTCCAGACCTTCACTCAATTCCTGGATAGCCTTTATCTGGTCTCCTTTCGGCTCAAACTCAGAATACAACTTGAAATTTTTCATCACATTTATTATATCAGAAAAATTTATGTAAAGAGTAAAAAGTAAGGAGCAAATAAGCTCAAAACTGAGAACTGGTTTAAGGTTTAATATTGAAGGTTTAAGGCAAATCAACTCAAAACTTACTATAGTTAGGAGTGAGTAGTAAGGAGTAAGGAGCAAGAAAACTCAAAACTGATATCTGTTAATCTGTTAAATCAGTTAGTCGGTTAATCTGTTTGTCTGTCAAATATTTTAATTAAAATAACAGACTAACAGTCTAACCGAATAACAGACTAACAGTTTCTTTTCCCCCACATTATCTGTCTTGCCAACGTAGTGTTGTCTTGCCAATAAAAAACAGACTAACTGATTAACAGACTAACCGACTAACTGATTAACAGACTAACCGATTAACTGATTAACAGACTAACCGATTAACTGGACGCAGTGATTTCTTCTATTTTTTCGATCGTCTTAGGAATG
>DAOVDU010000093.1 GCA_030669305.1 Candidatus Aminicenantota bacterium
TTTCCTGAAATGGTGATTTCGAAATCGCTGTGGATAGATCCACTGAAGGTTTCGGCCTCAAAATCAAAAGCAGAGTCAGAAGGAATTCTCATCTTGATATCTCCACTGTGAACTTTTAGCGAATAGCTCCCGCTTGATTTAATCTTGCCTTCATAGATTACTGTACCACTCAAGGTTTTTCCCTTTACAACATCAGCCTCAGAAACATCTATTAACTTCACATTTCCGCTTACAGATTCAGCCTCAACAGAACCTCTCATTTGTTCAAGGGAAATATTCCCAGATACAGTACTCAAGTCAACATCGCCCAAAACATTCTTTGCTCCTACATTTCCACTAACAGAGGAACCCTTTACACCTTTGTCAGCTTTCATGACGTCCACGTTTCCGCTCACAGTACTCGCTTCCACTTTTCCCCCTATCTTCTCAAGGGTAATATCGCCGCTGATGGATTTAACTTTTGCGGATGCCTTAGCGGGAATCATTAAATTATACCGGACTGAGACACTCAAAGATTTGGTTTTAGTTTTTGCGTATTTGGTAGAAATGCGAAGAATGCCGTCCTCTTTATTCACTTCGATTGTAACTTTTTGAGCATTCTCTTTTGCCTTTTCGAGAGTTGAAGCCCTGGATACTTTAAGAGCATCGATTCTTACTTCAGCCTTGTCCCAGGTTTTGACCTCGATGTCCCCTGAAATATTCCGTAAATCAACTTTTCCATCCTTTGAGATAGCAACGGTCTTTTCGAACTTCTCCTCATACTTCTGTTTTGCCGCTGCCGCGGATTCTGCAGGATTAAATCCCAAGAATAAAACCAATGAACATAAAACAGTTAGCAATGCGATCGATTTTTTTGTTTTCATATTATCCCTCCTAATTTCTATAAATTATATGGATGTTTTTAATTCCCTTTCTTGGGAAGAAGCAGCTTTAACAGCCATCATTTTATCAAGAAAATCCATCTTTCCCCTGTAAGCGGCCAACAAATAATTTCGCGCTTCGAGATTATCGGGTTCGCTGAGCACAGCCTGCTTGCACGCGGAAATAGATGCATTGATGATATTAAGGTTCGTCCGGAAAACCTCAGCAACCTGAGGATCAAAGCTCTCTTCTTGAGAAGATACAGCTTCCCACAGCGCTTTTATCGCTAGCTGATAATGGTGCTCTGCCTCCTCCAATTTCGCAAGTGCATATTGCTGACGGTTTGTTTCCGGGAGAACTCCTCCTCGATTCCAAAACTTTGGCCCAAAAGTTACTACGCTGGCTATAACCACTAGCAAAAGTGCAGCGCTAAAAGCATAGCGGAGCTTCACAGGGTAAAAAATAAACCATTCTCGTTTTCGTGAAGACGGAGCCTCGAACGCCTGTTTTTCTTCTCTTAATCCTGCTTGTATCTTAAACCATGTCTGGCCAGGAGGAGAGAGTTTTTCTAATTCCTTAGATCTATTCGCAATTTTCCGAAAGTCCTTTAAAAGCTTTTTGCAATTAGGGCAGCCTTCTAGATGCTGTTCTAGGGAAGAAATCTGACTGGGCTTCAGGTCGTTATCAATGTATTCGCTTATTAATTTTCTCGCTGTTGAGCATTTCATTTTCTTCTCTCCCTTATCATACTTGTTTATCTTCAAGTTGTTTTCTGATTTTCATTCTTGCCTTAAAAAGCTGGGATTTGGACGTTCCCAATGAACATTCCATTATCTGAGCAATCTCTTCATGTTTAAATCCCTGAACGTCATGAAGCAGAAATACGCTTTTCAATTTTGTCGGCAGGCTCTGTATAGCATCCTCCAGTGGTTTGTTTATCATTCTATCCGGAGCATCAAACGTTCTCCCATTAGCAATTCCCTCAACTTCATTCAAAGAGATGGTTTTCTGAAGCAATCTCTTCCTGTCCCGTAGGTAGCTAAGGCAGGTGTTAACAGCGATGCGATAAAGCCAGCCGACAAACGCCTCATCTTTCTCCAGGTCTTGAATGCGGGTAAAAATCTTAATGAATATATCCTGCAGTAAATCCTCGGCAACAGCAGAGTTATACGTATAACGGTAGATTAGGCCAAAAAGAGGAGTCTTGAAATGCTCGTAAATGGCCTCAATGGCCTGGGAATCACCTTGACGGCTGCGACTTATCAGCTCAATGAGAAAATCAGAGCTGTTGAAACCTGTTCCTATTCTTCGACCTTTTTCTTCTTGACCCATGATTTGATAGTGTAAATCTATTTTAGCATAACTTCTATACCAAATTCTTGGCCAGATTTGAGTAATTACGGCTTCTTGACAAAACATCCTATTTTTTTCCTTCTCTATTAAGATGAAACAGAAGTGAAAAAGGTTGCCTTCCTTATTTATTTTTTTTTAAAAAAAAGGATTGACAGGGAGAAGGGATACTGGGGGAGAATGGGGGACTTCGCTTGTCGTCGCGAGCGTCTTGCTTTAAACCTTAAACCTTCAACCTTAAACCATTATTTCAGCTTTCGTCTTACGGATTACGGCTTACGATTTACGGCTTACGACATTCAGTTTTGAGCTTCCTCGCTCCTCTCTACTTATCCATACTTGTATTAGTTTTGAGTTTTGGTTCATCTCCCATTCAGTTGAAAGATAATAGAAGAGACATATAATAAAGCTGTCATTCCTGCGCAAGCAGGAATCCAGGACTATCTGCATATTCTTTTATTCATATACTTTTATATAAATCAACCTATGGCTGATTTTCTTTTTCAATTACTTGTAACCTCCAAGGCCTTTTTCTAGATTCCTGCTTGCGCAGGAATGACATTCTAAAAATAAAGGCATTCATTTTTGCAACTAAATGCGAGATAATCCTGAGTTTTTAGCTTTGAGTTTTCTTGCTCCTTACTCCTTGCTTCTCACTCCTTACTTGTATCAGTTTTGCATTTTGAGTTTTGAGTTACTTTGTCCACGCATAGCCAAGCTTAACGAAAAAGGTTTTGTCGGTTTGGGTAATATCTATTCCTGTCATTCCTAAGTAATTGTCAGAGTAGCCAATGAAAACAACTGTCTGGGGATTGAGCTTGTAAGAAAACAAGAACTGGGTGAAAAACGTCTGAGTCTTAGGCGTTACCGGGGATAAATAAAGATCAGTATTCCTGGCAACATCCAGGTACTGAACAATTGCGCGAACAAATGTCCGGACATTAAAGTTATAGATGAGACGCACCTGAGTGAGGTTAGCTTGAAAAATTTCACTCCCTTTAAGAGAAAGCCTCTGAAAGGAATGCTGGAGATTTATGTTGATATGTCGCCCAAGGCTCAATTCAGCAGACGGTCTAAGAGTTAAGGCATCTGCTTTTCTTGCATTTTGATAATCAACGCTTCCTCCATATAGACCCACAAGATTAAAACGAAGGCCTCCAGCAGGTTTAAGCTCGGAAATAAATATAAAGCGGCCTAAATCATATAATTCATCTATATAACGCTCTCGAAACCTCGTATACATAATTCTGACCGAAGACTGTAAAGGACCAGTATAGGCTCCGCCTAGATTGATGCTCTGGTCTGTAAGGTTCCCATCATGGTCATAGGTTGCCATAACATCAATCCCAAAATCAATCCGGTTAAACCAACCGTCTCTTTTCCCCCAAATCATACGGTTAAGTAACCCTGCGATGCTCCGCATATCCACCCGGGGAATGTAACCGTAGTCGGCACGAAACGCAGGGCTGAGATCATCGTAGGTGACAAGATAATACCAGTTCCTGCCCGAGTGGAAAAATTCTGCTTTGAACGCATCACCACCAAAAGCATTCATGCTTTGGCCATATTTTAGAGAAATATCCTCAGGGTATTCTGTCTCCGAATGAAGATACTGTAAGCGAAGAGACTTTGTCTTTGAAAGACGAAAAAAACCGTCAAAACCAGCCACATGATTAAAATAGTCTTCTGCGGTCCGGCCTGTATAGAGAACACCTACAGTAGAGTTCTTCCCTACATCCATTCGGTAACGGAATACACCGCTCATGACATCCTGGTCTATGGATGCAGACATTGAACCCTGGTTTGCAGGAAAAATCAGGTTGTTTATTCTGTCATAAGCGCCAAAAAAGCCCACAGCATTTTTGCCAATCTTTCCTGTAAGCTTCAGTCCTCCGTCCGGGTCAGCCACGGTTCGTGTAAACACTGCCTCAAAAGGAGTGAGGAAAAAGTCAGCCCCCTCAAGAAAGAAAGGCCTTTTTTCAGGGTATTTGAGGGCAAATCTTGTATTCACCTCTAGCTGAGCCACATCCGCCTCAACCTGCGAAAAATCGGGATTAATCGCAGCATTGAGAATCAGGTTTGGGGTGATTCCCCAGCGGGCAGTCAGGCCAGGATCAGCTTCTATCTTCCCTGCCTCAATTGACCCTTTGGGAAAGTCCTCTCTTGCATCTGTTCGGATTGCCGTTAATGTCGGGTCAAACTCCAGGTTTAATCCGGGGGAGATTCCCTGAATTCCGATTATCTTATTATGCTGGCATAAGATACATTGAATGTCGCGGTCTCTCCGATGAGATGTTATGCGGTGGCGGACATTCCGGGGATAGGAACGCTCAGCGCTAAATCCCCAGGTCTGAATATCAGAAGTCCTGGGGAAGCGCAGCTGGTTAAAAGGAATGGCAATCTCAATCGCATATCCCCATTCCGTGATTTTCCCTGCTGAGTTCCAGATAGCATCCCATGAAAAATCTTCATAGCCTTCCAACTCGCTGAAATTTGCATCTGCCTGAACACCAAGAGGATTTACTCTGAATTGAAATCCCCTCCGCTCATCGTTAAATGTATCAACCATAATGACGATGTGGTCATCCTGGATAAGTGTATCTGTAGTATCTCTGTCCATGAGGTGCGCACGTATTTTTGACGGGTCCGGGTCATAGCACCGGAATGCGACATAGAAATTATCTTTACTGAAAGTAACAAGACAATCTGTATCGACTGGGGGCGTAATGTTATCTCCGGGAAGCCACTCGAATGGAAGTTTTATTACAACAGCATCGGCCCAGGCCTTTTCATCAAGTACACCATCCACCTTTATTTCTGATGAAGCACGTGTGACCGTGTAATTCTGAGCAGCCGGTTTTTCCTGCGCCTTCTCCTGGCCAGTCTGATCTGAATCTGCAGCAAAGCTGCCTAAAGTCAAACTCATCACTACAATTGATGTAAGTACAACCCTTGAAAAAGCGTTTTTTTTCACAGTAATCTCCTCCAGGAAAAGTGATGAATTTTTAGCATATAAGATGTAAACTGTCGAACACGTTGAATAAAATCCTTTAGATAGTAAATACGAAACAAAGTATAATTTGGTTGCAATGTAAAATAATCTTACAATATCTACTTCTCTTCTTGACAATAAAATGAAAAAATCTTAAGTTTCAATTGATAGTCGAGGATAAAAATGAAAATATCAGTAAATATTTGCTTTGTTTTTATTATTTTCCTGTCTCAAATACTCTCCTTCAACTGTAAGAGTGAAATCTCAAAACCTGATACACTGGAAGTATCAGGATTGATAGAGGCCATTGAGATAGAAATACGGTCCCAAGTACAAGGGGAAGTCAAGGAATTATTCGTACAAGAGGGCCAGTTCATCAAAGAAGGAAACCTGTTGTGTTTTATAGATGACGAAAAACTTTCAATCAAATTAAATCAGATTCGCGCAGGACTTGAAGGCACACAGTCTAAACTGCGGCTTTTTAAGAAAGGAACAAAAAAAGAGCTCATTGCTATGGCCAAAAATCAATTTGAAGCTGCGGAAAAAGAACTGGAACTTGCCAAAAAAAACCAGCAGCGGATGGCAGAACTTTTCAAGGAAGGGGCTGTTTCTGAAAACCAAAAAGAACAGGCTGATTTAAAATTGAAATTCTCTCTTGAACAATATGAGAGCGCTGAGGAAAATTATCAACTTATGTTACGCGGAAGAGAAAAAGAAGAAATTGAAATGGTGGAGGCAGAAATTAGAAACCTCAAGGCCCAAGAACAATTTCTTCTGAGACAAATTAGGGATACAAAAGTCATCTCCACGGTCACAGGCTATCTTGAAATAAGGCATGTCGAAGTTGGCGAACTTGTTCTTCCCGGTACAATTCTCTTCAGCCTGATTGATTTGAACCGAACTTACGTCAAGGCTTATGTGCCCGAAAAGTACATCGGAAACATAATAATCGGAAGCTCAGTAGAAGTTTTCTGCGACTCTTTTCCGGATAAACCCTTTAAAGGAAAGGTCGATTACATCTCAGATCAAGCGGAATTCGCTCCTAAAAACATCCAAACAAAAGAAGAACGGCTTAAGCTTGTTTTCATGATCAAGTCTTATCTTAAAAACGACAAACGATACCTGAAGCCGGGCATGCCTGTAGATGTAATAATATCCGTAAGCCGCAAGATGGTTTAAGGTTGAAGGTTGAAGGCAAGAATAAAGATGGTCTAAGGTTCTAAGTTTAGTTAAAAAAGCCTTAAACCTTAAACCTTAAACTTTAAACCTTAAACCAAATAGAAAATCGGGTTGAAATGATTTCTGTAAAAATTGAAAATATCACGAAGAAATTTGATCAGATCACAGCTATCCATAACCTCAGCCTGAATATAGATAAGGGGGAAATAATCGGGCTTATCGGGCCTGACGGTGCAGGCAAAACAACTCTTCTTCGCCTGATGATCGGACTCCTAAAACCAAACTCCGGCTCAATTCAGATTGAGGGAGTTGACTCGGTAAAAAACCCCCAGCTCGTTAAGGATAAAATTGGCTACATGCCCCAACATTTTAGCCTCTATGGAGATTTAAGCGTTTCTGAAAACATGAAATTCTTTGCTGATATATATGGAGTGCCGAAGAAAATATTTGACAAAAGAAAAAAAGAACTGCTGGAATTCAGCGGCCTCGTTCCTTTTGAAGACCGGCTGGCCAGAAATCTTTCAGGAGGCATGCAGAAAAAACTCGCCCTGGCCTGCAACCTTTTTCACACTCCTGAAATCCTTCTTTTAGACGAACCCACAACAGGTGTAGACCCGGTCTCAAGAAGAGAATTATGGAATCTTCTCTTCCAGTTAAACAAACAGGAAGTTACCCTGATAATTACAACGCCTTACATGGATGAAGCCCAAAGATGCCACCGGGTTGGGTTAATGTATGAAGGTAAAATACT
>DAOVDU010000111.1 GCA_030669305.1 Candidatus Aminicenantota bacterium
AGGGGTCGCGTATCAACATTTGACATTTACACCGATTCTTTATTATGGATAACATATAATGTCATATGTTGAGACGCGACCCCTATTAATGGAGAATTTAAAATGCCATCATTCAGCCATTCAAAAATAGTGGCTTTTGAGACTTGCCCTCTCCAGTATAAATATGCCTATATCGATAGAATAAAGGTGGAGGCAGAGGACACGGTCGAAACTTTTCTAGGATCAAGAGTGCATGAAGCACTGGAAAAGCTCTACAGGGACAAGAAGTATGAGAGGTTGATGTCATTGGAGGAATTATTAGCATATTACAACAAACTCTGGAAAGAAGAATGGAAAGACTCAGTCGTAATAGTCAAAAAAGAATATACTCAGGAAAATTACCGAAAAATAGGGGAGAGGTGCCTTTCCGATTACTATAAGCGACACAAGCCATTCGATCGAGGCAGGATTATCGGCCTGGAAACAACAGATTTTTTGGCCTTAGATGAAGAAGGAAAATATAAATTCCATATTAGAATTGACAGGCTAATGGACATGGGTAATGGTGTTTATGAAGTGCATGACTATAAGACTGGTTCTTCTTTGCCAAAGCAGGAGGAACTTGATCAAGACCGGCAGCTTGCTGTGTACTCATTATGGGTCAGGCAGCAGTTTAAAGATTTCAAGAAAGTCCGGCTGGTATGGCATTATGTGGCGTTTGATAAAGAGATGGATTCTTATAGAACAAAAGAGCAGCTTGCAACCCTGAGGAAAGAAACTTTTGAAAAGATCAAAAAGATTGAATCGGCTGAGGAATTTCTTGCGAATGTCTCTGGGCTTTGCGATTGGTGTTTGTATAAAGGAATATGTCCTATGTGGAAACATGAAGTTCAGCTAGAAGAAAAGCCTGAGAATGAATATCTCAATGATCCCGGTTTGAAGCTGGTTGATGAGTATGTAAGGATCAAGGGAGAGCTTGACGAACACAGGAGAGAGGCTGAGGAGAAGCTGGAGAAGCTTAAGCAAGCGTTGATTGCATTTTGTGCAAAGGAAGGGGTTTCGGCTGTATTTGGCTCTGAAAACAAAATCACTGTTAAGCAATATGAATATATAAAATTCCCTGGTAAGAATACAGAAGAGAGAGAAGAATTGATTAAAATCTTGCAAAGCATCGGCAAGTTGAGTAAAGTCTCAGACCTGGATGTTTACGTTCTGGCAAAAATTTTAAAGAATAAAGAATGGGATGAACATCAGCTGGATTTGTTGAGGAAGTTTGAGACAAGAGAAAAAAGTCATAGGTTGAGTATTTCTAAGAAATAGGGTCAAGTAATTGGGGACGTTCCCCGAAGTACTACCCTGAAATAAATAATTCATGGATTTCCCATTAGATCTATTTAGCTCAATAATGGCCTTTGGGATTGCGACAATAGGAGCAACCCTGCAGGGATCAATCGGTTTTGGTCTGGGCCTTATAGGAGTCCCGTTACTCATCTTGATTGATCCTGTTTTCATACCCGCCCCGCTCTTGCTTGCAGGTCTAATGCTCACACTTTTAATATCATTAAGGGAGCACCATGCGATTCATGTGCAGGGTCTGAAATGGGCAATTCCCGGACGAATTGCCGGAGCAGTCATTGGTGCCGCTTTACTAACAATAGTACCTCATGATAGTCTTTCAATGTTGTTCGGTGCCATGGTCTTGTTGGCGGTAGCAATCAGTATTGCCGGTATAGATTTACCTCTGACTCCAGGGAACATCTTTGGAGCCGCAACGTTTTCAGGGTTTATGGGAACCACATCCTCGATCGGTGGAGCCCCGATGGCTCTGGTCTATCAGAGGGAAAAAGGGCCCAGGTTGAGAGGAACACTCTCTGGAATTTTTGTCTTCGGCACGATTATTTCCCTCATCTCACTAGTTTTTATAGGCCGCTTTGGCCTTAAAGAGATTCAAGTAGCGCTCGTAATGTTCCCTGGAGTCATCCTTGGCTTTTTCTTATCAAGTCGTACAGCGAAGATTCTTGACCGAGGTTTTATCCGACCAGCAGTCTTGGTGGCCTCATCAATATCCGGCATTATCATAATCATCCGAAATATTATCTAAACATAAGAATTCACTCTTTGTGCTTGCCGTACTGATAGACTACCTGCCCTTGCGCCTCATCCAAGGAAAGCCGCCTGAGGGAGAGGATAGGATATTTGTTCTAGGTGGGTGACTACAAATAAATTATGTCGAGGGATGTGTATATTTCGTGACATTTCCTGGATTATCTGAGTGAACCATTTTATAGAAGGAGAATAATATTAGTTGTTGACGTACCTAAATATTCTATGTATAATACCTAGATATATTAGGTATGCGAGTTTAAAATGGTATCAAAAAACTTAATGGCAGCTTCAACAAAACCTATGATCCTTTCCATTCTTTCCCGTGGAGAAATCTATGGTTATCAGATCATCCAAAACGTTATCCAAATTTCTGGTGGGACCCTGGAATGGTCAGAAGGGATGCTCTACCCTGTCCTCCATCGATTTGATAAGGAAGGCTTCATCAGGTCCCGGTGGAAAATATCCGAGAATGGACGACGACGAAAATATTACAAGCTAACTGAATTAGGAAAAAAAGAACTTGAAATGGAAAAAAAACAATGGATAAGTGTCAACAAAGTACTCTCCAGACTGTGGCAACCTTTGCCTTTGTTTGATTGATAGAAAAAGAGAAAAGAAGACTAAAAATGGAGCCTCGAATGTTTGATCTTGAAAAGGCGATAAAACATTGGCGGAAAACCCTGAATAAAAATAGCGCCTTGGAAGATGGTTACAAGGAGGAACTGGAGTGCCATCTCAGAGATAAAATCGACTATCTGATAATTCTTGGTTTCTCAGAGACAAAGGCTTTTGAAGAGGCAGTGAATAAAATTGGAGATGCAAGAAGCATTGGCGCAGAATATTACAAAACAAACACCAGGCATCTGAGCGGACACCCTCCCTGGAAAAAGAGCCATTGGCTGCCGCCACTTTTTTCAAATTATCTTAAGATCGGTCTTAGAAAAATTAAGCGACAAAAAATCTATTCCCTCATCAATATTGCAGGCCTGGCTGTGGGACTTGCCTGTTGTGCAGTGATTATCCTCTACGTGACCAATGAGCTATCTTATGACGCTTTTCACAACGATGCAGACCGCATTTATCGAGTGGCTACTCACAGGATAAACATCGTCGGGGAATTCCGGTTTGTGGCAACCCCCGGGCCATTGGGATCTGAGCTAATGAGAAGTTATCCGCAGGTGGAACAAGCAGTAAGGGTGGTTCCTCCTTATGAGAACGCAAGCCACGTCCTGGTGGTCCAAGGCGATAAGCGTTTTTTCGAAAACCGCATCTGGTTTGCGGACAAAGACATTTTTCAACTTTTCCACATGCCTTTTATTCAAGGAAATCCTCAAACAGCTCTTTTAAATCCCAACACCGTTGTTATAACAGAAGGAATGGCAAAAAAGCATTTTGGGGAAGAAGCCCCTTTAGGAAGAACACTTCAAATCGAGATTGACTATGATACTGGTTCTGTAGAGCTCCAGGATTTCGAGGTGACAGGTATAACAAAAAATTCACCTGCCAACACTCATCTGAAATACGACATGCTCCTGTCCATGGAGACAATGAGAAGCAACCTGTCTTCTTTTGAAGAAGATTGGTTCAACCCTAAACCAAAATACACCTATGTGAAACTGGCTCCTGATACAGATGTCGCGGATTTTGAGGAGCAGATCCAACGGATTTCCAATTTTCTGATTCAGAGATATTCTGAAAAATACAATCGGAAAATGGATCTGTATGAGTTATTCCTACAGCCTGTGACCAAGATCCATATGTTTTCCCACCATCTGAGAGAAATCGACCCCCCCGGCAATTGGTACTATCTCTATATTTATTCCATCATTGCTTCCCTGATCCTGCTCATCGGCTGCATGAATTTTATCAACCTGTCTGCCGCTCTTTCCACGACCCGAACCAAAGAGGTAGGCCTGCGCAAAGTTGTCGGAGCCCAGCGCCGGCAGCTTATTTGGCAATTCCTGGGAGAATCTTTCCTCATCACATTCATTGCCTTTATTCTGGCTTTTGGACTGATTTCCTTGTTGCTCTTCCCTTTTAACCAGATGGCAGGCACGGAATTGTCTTTAGCCGGTCTTAAACAGCCAGCAGTGCTTCTTTCGTTACTTGGATTACTTTTATTAGTCTCCATTGGATCTGGATGCTATCCAGCCCTAATCCTCACTGCCTTTAATCCTGTATCTGTTCTTCAGGGGAAATTGGCTTCCTCATCCCGGGGGGCCACAGTGCAAAAGTTCCTTGTTGTTGGACAGTTTGCCATCTCTATTTTCCTTGTCATCTGCGCCCTTACTGTTTTTAAACAACTCAATTTCATGAAAGGACGGGCTTTGGGATTTGACTTAGAACAAAAACTTATTCTTCGTGTTAAAAGTAATTTGGGGCATTTAAGAAGAGATTACGAGGCCATTAAGAAAGGGTTTCTTCAGAATCCCTCCATTACTGGAGCTACGGTTTCCTCCTCTGTTCCTGGAGACAGAACGGATTCCGGCTACTATTTGACAACAAAAGCGGAAGATTTCAGAAATGCTCCACGCCTTAAAGTTATAACAATGGATTATGATTTTATACCGGAATACAAGATCAAGATGGTCGCCGGAAGGCAATTTCAACGTGAAATTGGTA
>DAOVDU010000008.1 GCA_030669305.1 Candidatus Aminicenantota bacterium
TGGCCCTTCCATGAATATCCTGATTAAGCTTATGGCAGTAGTCAGCCTGGTTTTTGCCCCACTGATAATATAAAAGAAACTAAAAACTCAAAACTAATTTCAGTTAATCGGTTAATCAGTTAATCTGTTTGTCTGTTAATCAGTTAATCTGTTAATCTGTTAGTCTGTTAAATATTTTAATCAAAATAACTGACTAACTGTCTAACAGACTAACTGACTAACTGACTAGCTGTCTAAATTGTGTCTAAATTGTTGATATTATTTCTAATATTAGTTATAATTCACGCCTCTTTATATACCTGTTATAATTATATTTGAGGCAGATAAATATGAAGACAGACGTGAGGAGTACTATTCTTCAGCTTAGCAAAGAAAGAGGTGTAGATACAAGTGTCATCATCAATGCTATTAAGGAATCTCTCCAAGTAGCCTCTGCCAAATACTTCTCCAACGATGAGAAAATAAATGTATCCTTTCAACCTGAAAAGGGTAAGCTGCGGGTCTATACTATCAAGCAAATATGTAAAAAGCCGAAAAACCTAGCCTCTGAAATCTCCTTAGAAGAGGCAAAAAAAATAGATACATCCGCAACAATCGGAAATTACATCGAGATTGCTCTTCCTTCAGAGACTTTGGGCCGAATTGCAGCCCAAGCTGCCAAACAGGTTATTTATCAAAAAGTCAGAGACGCGGAACAAGAAAAAATCTACGGCCTGTTCGCTCCTAGACTGGGTGAAATAGTAACAGGTGTTTTAAGAAGATTTGAGCCAAACAATAACATGATTGTTGAAGTGAATAAGATAGATGTTCTTTTCCCTAACAGGGAAAAGCTTTGGAATGAAGATTTCAGGAGGGGTGATCGAATTAAAGCTGTTATCATACAAGTCTTAAAAGAATACAAAGGACCCCAAGTGATTGTATCCAGAACTGATCTAAATTTTTTGGTTAAACTTCTGGAGCTAGAAATTCCAGAAATAGCAAACGGAAATATTGAAATAAAAGATATTATCCGACAGGCCGGAGAAAGAGCAAAGGTTGCTGTCCTTACAAAAGAGAAGGATATAGACCCCATTGGTGCTTGCATAGGAGTTAAAGGAAACAGAATCCTGGCCATAAGTAAAGAATTACAAGGAGAGAAAATCGATATCATCGAATGGTCGGAAAAGCCAATAACATACGCCAAAGCAGCTCTCAGTCCAGCAAAAGTAGAAAAAGTGTTTATTCTGAATAAAAAAGAAAAAATAATGCAGGCTATTGTTTCAAAAGATCAACTATCGCTTGCCATCGGCAAAAAAGGAATCAACGTCAGGCTTGCATCAAGGCTCGTAGGTTGGAAAATAGAAATCAAACAAGAAAACGATCACAGGTACTGAATTCGGAGAATAGATTAATCATGAAAACACAAAGAAAAGACAAAACAGCCAAAGAATCCAAAAAAACGGCAAAAAGTCCTTCCAAAAAAACTCAGATTAGGGAGGATATGAGCTTAAAAGAACTTTCAGAAAAAATTGGCATTAAATCCAAAGATGTTATCGAGAAGCTTAAAGCCAAAGGATTCGTAATTGGTGTTAATAATATTATAGACGATTCTTTAGCAAACGTAATTTCTCAAGTCTTTAATCTCGAGATAGAAATTGTATCTATTGAGGAAGAAAGCCGAATTCAGGCAGAAAGCAGAAAAAAAGAATTAAAGATCAGACCTCCAGTCGTCACAATAATGGGGCATGTAGACCACGGAAAAACCACTCTACTGGATGCAATCAAACAATCCAATCTGGTTGGCAAAGAATCAGGCGGTATAACCCAGCACATCGGCGCTTATAGAGTTCTTCATAAAGGGAGGCTCATTACTTTCATCGATACTCCAGGCCATGAAGCATTCACTCAATTGCGAGCTCGAGGAGCAAAGCTAACGGATATCGTCATACTGGTAGTTGCAGCAGATGATGGAGTTATGCCTCAAACAAGGGAAGCAATTAACCACGCCAAGGCGGCGAGAGTTCCTATAATAGTGGCTATTAACAAAATCGATAAAGCTGATGCTGATAAAGATAAAGTCAAACAACAGCTGTCAAAAGAGGGCCTTACTGTAGAAGAATGGGGAGGTGACATTATTAGCGTTGAAGTATCTGCCAAAGAAAAAACAAATCTAGAGGAGCTGCTGGAAATGATTCTACTCCTCAGCGACGTCATTGAAATCAAGGCAAATCCAAGAGTACGAGCCCAGGGCATTATTCTAGAGGCCCGTTTAGATGCTAAAAAAGGCCCAGTAGCCACTATCATCATTCAGCATGGCATACTCAATAAGGGTGAAGCTTTTATTTCAGGAACATGTTTTGGTAAAGCAAGAGCCCTTTTTGATGAAAATGGAAGAATGTTGAAAAAAGCAGAACCATCCATGCCAGTAGAAATTCTTGGTTTTTCTGATGTGCCTTCTGCAGGAGATTATATCCAGGTCGTCTCAGATATGGAAACAGCAAAAAAGATTTCCCAACATAGGCTATCTCTTATTAAAAAAGAAGAACCGCTGACACCAGAACATCTCACGCTGGACCAACTTTTCAAAAGTATTGAGGAAGGAGATGTTAAAGAACTTTCCCTCATTATTAAGGCCGATGTCCATGGTTCAGTCGAGGTTCTCACAGACATCCTCCCCAACCTGAGCACTGATAAGGTTAAAATAAAAATAGTTCATTCTGCTTCAGGAAATATTACTGAATCCGATGTTCTCCTCGCATCAGCATCAAATGCAATCATTATTGGCTATAATACCAAACCTAGCCAAAAAATCCTGGACCTGGTAAAAGAAGAAAACGTGGAAATCAGAAGCTACAACGTTATCTACCATTTAACTGAAGATATAAAGAGAGCCATGAGTGGTCTTCTTGAACCTACTCTTAAAGAAACCTATTTGGGAAGGGCAGAAGTAAGAAGAATCTTCCGTATTCCTCGAGTAGGAGTCATAGCAGGCTGCTTAGTTCTTGACGGGAAAATTATGCGGAACGCAGAAGCAAGAATAATCAGAAACAACGAGGTTATCCATCAAGGACGAATTTCCTCTCTAAAACATCTCAAGGAAAATGTTGCCGAAATAAATAAAGATTATGAATGTGGTATAGGTTTTGAAAAATTTAAGGACATTCAAGAGGGTGATACTATAGAAGCTTTTAATACCGAAATAGTCAAGCCAGATTAGTCTCTGGCATTTTTGGTTTTTCAATGGTCATAGGGTTTCTTACTTTAGAGATTTACCTCCCCTACTCTCATTCCTTGAAAGAAAAGAGAAAAACCTTGAACAGCCTTAAAGATCGCTTAAAGAAAAAATATAACGTAGCTTTTGCTGAGTTAGATTATCAGAACAAATGGCAAAGGTCAAAAATAGGCGTAGTCTCCCTTAATAATCTAAAAAGAGTGGTTGAAAATATATTCCACAAAATCATTTTAGATGTAGAAGAAAAGATAGACGGCGAAATCCTCCATCAAGAGATACAGTATTTTTAGAAATAGTAATGGTAAACGGTACTTCGCACCCCGCAATAACATGAGAACTGGTTAAAGGTTGAAGGTTTAATGTTTAAGGTAAGAGAACCTTAAACCTTCAACATTAAACTTTCAACAAAATGTGTCTTGCTATAACAATATGAATGAAAGTCGGAGACAAAAAAGAGTTGCTAGCTTAATTAAAGAAGAATTAAGCCGTTTACTTGTTGAAGTCCTCCAGGATCCGTCTAAAGGCCTGATCACTATCACAAGAGTAGAAATGAGTAAAGATTTGAAAACTGCCTATATATACCTTAGCATTTTTGGTTTCGAACAGAAAAATGTGATTCTTGAGCATTTAAATAAACGAAAAGGCTACCTGAGAAAATCTATTGCCTCAAAAACAAAATTAAAGTATAATCCCATGCTAATTTTTTATCTTGATCCTATTTTCGATCATGAAGAAAGAATTGATAAGTTAATAGAAAGCTTAAGAAAGAATGAAAAATAAAATGGTTGACTTAATCAGCAAAAAAATTCTCGAAAGCCAGCGAATCGTTATCACTTCTCATCTGAGACCAGACGGCGATTCTATATGTACAAGCCTTGCTCTCTATTTCATGGGGAAACTACTTGGGAAAGACATGGCGATCATAAACAAGGACGTCACTCCTTTCCCCGTCAATCATTTTCCTGACATCGATAGAATTAAAATTGGACAAATATCTCCCCAAAATTTTGATATGGCTATTCTTCTCGAATGTGCTAATGTCTCCCGGTCAGGTCAGGAAAATCTAGATAAGTATTTCATAGTAAATATTGATCACCACTATTCCAATGATTACTATGCAGACATTAACTGGGTAGATCCAGAGGCTTCTGCAGTTGCTTGTATGGCTTACATGCTTGGAGAAAATCTAAATATTCAGTTCACTTCCCAAATAGCCAATCACCTTTATTGTGCAATTGTTTCAGACACAGGTTCATTTCAGTTTTCTAATACTACGGCTCAATCTTTTGAAGTTTGTCACAAATTAATCAATCATGGAGCAACGCCGATTAATGTTTCTGATCTTTTATTTAACAACAACCCTCCAGAAAAAATTAAGTTACTAGGTCAAGTCCTCTCCACTCTGGAGATGAACAAAGAAGGCAACATTGCCGTCATCACAATGTTTAAAGAATATTTAGATCATCTTGATCTTAAGGTAATTGATACAGAAGACATCACAACACTAGTCCGTTCTATCAAAGGTGTAAATATGGTTTTGTTTTTCAAAGAAATTGGAAACAACACATTCAGAGTCAGCATCCGATCGAAAGGGATGGCCAATGCTGCTTTAGTCGCTGAGCACTTCGGAGGGGGCGGCCACATTCATGCTGCAGGATTTACGGTTTCCGGAAAGCATGAGAAACTAGTGAAAGAACTTCCTGATAAAGTTCTTGATTTATTGAGAAAATTCGGCACAAATCAGGGAAGTAAAGACACGTAAATTTATTGAATTCAGTAAATCATGGATGGACTTATCCTTATCCATAAGCCCCAAAACTGTACATCTCATGATGTCGTTATTAAAATAAGGGAAATTTTAAACAAAAAGAAAGTCGGTCATTATGGAACTCTTGACCCTTTGGCTACTGGCCTCATGATGATTGCTGTAGGAAAAGCCACAAGGCTCTTTCCTTTTTTCTCAAGAGCAGACAAAGTTTACAAGGGAAGAATAAAATTGGGGTTTTCTACCGATACTTATGATTCCTTTGGGAAACCCACCTCTGAAGTTACAAATGAATATCCTGATAAAAAATCGCTTTTAAAGCTGATAGAAAAATTCAAAGGAGAGATAATCCAGGTTTCACCACCTTTCTCTGCTAAAAAATATAAGGGAAAACCTCTTTATGCATTAGCTAGGCAAAACAAAGAATTTAAACTAAAAACAAGCAAAATCTTTATCCATTTTTTCCACCTACTTAACTACAAGCCTCCTCTTATTGATTTCAAAGTAAAATGCTCTTCTGGAACCTATATACGATCTCTGGCACATGACCTTGGACAAAACTTAGAATGTGGAGCTCATCTTTCCCAGCTTACCAGAACAAAAGTTGGAAATTTTAATATAAAGGATTGTTTTACCCTTGATAAAACAAAAAAATTGGCTCAAGAAAATAAGATCGAGGAATTTCTCATCCCTCTAGAACTACTCCTTCCCGAATTCCCTAAAATCATCCTCAAAGAAACCGGTTCAGCCTTAGTGAAAAACGGCAGTATGATTTTTCATGACAACATCCTAAAAGTTGTTTACCCAAGGGCTTCTTTATCAAATATCACAAAAAAAAGAGAAAACATTTTCAGGATGTTCAGTTACGAAGGAAAACTTCTTGCTTTTGCTAAAAAAATTCCTGAAAAAAAATGCCTTCATCCCTTTTTAGTCGTTGACTCTAAGGATGTTACTCAGTAAAGTATTGACTATGGAAAAAAAGGAATTAATTGCTTCTCGCTGGAGAACAAAAAAATATTCTTGAATAACAATGAGTCTTGAAGCTATTCTTTTTATGATTTTTGTCTTTGTAGTCTGTGCGGGTGGCTTTGTTTATTTCCTTTATTTATCTTCTAAGAATAAGTAACTCAGTGACTCAGTAAAATATAAAAAATCTTTCCCCTTCTCTCTGAATTACAGATTAACAGAATTTAAATCAATCCTTGAATTTTAGCATAAGGTATTGTATTTTAAATGAGAAATGAGATTAAACAAAAATCAAATTGAGCATATGGCGTTTGCCATTGTACGGAATCTAATAAAACAAGAAAAAATTATCGTTGAAAAGAAGACTAAGCTCATTGAAGAGCTTGAAAATCTTATAATAGAAGAGTTCCAAAAAGAAGATAAGCTTGATCAAGAAGTCAGAGAAATCCTCAGTCAATATATGGAAAAAATCCGAAAAGAAAACATTGAATATCAGACGATGTTCAGAATGATTAAGACAAAACTAGCAAAAGAAAGGAACATCGTCCTGTGAGTATCAGATTATCAAGAGAAAAAATCAATTTTTTTGCTCGCCAAATTCTCGACTTCCTATTCGGAAACGACCAGGTTGAATTCCTTGATGAACCTAACGAAATCAGACTGACTATAGTGAGAAGTGTCGAAGAAGAGATGAATCTCTACGATTTAATAGATAAACGAGCTGTGGAAAAAATCCAGTCTCAGAAAAAGTCAATTAAAGAAGGAAGCAGAGAGTGGGAAATTCTTTACCGAAAATATTACAATGACGAAATCACAAAGCTCGGAAAGTTCTTCTAATAAAATTCAATCCAATCAGGGAAGAAATCTTACATAGAAATCGAAGAAAGAGTTCGCTAAATTCCAAACACCAAATATAAAACTACAAGGATTGAATCCTTGGTCTAATGATTTGCAAACTTTATCTTGTCTAGGCTTAAAAAATCAATCTGAAACCCAGCATCAATTTGTGATGATCAGAGAATGACTTATCTTTTCCAATAGGACCACGGCCCTCAAAGAACAGGGACCCTTTTGTTGAAAAATTATCAAATATATCAAATCCAATATTAGCAACGAGTTCTACATCTGTTTCTCTCGTTTCTCTCACTTTCGTCGAAAAACCTGCTCCAGCCCCAAAGAAAGCAGCGCCTGCATGCACATTGAAAAGTGCATTGGCCATGAAGAAAGATTTCCACGGTTCCCCTTTAAGAGCTAAAGACCCTCCTCCAGAAAGGATAAAGCTAAACCTATCAGGAACGATTTTATAAAATATTCCAATTCGGCCAGCAATATATGGACCATGGCTACCTCGGGCAATTAAATGACCTGCATCAACTAAAACAAAAAATCTCTTTTGAGTAACTTCAAGATCAATCTTAGCAGGTTGAGACATGGCTGAAAAATCGTCAGTAACAACAGCTGTTATTGTATATATTCCTGGTTTTTCAAAAATCTTATCCCAACTAAAGGGCTTTTCAGCATCCGAATATGTATCGATCACATTGCTCGCAGCATCAGTTATCTCAAAATCGGCCTTCACCACCTCCCCGTCAACATCAGTAGAATTTGAAGCATCAAAAGTAATTGGCCTTCCAACATAATTTATACAAGGAAGACAGGAAGCCACAAGCCTGCAAACTGGAGGGAAATTAATGTAAGTTTTCGCCTCACAAGCATTTGTAGAAGGTTTTCCCTCCAGATTAATTGCTTTTGCTTTAAAACTATACTCCCCAGGTTTATCAAACTTGGTTTGCCATTTAGAAGAATCTGGAGTTAATGCTTTGGCAGCAATTTTCGTTCCTTCAGGATTAAAAACTTCTACTTCCATGGATTTTGCATGTTGAGTGCCGCTCATATCTACAGAAATGGGATCGTTTATATTGGCCTTTACTGGGACAACTTTAATATCACAGACCGCATCAGGAATTATTTCTTCAACTTTACGAAGGGAAATGTTCCCACAAGGTTTAGGCATGATTAATTCATAATGCTTATAGCCCTTTTTTACAATAAAAGAAAAAACTGGTAAAGCTTTTTTTCCTGCCCACTCGAGATCTTCAACAATTTTTACTTTACCTCGGGAACGAAAGAGCATCCACATCAATTTATCCCCGATAGCTAATTCTTCTTCTTTAAAAGAAGCAGCTTTTATCTGATCAAGAAAGGGAAGGAATAAATCTCCATATCCGGCTAAGTCAAATCCGTACTTTATGTCTCCTGTATATTTGTCAAGGAGAGTTTTCATAACTTCAGCTGTGGGAACTTCTCCTTTAATGCGAACAAGCGTGTATCGTCCTATGTGTTTCAGCTTCTTTGTTTCAGCGAATGTGCTTAAAGAAAAAAGGATTAAAACACTGATAACCAAAAATGTCAGTTTTTTATTTTTCATCCCGGCCTCCTTTTTCGGCTAACAAAATGAAATAATTAAATTTATATTATTAATTAATTATAAAATGAATAATTTGTCAAGAAAAAAAAGAGCTTTTTTCTGCGATCTATTATAAGTTAGGGAATAAATTTTTTATATTTTCTTTGTCAATAAAAGATCGATTTTGGTATAATTCAGTTTTAGGAGGAGGAAAATAGTGCATAATGTAAAACAAGAAACTGAGCTCTATGTTATCACGCCTAATGAACCTGGTATTTTGGGGCGAGTCTTGGGAACTTTAGCTAATGCCCGGGTAAATTTAAAAGCAATTTGTGCATATTCAGAAAAGGATAGGGGAATTTTTCTCCTTTTAACTTCTGATTGTAAAAAGGCCGAAAACTCCTTAAAAGCACTAGGATATGAAGTTAAATCCAACCAGGTGGTTACAGTGCAAATAGACGACCGAATAGGTGCAGGGGCAGAGATAGGTACTCTCCTCGCGAATGCTGTGATTGACGTTGAGTATTGCTATGGGTCAACTGCAGGAGTAGGCAAGGCCCTCTTAGTGTTTAAAACCAGTGATAATAAAAGGGCTGTTGAAACTTTAGGATAAATGGATAAGACAAGAATAACGGAGAATGACTTCCGTTTTAAGTAAAAATTCACAGAAAGTAGCCATATTCTCTATAGGAGGCCTAGAAAATAAAGTCTCGCTTATCGTTGCATATCTTGTGAAACAACAATTCTAAAGATTTCCTATTTGATATTTTACATTTGCCTTTTGAACTCTGTGACTTTATATGATAGACTGCTCTATATTTTAAAACCAGGGAAAGGATATATAAAATGTCAGAATTCCAACCATATGTCCCTGATAAAACATCTTTCAAAGACTTTACTCTTAAGGCTATTATTATCGGCTCTGTATTCGGTGTCATTTTTGGCGCTGCCAATGCCTACTTAGGCTTAAGAGTTGGGCTGACAATTTCCACGGCAATTCCGCTTGCAGTCATCGCTGTAGCTGTATTCAGAGTTTTAACTCCAATCCTCGGAAAAAGCACAATTTTGGACTGCAATATCGCCCAAACTACAGGTTCAGCCAGCTCATCTCTTGCTTCTGGCATCATTTTTACTATTCCTGCACTTTTCCTTTGGGGGTTTAACCCAAGCATATTTAAAATCGGGACCCTAGCACTCCTTGGAGGAATTCTTGGGGTACTCTTTATGATTCCTCTTAGGAAAGCTTTGATTGTCAAAGAACATGGGGTTCTCCCCTATCCAGAAGGCACTGCAGCTGCTCAAGTTCTGATCTCAGCAGATGAAGGAGGAGCAAAAGCAAAAAATGTATTTCTCGGATTGGGAATAGGTGCAGCTTTTAAAAGCTGTGTTGAAATTTTGCATCTCTGGCCGGATAAAATCTTTCTTAATATTCCTATCCTAAAAAAAGCAAAACTCGGTGGAGAACCTACGCCAGCATTACTTGGTGTAGGCTTCATCCTGGGGCCTAGAATTGCAGGCATTATGGTCGCAGGCGGACTCCTTTCCTGGCTCGGAATTATTCCTTTAATAGCTTATTTTGGGGAGAACTTAAACATACCTATGTTCCCTGAAATTGACCTGCCCATCGCTCAAATGTCTGCAGAACAAATCTGGGATAAATACATACGGGTCATAGGGGCCGGTGCTGTAGCAGTAGCTGGAATCATCACCGTTATCAAGTCTTTACCGACTATGTTCAATTCGCTGAAGATAGGCATTAAAGATTTCAGCTTGAACAAGGAAAATGGTCGAGTACAGAGGAAAAGAACGGAGACTGACCTTCCTATCACAGTTCTCGGCACCGGAGTACTCATTGTAGCAACTATATTAATTCTGGCTCCACAAATCATTGGTATTGATACATCGCTTATTTTTCGTCTTATAGCCGCCATCTGTATTGTTTTTTTCGCCTTTTGCTTTGTCACAGTCTCATCCAGAATTGTTGGATTGGTAGGAGTAACCTCAAATCCAACTTCAGGTATGACAATCGTAACCCTTCTCGGCACAAGCCTTTTGTTTTATGCCCTGGGATGGACAAATACACTGGCACAAGTCGCAGCACTCACAATAGGTACAGTTGTCGCTGTTAGCGCTTCTATTGCTGGCGATATCTCTCAAGACCTTAAAGCTGGTTATATAATTGGATCTACTCCCAAAAGGCAGCAGACTGCAGAATTGATTGGAGTATTGACATCAGCTTTTGCCATTGCCGCAGCAGTATGGCTTTTGGGAGAATCCTTTTCTTTTGGCTCAGAAACCTTGCCTGCCCCTCAAGCTATGCTGATGAAAACCGTCATTGAAGGAGTTCTTGGAGGAAACCTCCCATGGGGACTAGTTTTGATCGGAGGATCCTTTGCCATTATGGCAGAACTTCTAGGAATTCCTTCTCTTCCTTTTGCTGTAGGTATTTATTTACCTCTCTCTACAATGACACCTATTTTTGTTGGAGGAATTGTCAGGCAATTAACCGAAAAAAGAGCAGGTGAAAACGAAGAACTTAAAACCAAAAGAAAAGAAAAAGGGATTCTCCTTGGTTCAGGGTTCATTGCAGGAGAAGGAATCGCCATGGTTTTGGTCGCAATATATGCATATATTATTAAAGCAAAGCCAAAAGGAATTGGAATTGTCTGGCCAGGTAATGTTGGTGAATTTATAGCTTTAGCTGCTTTTTTTAGCATGGTAGCCTATCTTATTTTTAAAACGAAAAAATAGTACGGAAAAAAATGAGTACTCTAATCATTGCTGCTATTCTCATTCTTTGGCTTATTCTGGGCTATAAAATATACGGAAGCTTTATAGAAAAAAAAGTAGTAAAAATTGACAACAGTCGACCCACACCTGCCAGAGAATCATATGATGGGATAGACTATTCTCCTGCAAAAAAGTCTCTCCTCTTTGGCCATCATTTCTCTTCAATCGCTGGTGCAGGCCCTATTATAGGCCCATTACTTGGAGTCCTCTATTTTGGCTGGCTTGGTGCGCTCCTTTGGATTGCCCTGGGGAGCGTCTTCCTGGGTGCAGTCCATGATTATACATCGCTCATGACTTCTGTTCAGAATAAAGGCACGTCTTTAGCAGATATCTCAGAAAAAACGCTCGGAATACGGACAAAAATCATTTTTTCTGTTTTCCTTTGGTTAAGTTTAGTTCTGGTCATTGCAGTTTTTGCTGTGGTTGCCTCTCAGACTCTTGTCTCTCAGCCAGAAATAGTTATTCCCACTTTTGGTTTGATCTTTATAGCCATGATTTTTGGCTGGCTTACATATAAAAAAGGCATCAATATCTTGGTTGGAACAGTTTTAGCCCTCTTCCTTCTTTTCTTGCTTATTTATTTTGGAGATTTGCTCCCTGTAGAGCTCCCAGCTCAAATATTCGGAATGTCCGGCCAGAATTTCTGGTTTTACATCTTGATCATCTACAGTCTTTTCGCCTCTTCGCTGCCGGTCTGGTTTCTCCTCCAGCCCCGGGATTACATTAGCACCTGGATTCTCTTCTTGGGGCTTGGTCTGGGTTATCTCGGCTTAATAGTCTCCAACCCATCAATAAACGCCCCTGCTTTTGTATCATTTACAAGTAAAGGAGGACCGTTATGGCCCATGCTTTTTGTAATTATTGCTTGTGGTGCTATCTCCGGTTTCCATTCTATCGTAGCTAGTGGGACAACTGCAAAACAATTACCAGATGAATCCTCCGGAAAATTAATCGGATACGGAGGCATGATCACAGAAGCGGCCCTTGCTGGTCTTGTAATATTCATTGCTTCGGGTGCCTTAATTTGGGACCCTTCTGCAGTACAAAGCCAATTCGGCCTTCAATACTTGATGACTTCTGTTGGGGACCCTATTAAAGCTTTCGCCACAGGGTACGGAAAGTTAGTTTCTTCACTTCCAGGGCTCACTCTAGTTATCGGCTCTTTCTTTGGCATGGTAATGCTTAATGCCTTTGTGCTTACCTCACTTGATACTGGTACAAGGCTTGGCCGGTTTATTTTTTCGGAGCTTTTAGGTAAAAAGGCTCCTTTCTTTAGAAACAGATGGGCGGCTTCAGCGCTAATTCTCGTTTTTGCAGCAATTCTAGGAGCAACCGAAAGCTATAAGGCCATCTGGCCCCTATTCGGAGCTTCAAACCAACTTGTAGCAGCGATTGCTTTAATTGTTGTCTCTTCTTATCTTGTGGGCATCAAGAGACCTAAAAAATTCACAATTTATCCTGCTTACTTCATGCTGCTAACAACTCTGGCTGCTCTCTTTTACCAAGGATATCACTTCTTTAAAAACAGAGGCTATCTTTTAGGATGTGTAAGCATCATCCTTATTATTCTGGCTTTTGTAATCGTCTATGAAGCTCGTGCCATCCTTTTTAACGTAAGCCGTAAGTCGTAAGCCGAAAAATCCATTCACCATTTACTATTCACCATTTTCTTAAGTATTAAGGTTGAAGGTTTAATGTTTAAGGTAAAAAACAGAACAGACCCAATAGACGGAATAGACCGAATAGACGGTTTAGGTTAAAGAGGTTATTTTGAATACAACGCCTTTGGGGTCAGGACAACATAATGTTTCAGTCTCGGCAATCCAATCATCATGTGGCAACTCATCTTCCCTCTGCTTGGCTGTTAGGAAAGGAAAAAGGCTGTTTAAAGCATAAAGGCAGACTTTCTTTCCCGCTGGAATTTCAATCGTTCCTTTGCCCCTTATAAAAAAGAAATCCCCTGCTTTATGTCTTGCTCCACAGCGTTCTTTAATGTCTAATACCTCTACTTTTAATTCCCTCATGTTTCCTCCTTTGTTTATTTGTTAAATATAAGCGTCAACGAGAAAAAAATCAAATTTTCACATTGACAAGTCTTAAAGGTTTATCATAGAATAATTATCTAATTAATGTAAAAATCAAGGAGGATGGAATGGGTAAAGCAGCTGAACCTAATGTCGTTCCCTTATGCGATGTCCTATTGGTTCTGCTTATCATTTTTATGGTAATAACTCCAATGGTTCAGAAGGGAATAGATGTCAAGCTTCCTGAGACAACATCTGAGCCCGGTGCAGCTCCACCAGGCCTTTTAGTTATGACTTTGCATAAAAACATGAAAGTAGATGTCAACAAGATAGAGTTTGAATTTGATAAAGTTTTTGATTGGCTCAGACAACAATACTCTACTCGTCAGGATAAAACAATATTCATCAGAGCTGAGGCAAGAGTCCCTTACAGCAAAGTCATCGAACTAATCGATATAGCTAGAGGTGCTGGTGTCGAAGTTCTCGGAATCATTCCTGAATATTTCGAAGAAGAAAATTAAAAAAATTCCCTCTCATTTAGAATAATATCAAATGAATAAAAACATCGAAAAAGTACCCACCTTCATTGTCTATATAAACGGCCAAGAAAGAGGTAGAATAATCGAAACACCCCAAAAATCTGTGGAAGAAGATCTAATAGATATTATCAATCGTTAGTCCGTTTTGACCGTTAGGTCCGTTTAGTCAGTATGACAGTATAGCAGTTTCTTCTCTCTACTTACTTTTTAATTGGTCCTATGACTTCTCGTGATATGATCAGGCGCTGGATTTCGTTTGTCCCTTCATAAATCTGGAGAAGTTTCGCATCCCTCATCAGTTTTTCCATGGGATAATCTTTCATGTATCCATACCCGCCAAGAAGCTGAAGTGCCTCAGTTGTTACCTTCATAGCAACATCAGATCCATAAGCTTTGGCCATAGCAGACTCTTTTCCACAAGGTTTTCCCTGGTCTAGCAACCAAGCAGCATGCCACACAAGATGTCGAGCAGCGTTAATCTCCATAGCCATTTGTGCTATCTTGAATGCATTATGCTGAAAGAGTGCTATAGGTTTGCCAAATTGGATTCTTGTTTTTGTATATTCAATGGCATATTCAAGAGCAGCTCTTGCCACCCCCACTCCACCAATTCCGACAGGAGCTCTTGTTTTATCTAAAATCCTCATCGCTATTATAAAACCTATCCCCTCTTTTCCTAAAAGATTCTCTTCAGGTACTTTCACATCCTCGAAATAGAGCTCTGTTGTATTAGAAGCCCTGTGACCCATCTTATCCTCAACTTTTCCTACAGTTATTCCAGGAGTCTCACGAGGCACAATAAAAGCGCTAATGCCTCGAAGTCCTCTTTCAGGAGCAGAGTTTGCAAAAACAACATAAAAGCTTGCAATCCCTCCGTTTGAAATAAAACATTTAGAACCATTAATTATGTACTCTTTGCCAACTTTTTCAGCCTTAGTTTTTAGAGCGCCAGCATCAGAACCAGCTTCTCTCTCAGTAAGGCAAAATGCAGCAAAAGACATCTTTTCTGTCTGAGGGGTCAGAAATTTCCTCTTCTGTTCATCGGTACCAAAAGCAATAATTGGCGTATAAGCTAAGGCATTGACCATCATTGTAGTATACATTCCAGCACATCCTGCTGCCAATTCCTCACTTATAATAATAGTATCAAGATCATTCAAACCTCCCCCTCCATATTCTTTTGGAATTGTGCAGGTAAGGAAGCCGACTTCAAAAGCTTTTTTCATGACATCTTCAGGAAATTCCTCCCCTTTATCGTACTTTGCGGCATTGGGCTTCATTTCTTTTTCGGCAAATTCTCGAGCCATCTCCTGAAGAGCCTTCTGCTCCTCGGTCAAACTAAAATCAATCACTTTTTCCTCCTTTTTTGCAATTTGCTTTTATTCGATATTAATTCTGTCTTGAATCTGCATCAAGTTTTATACTCAAATATTTTTCCTGTGTCAATTTAAATGATTTTTTTCTAACAGGATTTTTTCCCTCGCCATATGAAAAACTGGATTCTTTATTCGGAAAATTCCCTCAACAATCTCTTGAGGGCGGATGCCTTTTTGGAAAGTATATTTCAAGGTAATAAAAAGTTTTTCAGTTTTTCTATCGACTCTTATCCTTTCAATAAAGCTATCCTTTGAATCCTTTAAAAAGTCATCCACTAACTTTTTTACAATCTTGCCGTCACTAGATGATAGATTCATCTCTTTGCAGATTGCTTCAAGAGCATTTTTCATCTCTTCATTATTCAAATCCACTGAGTAAACCATTGCTTTTATTTCTTTATTTAAAGAAGTTTCAAAATCTTCCAGCCGTCTTAAGCCTAAAAATTTAACTCCAGAAGGAAGAAAATCATTTATCTTGGAAATAAATTCCTTCTCTTCAAAAAGATACTGCGATTTGAATTCAAGCAACTCGGCCTTTCCCTCCATGCCCAATGGAAGGGCGGGCAGGTAAGAAATCATCATTTTTGGGTGAAATCCCTTGGAATACATAACAGAAATGCCTGCTCTCCGCACGCCTCGTTGGATGATACTGTTTAAGTCTATATGAGAAAAAAATCGAGCATTCTCTCTTTTTGAATAAGAAGCTCGATACCGGAACACATTCTCCGTTTTTTTCCCTATGAGAATATGATCCTCTGGAAAAATCTGCACTTTCTCGGCAAATTTCTTCTCATACAAGGGCCATAAAGAGCAACTCTGACATTTGGCACACTCCCTATTAAGGCAGGAAGAAGTTGGCTTCTCTCTTAGGGCCTTGTTCAATTCTGCAAGCAAATGAGATTTTTTAATACCTATATCAAGATGGTCCCAAGGAAGTACAGCCTCACTCCCTAAAGCTGAAAGGAAAATTCGATAATCAATGTCTTCAGATTCAAAAGCCGCCTTCCAAATATTGAAGTCAAAAAGTTCGCCCCAGCTATCAAATCTCGCCCCATTCTTCCAGGCATTGATTAAAACCCCTGTTAAACTCCTGTCTCCCTTGGAAAAAACAGCCTCCAGGAGGGAATTTTTGAAGGGGTGTTCTTTAAACTTTACAAAGGGATATTTTTTCAGCCTGGACTTCAGAAATCTGTGCTTTTCTTTTAATATATTTTCCTCTTCCATTTCAAGCCATTGAAAAGGAGTATGCGGCTTTGGAATAAACGATGAAACGCTGAGGTTGATTTGGGGAGCTTTCTTTAAAATCTTATAACCTATCCTTATGATCTCCTTTATCATACTTACAATTCCCTCTAAATCCTCATCTTTTTCTGTAGGCAAACCAACCATGAAATAAAGCTTAAGCAATTTCCATCCCTGATAAAAGGCATTCATGGAAGCATCCAGAATCTCTTTGTCTTTAAAATTTTTGTTGATGACACAACGCAATCTATCTGTTCCTGCTTCTGGGACCAATGTAATACCGGTCTTTCTCACTTTGATAATATGTTTGGTAATTCCTGAGGATAAGCCTTTGGGCCTCAATGAAGATAATGAGAGGGAAATCTCTTGTTTCTCAAGCTCACACATCAAGATTTCAACTATTCTATCCAGATAAGGATAGTCGCTTATAGAAAGAGACGCTAGAGAGGCGTCCTCATAGCCAGTTGATCGAAGGCTGTTCAGAACCTTTTCCAGAACAAAAGAAGGATTTTTTACTCTGGGAGGAAAATAGATGCTTGAAGCTTGGCAAAACCTGCATTTCTGCGGACAGCCCCTTGCAACCTCAACAGCCACCCTGTCAAATATGATCTTAATATTCGGAACAACAATCTTCTCAGGAAAAGGGGCTTTACTAAAGGGAAAAAGAACTCTTTTTTTTATCCTAGAAGGCATATTTTTTGTTGGCTTTACAGCCAGAAGGAGAGAGTTGTCAGGCCTGTAAGGCTCGTAAAAAGAAGGCACATAAACACCTGCAATTTTGGAGAGCTCTCTAAATACAGCATTTTTTTCTTTTAACTCTTCTTTAAGGGTCATATATTTATCAATTATTTCCAGGAAAGCTTCTTCCCCGTCTCCAATTAGAAATAAATCAAAAATATCAGCAACAGGCTCTGGATTAAAAACTGCTGATCCACCTGCAATAACAAGAGGATGATCAAGGTTCCTTTTTGAAGAGAGGAAAGGAACTTGACCGAGATCAAGGATGGTCAAG
Organism: Candidatus Aminicenantota bacterium; assembly: GCA_030669305.1. Taxonomy (GTDB): domain Bacteria; phylum Acidobacteriota; class Aminicenantia; order Aminicenantales; family Aminicenantaceae; genus DAOVDU01. The sequence goes on from DAOVDU010000008.1 coordinate 17,333, forward strand.
ATGTTGGTATAATTAAGCTCATAAAGAAGAGAAAAACCTATAATGTCAAATCGAAAAAGGGGAATTTTATTTTCAAGAGAAAAAAGGGGAATTTTCTTGACTCGAAGTTTCTGTTCAAAATCTATCCAGGGGGCAAAAACTCTTTCTGCAAGAAACGAGGGGTGATTATTTAGAACAAAATAAAGAATTTTCTGACCGAGATAAGACATCCCGACTTCATAAATGTCTGGAAATACAAGAGCAATTTTCGCTTTAACACTCTGAGGATCTTTTTTTATCTCATTCCACTCCCCTCCCAAATAGCGGCCAGGTTTCTGTACCTGTTTTAAAATATTTTCCAGATCAATTTCTTTGATCATTTGTTTTGCTGTATCCTGTATATTACCCTTTAACAAAAAGGCGTGCAAGGCGGCCAGGGCAAACAACAAACTAAATATAAGAAAAACAATATTTTAACCTTGAGACTTAAGAAAAAGTAAGGAGTGAGAATAAAGAACTCAAAACTATCCTGGGTTAGTCTGTTAATTTGTTAGTCTGTTAGTCTGTTAATCAGTTAGTCTGTTAATCAGTTAGTCTGTTAATCAGTTAGTCTGTTAATCAGTTAGTCTGTTATTTTAATTAAAATTTTTAACAGATAAACAGACTAACCGAATAACTGACTAACAGTTTCTTTTCTTGCATATTATTTGTCTTGCTTGTCTTGATTTTATTTTATACATTAGCAAACCTCCTCATCTTGACATTTAAGACTAGGGCTACAGCTAAATAACTTGTAAGAAGAGAAGAACCTCCATAGCTCAACAAAGGCAAAGGAACTCCTGCTACAGGAAAAAGCCCGATTGTCATCAAAACGTTGATGAAAAACTGGCAGCAAATCATCATTGCCACCATAAAAACAATATACACTCCAGCCCTATCTCTGGATTTTATGGCTGATTGAAATAGTCTTGAAAGGAACAAAAAGTAGCAGAATAAAGAAAAGATCACTCCTATGAAACCAAACTCCTCACCGATTACAGAGAATATAAAATCTGTGTGCCGGGCAGGCAAAAACCTCAATTGGCTTTGAGTCCCCTTTTTATAACCTTTCCCCAAAAGCCCTCCCGATCCTATGGCAATCTTTGATTGAATAACATGGTAACCTGATCCCAATGGCTCCTTACTGGGAGAAATGAGTGTCGTTAGTCTTTGTTTTTGATAATCTTTAAGAAAGAAATTCCATCCAACAACGCTTAGGAATAAAGAAAATATTAATAAAAATATTAAGGTTCTCCTCTTTAATCCAACCAAGATAAGTGATGCAATAAGAATAGGTATATAAGTTAATGCAGTTCCTAAGTCTGGCTGTAGGGCTACAAGAAGAATAGGAAGAAAGATGATGGCAATACTTGAAAATCCTGTCCACCAGGACAAATGATTTCTTCTATATTCAGAAAAGACATGAGCTAAAAGAAGAATGACTACAATCTTAGCAAGCTCAGAGGGCTGAACTTGGAAAAAAGGTAGCTTAATCCAACTCTTGGCTCCTGCTGTTAGTTTTCCAAAAAATAAAATCCCAGCAAGCAGAGCAATAAAAACAATATAGAGATAAAAAGAATACGTAACAAGAATATTATAGTCGATAGAAATAAATATGAAGAGAGCTACAAGGCTTAAAAAAATCCAGAAGATTTGTTTTAGATAATAGTTTCCAGGCAAATAATAAGAGCAACTGTAAATAATGGCAATTCCGATAACAGAGTTTAAAAGCAAGAGACCTATCAGAATCCAGTCGATATTTCTAATTTGATTTCTATCAATCATATTTTTTTCTGTATAAGCTAAATAAATCTCTTGCAAGGGGAGCCGCAGTCACTCCGCCCATGCCTCCGTATTCTACAAGTACGGTCACTATCACTTTTGGGTTTTCTCTCGGAGCGAACCCTGTAAACCAGGAATGAGTTTTAATTTCTATCTTTTCCTGTGCAAGCTTTTCTGCTCCTTTAGTACTTATTAGCTGAGTCGAGCCTGTCTTTCCACAGACGTTAAATCCTTCTATCCGGGCAGCTCTTCCAGTACCTTGCTCGTTGACTGCTTTCCACATGCCTCTTATAACTTTTTCGTAAGAAGAATTTTTAATCTTGAGAGGATTTCTCTCTCCAGGATGTGATTGCCATTCTTTTCCTTTTGGAAAATGAGTTTTTCCTTTAAACAAATAAGGAGTAATTCTGCTTCCCTTGTTTGCAATAATAGCCGTATGAGTAGCAACTTGAAGAGGAGTAACTAAAATTGGACCCTGGCCAATAGAAACAGAAATCGTCTCTCCAGGATACCAGGGAGCATTCTTGACTCTTCTCTTCCAGATAGGATCAGGGACTAGCCCTTCCTTTTCTCCTGGCAGATCTATGCCAGTTTTTGAGCCAAAAGCAAGCAATTTTGCATAGCGTGCAATCTCTTCTATGCCCATTTTTTTACCCAGTTGATAAAAATATATATTGCATGAATGCTGAATCGCTTCGTAAAGATTTACTGCACCATGACCTGGTTTAAACCAGCACGAAAAAGGATGCCCGTATATTTTAATCGATCCACTACAGAAAAAACGCGTCTTGTCGGTTATGATACTCGAATCCAGCGCTCCTAAAGCCAGAGTTGGTTTGAAAATGGAACCAGGAGAATACAGCCCTCGGATAGCCCGATTCTCCAAGGGGAATTTTGGGCTGTTGACTAAATCAAGCCACTCTTTGGGAGTGAATCGATTGATGAATTTATTCGGATCAAAATTTGGATAACTTGCTAATGTTAAAATTTCCCCGGTCCGAGCATCTAGAACCACTATAACCCCTTCCTTCCCCTCTAAAAGTTCTTCAGCCTTCTTCTGTAGATCAAAATCTAACGTCAACCAAACATCTTGTCCTGGAACAGGTTCTCGCCTGGATATCTCTCCCTTACTCCTTCCTAAACTGTCAACTATTTCTATTAACTGACCCTCTGTTCCCACCAATTGAGCCTCATACTCTTTTTCAATCCCTGTTTTTCCCACCTGGTCTCCTTGCCGTCTTTCTTTATGTTCATCAGCTTCTATTTCTCTTTGAGACAGCTCTTGTAAATAACCAATCACATGAGCTGCAAGAGTTCCATACGGATAAAATCTTCTTGGATCTGCTTGAATGACTAGTTCTGGCAATTCCAGTTGTCTGCTCTCGATTCGGGCCACATCTTCCTTTAGAGTTAGGTTGTCTTTAATCACAATAGGTCGAAAACGAGGAAGGGATTTGTATTTATCGATTCTCTCCTTCAGAACATCTATTTCAAGGTTCAAAAGACGAGCAATTTTTTGGCAAGATTCTTCAAAATTTTTACAATTTTCTCTTATTATTGATGCTTTAAATGAAGCGACATTCTTCGCAAGTATTTTGCCATTTCTGTCCCTTATGAGACCTCGCTGAGGAGGTAAAATTATTTCTCTAATTCTATTTGCTTCAGATTTTTCCCAATATTTTTGGTGGTCAAGAATTTGTATCTTCCAAAAAAATAACACTAAAACAACGAACACTATATGAACGTAAATGTGTGTGTTCTTCGTTTTTCCAAGGATTGAGGAGAGATCTTCATAAATTTTTTTATTTTTCATTTACTTTGCTTAGAAGCAAGGTTTTTAAACTTCCGTATTAAAATGAAGAGAACACTGCCAAGAAGAGCTGTGCTTAAAGGCTGAAAAAAGATGAGTCCTTTTCCAGTGTTTATGGTTTCTGAAAATATAAATGAATAAAGTAAAGCCCAGAGAAGCAATTCAAAGCCTACCAAAACAAATATAAAGAGAAAGTTTTTCCTCAAAGGAAGCACATTGATTTTTCTGGAAATATATCCAGCTGTGAATCCCATAATCGTTTTGGCTATGCCCGCAACACCAAATACTCCTAAGGAGAAGGAATCCTGGATAAGGCCACAAAAAGTCCCAATACATGCACCATATATCTCGCCTTTATCTAAAGCAAAGTAAATAATGACCAAACTAAAAACATTAAAAATCTGGATAAGAGAAATTGAAATCTTTGCCAGAACTGTATAAAAGATAAAGGCGATAACAATTCCAAGAGCAATCTCAATAAAATCTCTCATTTAAAATCTTGCTTAAAAAAATTCATTTATATCTAACATGATTACAGCAATATGATCCAAATTCCGAATTTCGAAAAAAGGCTTAACTTTAATTGTTTTGAAGAGAGATGTACTAGGAATTACGGATAAAATCTCACCAACATTGATTCCGGGAGGAAAAATGCCATCAAAACCAGAAGTAATAACGCGTCCTCCCTCTTTTACTTCTTCATCAGTAACCTCAATATAATTTAAGAAGCACTGTCCTTTTGCATCCCCGGTCAGCACACCTGGAACCTTTTCCTTCTGAGAAAAAACACTAATTCCACTCTCACTATCAGTAACCAATTGGATTCTTGCTTCTTTAAACGATATGGGCTCGATGACTCTTCCTACCAAGTTACTGTGCTTATCGAGCACAACCATATTTTTTCTTATTCCATCCAAAGCACCTTTATTTATTGTTGCAGATTTATAAAAATTACTGGCATCGAATCCTATGACCCGAGCAGGCAAAATATTCTTATGAATTTTTGAGAGAGTATCACGGATTTCCTTCTCACTTTTATATTTTTGCATAGCATTCCTGAGCAAATTATTCTCCTGTAGCAGAAAAAACATCTCTTTCTTCATCTCTTCATTCTGATCTTGAATATTGCGAAGGTAAAAATAATTTTTCCAGATGTTGCCGATTTTTTGGAAAAAATAAACTATTCCATGCTGAACAGGCGAAAAAATTGAAAATATAGCTTTTTCAAAATAACTTTCTTCTCTGTCTAAAGGAACTTGGATAGAAATCAAGATGAGTTGAAAAAATATTAGCACTGCAAGAATTGTTAGGCTTTTTTTCTTTTTCAAGAGAAAGGGCATAAAATTAAATTGGTTAGATTAGAGAAATCTTTTTCAATAGATCTAAATCATCGAGCATCTTGCCTGCACCGAGAACAACTGTAGTCAGAGGATCTTCGGTAATAAAAACTGGAAGTTGAGTCTCTTCTCGCAATCTCTTGTCTAAATTTTTTAGCAGGGCCCCTCCTCCAGTCAAAACGATCCCACGGTCAATGATGTCCGCTGAAAGCTCAGGAGGAGTTTTTTCAAGCGCTATCCTAACAGCATTAATAATAGCAGAGATAACTCCCTCGAGTGACTCCCTTATCTCTTGGTCATCAACAACACAAGTCTTCGGAATACCTTCCCTCAAATCTCTCCCTTTGATCTCCATAGTCATAGGCTCATCCAGAGGATAAGCCGAGCCAATCTGTATTTTAACCTGCTCTGCGCTCTTTTCCCCAATCAGCAAATTATATTTCTTCTTAATATACTGGATGATAGCTTCATCCATTTCATTCCCGGCAATTCGAATGGCATGATTAAAGACAATGCCGTGAAGAGAAATGACTGCAATATCAGTGGTCCCGCCTCCGACATCAACAATCATATTCCCTGTAGGTTCGGATATGGGCAGATCAGCTCCAACAGAGGCTGACATGGGCTGCTGCACTAAATAAACTTCAGAAGCTTTGGCCCTTAAGGCAACGTCTTTAACCGCACGTCTTTCAACCTGAGTTATTCCTGTGGGAATTCCAATGATTATTCTTGGTCTGAGCAAAAAACCTCGGTTGTCTGTAGCTTTCTTGATAAAATAATCAAGCATTTTTTCCGTTACCTCAAAATCTGCAATGACACCATCTCTCATGGGCTTGATTATCGAAACACCACTCGGCGTTTTTCCCAACATCTCCTTAGCACGTTTTCCCACAGCTTCCACTCTTCCATTCTGCCTATTAACAACAACTATAGAAGGCTCCTGAACAACGATTCCTTTTCCTTTTAAAAAAACAAGAGTATTTGCTGTGCCTAAATCGATAGCTATATCGCAAAACAGCCTTTCTTTAAGCCAGCTAATCAAACTCATCTCTATCCTTCTCTATTTACACGTTTTATAACACATTTTTTCTTTTCACGCAATAAAATTTCCATTTTCACATATAAAAAGTTGCAAAGCCCTTTTTTTTCTTGATTTTTATCATCGAGAAATATATATTCAAAAAAAAATGTCATATCTGCCTGAAGGAGGTTTAAATGAGTGACAAGGCTTTCAAACCTTACATATCCCCTGAACAATCCATGAAAGAAATATCTTTCAAGGCTATTTTTTTAGGGATAATAATGGCGGTAGTCTTGGGTGCTGCCAATGCCTATTTGGGCCTTCTTGTAGGAATGACTGTGGCAGCCACTTTTCCTGCAGCTGTCATAGCTATGGCCGTGCTTCGTCCACTCAAAGGAACAATACTGGAAGAAAACCTGGCACGAACTACAGGCGCAGTCGGAGAAGCCCTGGCCGCGGGAGCCATATTTACAATTCCCGCTTTTCTTCTGGCTATTAATCCAGCAACTGGTGAGCCTATATGGCAAAAATTTGATCTCTTGAAATCTTCCATTCTTATGCTTGTAGGAGGAATCCTCGGAGTGTTTTTCATCATACTTGTCAGACGCACACTGGTTGAAGATGCCGAGCTCCCATTTCCAGAAAGTGTTGCCTGTGCAGAAATGGTCAAAACCGGACAGAAAGGCGGGTCACAAGCAGCTTATATGTTCTGGGCAATGGGGTTAGGAGGATTAATTGAATTCTTTACCAGCGAAAACGGTATCCAACTTATAAAACCATATGTAAGAACTGTTTTCAAGATACCCGGCTTATCGCGCATCAGCTATATCGACAGTGATAATGTTTTAAAATATAAAACTCCTGAAACTGCTCAAATAAAAGGGAGAATGTTTATAGAATCTCCGGCTGCAAATGCTGCTATGACCGCAGTGGGCTACATCATCGGACCAAAACTAGCAGCCTTGACTTTTTCTGGAGGAGTACTTGGATGGCTCTTTCTAATGCCTATACTTCTTTTTATAAGTGGAGATTTTGGTGACATTGTATCCAAATTTCAAGGGAATTGGACTGATATGGCCGCCTCTGCTTACAATGCCCAGATTAAACCCATTGCAGTTGGGGCCATGCTTGTGGGCGCCTTTTTCACACTCTTCAAGATGCGAAAAAGCCTTATCACGGGAATCGGCCGATCTATCACTGATGTCAGAAAAGTTCAGGCTGAAGGCACAACAGAAACGATCAGAACTGATAAAGACCTGCCTTTCCCTTCCATCATAATCGCCATTATTGCTTTAATTATCCCGATGGTCTTTCTCTACAATGTATTTACGCGCAGCATAGGTTCTTCTCTTGTATCTGCTCTGGTGATGATAGTCATGGGGCTTCTTTTTGCAGCAGTAGCTGGTTATCTTGTGGGCATCATCGGTTCTTCGTCAAACCCGATTTCTGGTTTAACATTAACAACGCTGCTTATTGCTGCTTTGATGATGGTTCTAATGGGACAAAGAGGAAGTTCGGGCATTGCAGCTGTAATAGCCGTGGCCGCAGTCGTCTGTTGTGTGGCTGGTGTGGCAGGAGATATGATACAAGACTGGAAAGTCGGTCATATTCTTGGTGGAACTCCCTGGCGCATGCAAATAGGAGGACTGATCGGCGTCATTGCTGCGGCTTTAACATTGACCTTTTCCCTCCAGCTTTTACATAATACTATGAGAATTGGAAGTGATGCACTCCCAGCACCCCAGGCAAACTTGATGGCAATGATGGCCCAAGGAATAGTTGGAGGAGAAATGGCCTGGCCTTTAGTTATCGCAGGAATGCTTTTGGGTGTTGGTCTAATCCTCATCGGCTCTCCCTCACCAATGATCATTGCTGTTGGAATGTACCTCCCATTTAGGGCTACGGCCTGTATTTTCTTCGGAGGAGTTCTAAAATACTTTGTTGATAGCAGAGTTACAAAGAAAAATCCTACTGCAAAAGGAAAAGAAATTGCGGGAAACATCGGCCTTCTCATTGCCTCAGGATTGATTGCAGGGCAGGCAATCCTGGGAATCATTACTGCAGGCTTAAAGGGAGCAAATCTTAAAATGCCTGAATCCTTGAATAATCCATGGCTTGGCCTTGCGATCTTCTTCATTCTCGGATTCATCCTGATTTACTTCCCTTACAAGAAGATGATTGAATCAGGAGAGTATGGAACTTCTTCTGAAGAAAAAGAAATCTAAGATTAAAAAAAACTAAAACATACATATTGTGAAAAAGAGAGCAGATGAAGAAACCAAGATCAATCTTCTCAATCTTATTCCAGTTCAAAACATAAAGTGGAAAAAAAATGAAGAAGGATTAATCGTCCTTCTCAAACCGAAATTCAAAAATCCATTTTTTGCACAGCACATCCTTCCGCGCTTGAAAAAACCTAACTACAAAATAAGCCTGGATGACATTGGCAGCTATATTTGGGTTCTTTGTGACGGAAATCGCACAGTAAAAGAGATGGCAAAAAGGCTAAAGGATGAATTTGGAGAAAAAATTGAACCACTCTATGATAGGCTATCACTTTTTCTCCAGAGTTTGGAAAAAAATAATTTTATTGAATATAAGAATAAGTAGCAAGGCGGGCAAGGCGCGCCCTAACGACTTGCACGCCTTGTTTCTTATTCAAATGAAGTCAATCTAACTTAGACGAATTGAATAAACGGAAGATTTCCATTAAAATAAAGGTATAGAAGTAAATGCTCGAAAATGAATTATCTATCTTCCAAATTATTACATACGGAAACCCTATTCTTAGAAAAAAGGCTGAAAAGATCAAAAACATCGATAAAGAAATTGAGGAGTTTGCACAAAACATGGTTCGAACGATGCATGCAGCTCCTGGGATAGGCCTCGCAGCGCCTCAAGTAAATCATAGCATCCAACTTATAACCGTAGACCTTTCAGCGGGAGAGAAACGTCAGGATCTAACCATTCTTATAAATCCTGAAATTGTCAGCCAGGAAGGAGAAGCCCTTTTAGAGGAAAGCTGTCTATCTGTACCTGATATCAAGGATAAAATCATAAGGCCCTTTCGAGCCGTTGTCAAAGGAATAGATCTGAAAGGCACAGAAAAAATCATTGAAGCAGAAGGTCTCCTCGCTCGGGTTTTCTGCCATGAAATTGACCACATAAACGGAATACTATTTATCGACCACCTTTCTCCACTTAAGAAAAGTATTATCAGAAAAAAATTAAAAAAAAACATAGAAAAGGGCAGTCCATAATGAAGCTTGTATTCTTTGGAAGTCCTGCCATAGCTCTTGTATCTCTAAAAAGAATTATAGAAGAAGGCCATAGAATCGAACTTGTCATTTCCCAACCTGATAAACCAACAGGAAGAGGGAAAAAGCTTATTCCTACTCCATTAAAAAGATTTGCACAGGATTTGAATATTCCAGTGTATCAACCTGTTAAAATTAGAAAGGATCAAATAGCGCTTGAAAAGATAAAAAAGATCAATCCAGACCTTAATGTTGTTGTGGCTTACGGCCAGATAATCCCTAGTTCTATTATCTTTCTCCCAAAGTACAACTCTATAAATGTACACTTTTCCCTCCTTCCTAAATACAGAGGAGCATCCCCTATACAGTGGGCTCTTTTAAACGGAGAAAGGAAAACAGGAGTGACCATTTTTGAGCTCAATGAAAGGATGGATGAAGGAGGTATTTTAACAAAAGAAGAAGTTGATATCCATCCAGAGGAGGGAGCTTCGGAGCTTGAGGTTCGCTTGGCTCAAAAGGGAGCCGATCTTTTAGTAAAAACAATTGCCAAGATAGGCAAAATTAAGCCACAAAAACAAGACCATTCGCAGGCCACATATGCACCCAAAATAAAAAAAGAAGACGGTAGAATCAAATGGGAAAAGAATGCCATCTTCATAGAAAGATTGGTCAAAGCATACACACCCTGGCCCTCGGCCTATACTTTCCTCGCAGATCAACGGATAAAAATCCTTAAGGGAAAAAAAGAAGCTTTTAAAGGACAATCTTCTTCCCCGGGAGAAATATTGGACGTAAAAAAAAAAGGCATCGAGGTTTGCTGTGGAGACGCAAGTGTTTTTCTTATCGAGAATCTTCAGCCTGAAAATAAAAAACCAATGAGCGCATATTCCTTCTCACTAGGGGCAAAGATAAGACCTGGGGATAGATTTATTTAAGTTAGGACTAAGTAGTTAGGAGTAAGCAGTAAGAAAGCTCAAAACGCAAAACTCACTCAATTTGGAAAAGAGTTGGATTCAATAACTGTAGAAAGTAATTTATAACCAAATTTATTGAGAAGTTTAATATGGAATTAGGAAGAAAGTTATTCTTCCAGAATATAATAGTAGGGATTTTTAGTCTTTCCATTGAGGCGGACCTCATAGTGAACATGCGGCCCTCGAGCTTTTCCTGTTTCTCCGACCAAACCAATGGCCTCTCCTCTTTTGACTTTTTGACCGACTTTAGCCAGAAATTTGCTCAAATGACAATAGACTGTGGTATAGCCAAACATATGTTTGATTTTAATAGTATTTCCCCCAATCTTATCATATTTTCTTTGAATGACCACACCATCTGCAGTTGCCACAATGGGATTTCCAGAGTTAGTCGCGATATCGATTCCTTTGTGGAAAGTCCATTTTCCTGTAAAGGGATCATTTCTCCAAGTATAAGCTGAACTTAGATATCCTTTTGTAGGCCATATCGAGGGGGTTGCAGAAAGTTTCAAAGTCTGATTCTCAAAGAAATGGGTTAATGTATTCAAATTATTTTCGATCTTGACTGCTTTTTGGCGGATACTTTGTAAACTGTTTAGCTCTCTATCTGGGGGAGAATTCAAGGAGCTTATTTCTTGATCATTGTCCCCTCCACCAATCCCAGGTTCTACCTCTAAAACATCTGGAGATTTCAGCCCAGCCATTACATTCAACTTCTTGGCGTAGCTTTCGAAATGATCAATTGTCGTCTTAAGCTTACTCGTAGAATATTTGTATTGAACAATAGTTTCTTTTAATCTGGCATTTTCTTCATTGAGATCTCTGTATTTTTGCCGTGTGACATTCATCGTAAAATAATCAACAAGAAAAATTATCAAGGCAGTAAAAAAGAAAATAGCAATTCCTTTAAAAAATTTAATTTTTTTCTCAGAGAACGTGATAGTCTTGAACTTTCCTTTGTTGTGAGGAACGATAATCAATGATAGAAACTTTTTATCCATTAATATTTACCTTGATTATCACAAATAAAAATTCATTGTCAAGAGATTTATTTAATTCACTGCATCTATTCTTTCTGTATGTTTACCTCAATCCATCTAACTATGTCCTGAGTAGAAGAGCCAGGTAAAAATATTTCAGAAATCCCAAGCTTCTTCATTTTAGGGATATCCTTTTCAGGAATAACTCCACCAGCAATGACTTCGATATTATCTATTCCCTTTTCTTTGAGAAGATTCATGATTTTAGGAAACAAAACAGTATGAGCACCAGAAAGAATACTCAACCCTATGACATCAACGTCCTCCTGGATAGCAGTATTGACAATTTCCCCTGGAGTTCGTCTCAAGCCTGTATATATGACCTCAAAACCTGCATCCCTTAAAGCCCGACTAATAACTTTGGCTCCCCGGTCGTGGCCATCTAAGCCTGGTTTTGCAATCAAAATTCTAATCTTTCTCTTAGCCATTTAAGTGCTCCTCTCTTTACAAAGTTCCAATTACTAGTTACCAATTACTAGTATGTAATCGGTTCTTGATATTCTCCAAAGACTTCCTTCAACGAATCAATAATTTCTCCAAGAGTTGCATAACTCTTAACACACTTTAAAATAAAAGGCATTAAATTGAGGTTGTCGTTGGCTGCTCTTTTTAAATCGAGCAAATTTTTCTTGACTTGAGAACTATTCCTTGTTTCCTTGATATCTTTCAGTCTAGCCAACTGTTGCCTAGCGACAGATTCATCGATCTGGAGGGTAGGGATAGGTTCATGTTTCATCTCAAAAGCATTGACTCCAACAATTATTTTCTCCCTCTTTTCAACGGATTGTTGATACCAATACGAACTGTCAACAATCTCTTTCTGAGGGAATCCGAGCTCTATAGCCTTCACCATTCCTCCCATATCATCTATTCTTTTAATGTACTGTCTAGCCTCTTCTTCCATCTCTTTAGTGAACTTTTCTACAAAATAAGACCCTCCTAAAGGATCTATGCAATTTATCACTCCGCTTTCATGAGCAATTATCTGTTGTGTCCTCAGGGCGATAGTGACAGCCTCTTCAGAAGGCAAAGCATATGTTTCATCTAGGGAGTTGGTGTGCAAGGACTGAGTTCCGCCTAAAACTGCAGCCAAGGCTTGTATAGCAACCCTTATAACGTTATTATATGGCTGTTGAGCCATCAAAGAAACTCCAGAAGTCTGGGTGTGAAATCTTAGCCACCATGACCTTGGTTTTTTTGCCCCAAACCTTTCTCTCATAGCCTCTGCCCAAATCTTTCTGGCAGCTCTGTACTTTGCAATTTCTTCAAAGAAATCATTGTGAGCATTAAAGAAAAATGAGAGTCGGGGGGCGAAGTCATCCACTTCAAGCCCTCTCTCTAAAGCCCACTCCACATATTCAATCCCATCTCTCAGGGTAAAAGCTAATTCTTGGACAGCCGTCGATCCTGCCTCTCTTATATGGTAACCGGAAATGGAGATAGTGTTCCATCTAGGAACTTCTTTGGCTCCGTACTCCAATGTATCTACAATCAGCTTCATAGAGGGCTTTGGAGGAAAAACAAAAGTTTTTTGTGCAATATATTCTTTTAGAATGTCATTCTGAATGGTTCCCGAGATTACTTTCTGAGAGACCCCTTGTTTTTCAGCCACAGCAATATACATGGCCCAAAGCACTGCAGCAGGAGGATTTATGGTCATCGAGGTTGTTATTTTATCCAAAGGAATGTCTTTAAAAAGAATTTCCATATCCGCCAGAGAATCCACAGCCACTCCGCATTTCCCAATTTCCCCTTGAGCCAAAGGATGGTCAGAATCCATTCCCATTAGAGTAGGAAGATGAAAAGCAACACTCAGCCCTGTCTGTCCATGAGAAAGAAGATATTTGTATCTTTTATTTGTGTCTTCAGCTGTCCCAAACCCAGAAAACTGACGCATTGTCCATAAACGCCCGTGATACATATTGGGATGAATGCCTCTTGTGTAAGGATACTCACCAGGAAAACCCAAGTTTTTCTTGTAATCAAAATCAGCCAAATCTAAAGGAGTATAAAGCTCTTTAATTTTTTTCCCTGAAATGGTCGTGTATTCCTTTTTTTCGGGGCAAGCCTTTTCTAATGGTTTCATGTTTTTTCCTTTTTTTCCAATGATCAAGCAATTGTTTAAATCATCATGAGAAAAATTTTTCTTTTTCAAGCCTTCAAGACACGAAACTCCAAATCCAATGTCTGAGGCTTAATGTTCTGAACTTAAGGTTTAACGTTTTACATTGAATTTGCTTTAAACTTTAAACCTTAAACCTGCAACTCTGCTAGAATCAATCTTCCTTAACTTTAAATACTAAATCACCTTCTCTTACTGGGCTTTCTACTTTAAGCCCAACCTCCATTCCTTGTTCGGCTATATCCACAGGACTATGTTCCACTTGCATAGAGTCCACTTTCTGGTAAAAATCTGATGTGTGACCTTTAATATGAATTGTGTCTCCTACATGTAGATTTCCTTTAGATAATTCTAAAACACCGACTCCAATTTTAGAGAAATAATGAGTTATTTTTCCTATTTCTTCCTCCATGAATGCCTCCTTATTGCGTATCTATTAGAAATTATCAAAATCAGGAACATTTCGCAAGTCAGGTTTTAGCCACAGAGTACAGATCCCCCATTCACATTTAAGACTTCGCCGGTTATATGCCTAGATAGGTCTGAAGCCAAGAAAAGAATGGGTCCTGCTATGTCCTCTGGAGGGGAAATTCTATGTAAAGGAATGCTTTCCTCGACTTTCCTTCTAAAATCAGAATCACTAAGAACTTCAGTGCACATATCAGTATCTACCCAGCCAGGGGCAATACAGTTGACACGGATATTATAAGGAGCAAGCTCCACAGCAAGGGATTTTGTGAATGAAATTAAAGCTCCCTTGCTGGCAGCATAATGTGAGTGAAAAGCTTCCCCTCTAACAGCAGCAGTCGAAGATACATTAATGATCCAACCCTTCTTTTTCTCTTTCATGTAAGGTACAACAACATTACAAGTGAAAAAAGCACCATCGCAATTGATCCTCATTGTTTTAGCCCATACTTCCTCATTCATGTTTCCTATCTCTCCATAAGTCCATATTCCTGCATTATTAACCAATATATCGATCTTGCTCCATCTCTCTATACATTTTTCAACCATGTCATCAATTTCGTCTTTTTTTGATATATCTACCTTAAAAACCAAACATTCCTTTCCTATTATCTCCACTTGCGCTTTAACTTTTTCAGCTTCTTCTATCTTGCTGGCATAATTTATAGCAATGTCGCTTCCTGCTCTGGCGAATAATATGGCAGTAGCACGTCCAATCCCTCTCGAGCCGCCTGTTATCAGTGCTTTTCTCCCTTCTAAACTAATCATGCAACTCTCCTTTTAAATACTTGAAACCACAAAGTCCAAAAACCAGATGCCAAATTAATTAGTTTAAGGTTTAAGGTTTAAGGTATTTATGTTTCTCTTTTTGTTATTAATCCTTAAACATTAAACATTCAACCTTAAACCAGTTTCTGCTCTTGCCTTAAACATTAAACATTCAACCTTAAACCAACATAAGTTTTGGTCATTGGAATTTGGGTGCTTATTTGGTATTTGGAAATTGTAATTTGGATTTTATTTGTCATTTAAACTTTTTATATCCCGATCTTTAATAGTCAAGCGAGAGGTTTTTTATTTTATCGAATTGAAGGTATCGGTAGATTTCGCTCATTTCAGGCATGATTTTTTCTTTAAAGACGGAAAAGTACTCCTCAGGGCTCGGGAGCTTGCCCGATAAAGCAGCAATAGCTCCTAATTCCGCAGAGCCTAGATAAACACGGGCCTCATCTCCCATGCGGTTATCGAAGTTTCGCGTAGAAGTCGATATAATCGTTGCCTTAGGACGCACCCTGGCCTGGTTCCCCATACACAAGGAACAGCCAGGAATTTCAGTTCGCGCACCAATACTGGCATAGATGGAATAATAACCCTCCCTAATTAGTTGCGCTCTATCCATCTTTGTCGGTGGGGTTAACCAAACACGGGTATTCAGATAACCTGAGCCTTTGAATATCTTTCCTGCTGCCCGGAAATGTCCGATGTTCGTCATGCAGGACCCGATGAATATCTCATCGATCGAATCTCCAGCCACATCAGAAAGGAGCTTTACATCATCAGGGTCATTTGGGCAAGCCACGATTGGCTCCTTTATATCTTCGAGGCTAATTTCAAGAACTGCTGCATATTCGGCATTTTCATCTCTTCTGAGCAAGTTTGGATCTTCCAGCCATCTCTCGCAAGCTTCTATTCTCCTTTTAAGCGTATCAGCCTTTTTGTAGCCGTTCTCAATCAGTTTTTCCATCAAGGCGATATTGCTTCTAAGATAACTTGCCACGCTTTCTTCATTGAGAGAAATCGTTCCCCCTGCTGCAGAGCGTTCTGCAGTGGCGTCTGTTAGCTCGAAAGCCTGCTCGACCCTTAAATCAGGTAAACCTTCCATCTCAACTATCCGTCCATTGAAAATATTTTTCTTTCCTTCTTTCGCTACGGTCAACAATCCTTCTTTTATGGCAAAATAGGGAATCGCGTTTACTACATCACGGAGAGTAATTCCAGAATTCAATTCTCCCTTGAACTTTACAAGGACTGATTCAGGCAAGTCCAGAGGCATGAATCCTAAAGCCCCTGCAAAAGCAACTAGGCCAGAGCCAGCAGGAAAGCTAAGACCTATGGGAAAACGGGTATGAGAATCCCCTGCAGTACCCATTGTATCAGGGACCAAAAGGCGGTTTAGCCAGGAATGGATAACGCCGTCACCGGGCCTAAGTGCAACACCTTTCCTCTCTACGACAAACTTAGAAAGGAATTTATGCATTCTCACATCTGAAAGTTTAGGATAAGCGGCTGTATGACAGAAAGATTGCATAAACAGGTCCGACTGAAATTCTATGCAGGCAAGCTCTTTTAACTCATCTGCAGTCATCGTGCCTGTTGTATCCTGTGAACCTACAGTTGTCATCTTCGGTTCACAGGCTGATCCAGGAAGGACACCATTCTTATTGACGGCTTTACCCACGATTTTCTGCGCCAGTGAATATCCCTGGCCCTCCTTAGGAGATGGATTTTCAAGGCTAGTAAAAAAGTTCGCTTCCGAAATGCCAAGGATTTTTCGTGCCTTGGCCGTTAAGGACCGGCCAATGATCAAGAGAAGCCTCCCGCCGGCCCGGTATTCATCTTTTAGAGTTGCCGGTTGAAATTCAAAACTGGCTAACGTTTCTCCACTTTCCCTCGTGATGGTTCCCAATCTGGTGTTAATTGTAATATTCTCACCGATTTTCATCTTCGTCACATCGCACATAATCGGCAATCCACCAGAATCTTCGACAGTATTGAAAAAAATCGGGGCAATCAATCCACCAATGACTATTCCACCTCTTCTTTTGTTCGGTACATAAGGGATGTCTTCCCCAATGTGCCACATTAATGAGTTTGTTGCAGATTTCCTGGAAGAGCCTGTTCCCACAACATCCCCCACAAAGACAACTTGATACCCTTTATCACGGAAATTCTTGACTGTATCGATCCCGCCTGGGAATCTCGTCTCTCCCATGGATAGCGCATGGAGAGGAATGTCAGACCTGCTCCAGGCATACTTTGCAGGAGACAAATCATCTGTGTTGGTCTCTTCTTCAACTTTAAAAACTTTAAGGGAGAATTTTTCCGGAAACTCTGGTTTTGAAAGGAACCAATCTCCGTTTGCCCATGATATGAGAACTTCTTCGGCAAACCTGTTTTTTTTCGCCATCTCTACGACTTTATCAAAAGTACTGTAAATGAGAATTGTCTTCTTCAATGATTCAGCTACCTCACCAGCAAGCTCGCTATCCTCCAAAAGCGATAGCAAAGGCTCGACGTTGTATCCACCCAGCATAGTTCCAAGGAGAAACACGGCTTTTTTCCTGGAAAGAACAGGAGAGGAAGTATCGCCCTTTGCTACCCTCGTCAGCCAAGCCGCTTTGAGTTTTGCTGAAGGATCAACCCCAGGGGCTACACGGTTGCTTAAGACGTTTAAAAGGATTTCTTCTTTGCCCTCAGGAGGATTTTTAAGGAGTTGACAGACCTCTTGTACTTCGTCTGGATTTAATGGAAGTGGAGGGATACCTTGCAGTTTCCTTTCTGATTCATTTTTAAAATATGATTCTAACATTGCTACTGCTCCCTTCTAAATTGATTATAATATTGGGATATTTCTCTGTTTGCGAAGATAATGAGTTAATATATAACAGAAGAACAAAAAGTTCAAATAACAACGCTCCGCCAAGAATTCAAATTTCAAATTCCAAATACCAAACAAGCACCTAAATTCCAATGACCGAAACTTATATTGGTTTAATGTTGAAGGTTTAATGTTAAAGGATTAATAACTAAATTAAAAATATAAATACCTTAAACCTTAAACTTTAAACCTTAAACTGGTTTGTTTGTGATTTAGGTAATTGGAATTTGTTTGGAATTTGGGATTTAGGATTTGGAATTTTATTTGTATTGCTTCAAAGACTCGAATATTTGAATTTTGGATTTCATTTGTAATTTGAACTTTATCATTTTTGGAAGATAAAAATATTGTATAAAAAGTTGATTTTACTCAGAAAAAATTATAATATTCTTAATTCATTAATTTATTTACTTCATATAGGGAGGATTAATCATGGATTATACTGCTATCGAGAAAGCCAAAGAATATTTTGGCCAGATTGTTGAAGAACAGCTAAAACGTGTAGAGGAATTAAAAAATGCTCAAGACTGGATCGACTATTCTCAGCTCAAACCCATTATCGTTGGAATCATCGGTGGTGACGGAATTGGGCCTCACATCGCCGCAGAATCCCGCCGAGTTTTAGAATTTATTCTTCAGGAGGAAGTAAAAAACGGAAAAGTTGAATTTCGTGATATTGAAGGACTAACCATTGAAAACCGTGCCGAGCAAAATAAGTCCATTCCCGATGATATTCTAGAAGAGATAAAGAAATGCCATGTCATCCTTAAAGGCCCAACCACCACACCCAGAAGAGGAGATCCCTGGCCGAATATTGAAAGCTGCAATGTTTCCATGCGGCGATATTTGGATTTATTTGCGAATGTCAGGCCTGTAAAAGTACCCAAAGAAGGAATTGACTGGATGTTTTTCCGAGAGAACACCGAAGGTGCCTATATAATGGGCAGTAAAGGAATCAATGTGACCGATGATTTGGCTTTTGATTTTAAAGTTATAACCTCTCAAGGCGCAGAAAGGATTATCCGCCTTGCTTTCGAATATGCAAAAAAAAATAATATCAACAAGGTCACCATTGTGACCAAGGCCAATGTTATAAAAACATCTGACGGAAAATTCTTGGATATAGGATACAAGATTGCTAAAGAATATCCTGGAATCGAATGCGATGATTGGTACATTGACATCATGACAGCCAAGCTTGTTGATCCCAAACGCAGAACACAATTCAAGGTAATAGTCCTCCCCAACCTGTATGGAGACATTCTCACTGACGAAGCTGCAGAATTCCAGGGAGGAGTAGGAACGGCAGGAAGTGCTAACATCGGAAAGCGCTATGCCATGTTTGAAGCTATTCATGGCTCTGCTCCCCGCATGGTCAGAGAAGGCAGGGCTCAGTATGCAGACCCATGCAGCATGATCCGGGCTGCTGCCATGTTAGTTAACCACATAGGATATTCTAAAAGAGCCAAGAATCTGGAGATGGCTTTAGATGTCTGCGGAAATTATGAGAAAAAACTTGTTATCACAGGAAGATCTACAGGAGCCACTGGGGCTGAATATGCTGACTATCTCATGGAAACTCTCCAGGATCCAAAATTAAAAGAAAGGTGGGAGAGTTACACAAAATAAAATTGTGAATCTTTAACCCTAAATCATAAACCAAAGAGTAAACAAAAAAGTGATTTAAAAATTTAATTGGTTAGAATAAAATAATCTATATTCTTAACCAAACAATTTTAAAGGAGGTATTATAATGAGAAAAAAGATAACCGTTATCGGAGCTGGCCATGTCGGAGAAGTAACTGCTTTTAAAATTTCCGAACAAGAATTGGGAGATGTTCTGCTGCTGGATATTATCGAAGATATGCCAATTGGAAAAGGTTTGGATATGCGCGAGGGCGGACCAGTCGGCAAGTATGATTCCAGTACTTTTGGAACAAATTCTTATGAAGACACAGTGAATTCAGATATTGTGGTCATCACTGCTGGAGTTCCCAGAAAGCCGGGAATGAGCCGGGATGAACTTGTTGGAACAAATTTTGGAATCGTCAAATCGGTCACTGAAAATGTCATCAAATATTCTCCTGACGCCTTGCTGCTTGTGGTCTCTAATCCCCTAGATGCCATGGTTTATACTGCTTTCAAAACCAGCGGATTCCCTAAGAACAGAGTCTTCGGAATGGCAGGAATTCTGGATACTACCCGCTTCAGGGCATTCTTATCCATGGAGACCAATGTCTCTGTGGAGAGTATCCAGGCTCTAGTCCTGGGAGGTCATGGAGACACTATGGTTCCCTTTGCCCGATACACCACAATTGCCGGAATCCCTGTATCCCAATTCATTCCTCAAGATAGACTTGATGCTATCATCGAGAGAACGAGAAAAGGCGGCGGTGAAATCGTCAAATACCTGAAAACTGGGAGCGCTTACTATGCACCTTCCCTGGCCATAACCGAGATGGTCGAATCCATCGTCAAAGACAAGAAGAAAATTCTCCCCTGCGCTGCTTATCTTGAAGGAGAATATGGAATCAATGGCATCTATTTCGGAGTTCCTGTTAAATTAGGAGCCAACGGAGTTGAAGAAATAATAGAGATCGACCTGACAGAAGAAGAAAAGCAAGCCATCAAAAAATCCGAAGCTGCTGTTCGCAACGTCATCGACCTGTTAAAATTTTAAAGGAAAATGGCGGATCATCGAATCGAAACACCAGTTACTGATGAAGTTATAGAAAAGCTTCGGGCAGGAGATCGAATCTACATCACAGGGTACCTCTATACAGGAAGAGACTCTGCACATAAAAAACTGATAGATCTTGTCAAGGAAGACAAGGAACTTCCTATAGATGTAAAAGGGCAGTTTATCTACTATGTAGGCCCAACACCAGCGAGACCTGGAAAGCCCATCGGATCTGCAGGCCCCACAACAAGCTACAGAATGGACTCTTACGCTCCGACCCTTCACGCCTTGGGACTCAAAGGCACGATTGGAAAAGGATCCCGGAGTGAAGAAGTCAAAGAAGCCCTAAAAAAACACAAGGCTGTCTATTTAGCCGCAGTAGGTGGGGCAGGAGCTCTTATCTCAAAAAGTATTGTAGGTGCTGAAGTCATCGCTTATCCCGAATTAGGCCCTGAAGCCATCAGAAAAGTCCAGGTCGAGGATTTTCCCTGCATTGTTATCAATGACATGTACGGCGGAGACCTGTACGAGGAAGGAAAAAAGCAGTATCAAAAATAAGTAGAATACAGAATTCAGGAGACAGAAGGCAGCAAGCAGTTTGCAATAGAGTGAATAGGTTGAACAGCTAAAATCTAGAATGGCTGTTAAGGATAATTTCTTTACTTTTAAATTCTGACTCTTGAATTCCATAACTACCGCATAAGGATTAGTACAATGAAAATACACGAGTATCAAGCCAAACAAATCCTCAGTCAATTTGGAGTACAAATTCCAAGAGGAGAAGTTGCTGACACCCCTTCAAAAGCTCGCGAAATCGCAGAAAAAATCGGCCCTAAGGTTGTTCTCAAGGCCCAGGTTCATGCAGGCGGAAGAGGAAAAGGAGGTGGCATTAAACTTGTCAATACTCCTGAGGAGACAGAAAAGCTCGCCCAGGAAATGATCGGGATGACACTCGTCACTCATCAAACAGGACCAGAAGGAAAACTGGTCAGAAGAATCATGGTTGAAGAAGCTCTTGATCTCGACAAAGAGTTGTATGTCGGAATCGTCATTGACAGGGCCAAAGAAGCGCCTGTTGTCATGGCTTCATCTGAAGGAGGAGTTGAAATTGAGAAAGTTGCGGCCGAGACTCCAGAGCTTATTTTCAAAGAATACATAAATCCCGCCACAGGATTTCAAGCTTTCCAGGCAAGAAAGCTGGCTTTTAAGCTCGGACTTGTGGGCAATACCTTGAAACAAGCAGTAAAGTTTATCTTAGGGCTTTACAAGGTTTTCGAATCTGCAGATGCATCTCTTGCTGAAATTAACCCCTTGCTCATCACCAAACAGGGAAATGTACTTGCTCTGGATGCGAAAATTAATATCGATGATAATGCTCTTCTCCGTCATCCTGATATCAAGGAGATGAGAGACTTCGACGAAGAAGAGCCATTAGAAGTTGAAGCCTCAAAGTACGACCTGAATTATATCAAACTTGACGGAAATGTGGGCTGTATGGTTAACGGAGCAGGCTTGGCTATGGCGACCATGGATCTCATCATGCACACAGGTGGAAAACCTGCAAACTTTCTTGATGTGGGCGGAGGAGTCTCGGAAGAATCAGTCAAGAATGCATTCAAAATTCTTGTCTCGGATAAAGATGTCAAAGCAGCCTTGATCAATATTTTCGGCGGCATTGTCCGCTGCGACCTGGTGGCTAGTGGCATCGTTAAAGCTGCAAAAGAATTGGACCTCAAGGTTCCGATGGTTGTCAGGCTGGAGGGTACAAATGTTGAGCTTGGTAAAAAGATTTTAAATGAATCCGGGCTTTCATTCTACTCAGCATCAAGCATGAAAGAGGCGGCTGAAAAAGTTGTTCCTCTTGCCCAACAATAAGATAGGAGTGGATCATGAGTATTTTAATCGATGAGACTACTAGAGTCGTAATTCAAGGAATCACAGGAGGTGAAGGAACATTCCACACACAAAGGATGCAGGAATACGGAACAAAAGTCGTCGCAGGAGTCACACCTGGCAAAGGAGGACAGACTCATCTAGGAGCTCCTGTTTTTAACACAGTAGAAGATGCCGTGAAAGAAGAAGGAGCCAATGCCGCTGCTATTTTTGTCCCGCCATTTTTTGCAGCCGACGCAATCATGGAAGCTGCTGATGCAGGAGTAAAAGTTGTCGTATGCATCACAGAAGGAATTCCTACTTTTAATATGATTAAAGTCAAACAGCTCCTGAAATGTAAAGACTGCAGTCTCATAGGCCCAAATACTCCTGGAGTCATATCCCCAGGAAAATGTAAAATAGGGATCATGCCCGGTCACATCCACACTCCTGGAACAATCGGCATTATCTCCCGTTCCGGAACTTTAACTTACGAAGCAGTACAGCAGGTATCACAGCAAGGGTACGGACAGTCTTCAGCTATCGGCATTGGCGGTGACCCAATAGTCGGTTTAAAATTTATCGATCTTTTAAAGCTGTTTAAAGAAGATAAAGACACAGAAGCCGTAATCCTCATCGGAGAGATCGGAGGGACAGCCGAAGAAGAGGCCGCGGAATACATAAAGAAAGAATTTAATAAACCTGTGGCCAGCTTCATTGCCGGCCAGACAGCTCCCCCTGGAAGACGAATGGGCCATGCAGGTGCCATTATCGCTGGAGGAAAAGGAACAGCCAAAGAAAAGATGAAAGCTCTTGAAGATGCTGGAGTTTTTGTGGCCAAGAGTCCGGCCGAAATCGGAGCCAAAATCAAAGAAGCTTTATCTTAAGTAAGAGCTAGAAAGACTAGAATGGCACAAAAACTAAAAGTCGACTTCCATATTCACACCTCTGAAGATCCTACAGAACACATACCCTACAACGCCTTTCAACTCATCCATAAGGCGAGCCAGGAAGTATTCGACGCAATTGCAATCACCAATCATAATGTTGTCACATATAACAAAGACTTAGTCAGTTTCGCAGAAAAAAAAGGAATCCTTCTTCTTCCAGGAATGGAAGCTACATTCTCCAATAAACATGTCTTAATCATCAATCCCGATTTCAAAAAAAATCCTTTGAATAGGCCTTTAGAAGATCTTTCTAAAATAAAAAATAACACAAACCTGATAATCGCCCCTCATCCTTTCTTCCCAACATCAAAATCACTGAAATCTACTCTGTTTCCGTATCTATCTTTTTTTGATGCGATTGAATTTTCTCATTACTATAACCATGTTATAAACTGCAACAAAAAGGCCGTAGAAATGGCCAATCTATACAATAAGCCTTTAGTAGGAACTTCGGACTGCCACAATCTCTGGCAGCTTGGAACAACCTATGCTCTTATAGAAGCAGAAAAAGAGCCTTTATCCATAATCGAAGCTGTAAAAAAGGGAAAAATCGAACTCTGTACCACTCCATTTTCCCTTATCTCCATGAGCAGGGTTGCTGTGAATTTTTATCTATCTAAAAGATTCAAGGCTTTATACAAGCTTAAACTTGTTCCTTGAGAATAAATTTATCTCAAGAATAAAATATATTCCATAAGGAGGGTGCGTATGAAAAAAATTTTTAAACATTTCATTTTAACAGGGCTTATTTTATTCATCTTGTTACTTCCAGTATTCGCCCAGCAACAAACTCCGATCAAAGTGCATCAGGTAAAAGGAAACATCTATGAAGTGAAAGGCGGAAGCGGAGCCAACACCGGGTTTTTTATCGGAGAAAAGGGAGTCCTGGTCATTGACGCTAAAATGAGCGAGGAATCAGCCAAACAAATGATCGCGGAAATCAAAAAACTCACATCCAATCCTATAGAGCATATCATTCTCACACACAGCGATGGTGACCATGTAAACGGTCTTATCGGCTTTCCAGAAGGCATAAACATCATCGCCCACCACCAAACAAGAAAGCACATGGATAAGGCCTTCAAGGAGCCGAAACAAAGGCTCTATCTTCCCACCCAAACGTTTTCAAACAAGATGAAACTATATTCTGGAAGCAAATTGATTAAGCTGCTCTTCTTTGGCCCCGCCCATACAAATGGAGATATTGTTGTCTTTTTTCCAGAAGAGAAGGTCGCATTCCTCGGCGACCTAATCTTTCTCGGAAGAGACCTGCTTATCCACAGGCACAAGAACGGAAGCTCTTTTGGGGCAGTCAAAACATTAAAATCTATTCTAGAGCTGGATGCAGACACTTTTGTCCACGGCCACGGCGATATCGCCAACAAAAGCGATATTGAGGGGCTCATAAAATCTCTCGAAGAAAAACAGAACAAGATAAAAGCCCTTATCCAAGAAGGAAAAACACTTGAAGAAATAAAAAAAGTTTTTAATGTTGAGGATCGGCCTACACAACCAGGCAGACGCCGCTGGCTCAGCCTCGTCGAAACAATCTATCTTGAAATAACCGAGAAAAAATAGTCGCGATTTTTATCTTTTCCAGTTTTTATATGGAATCAGGGGCAGATCTATCACATTAACGAACTTGTAGAAAGGAAAAATATCGCCCGCTCAAGGAATGAGCTTGATGTGATCGCGGTTTAAAATCAAATCCTGTTCGTTTCTATGCTGGTCGAACCAGTTTTGGGAGGCACAAATTTCAACAGGCCCTCTATTTCCTTTGCGCTTCGCAAGAGGCAAAATCTCACTTCATCATTCCATGTGAATCCGGAAAGATAAATCCTCAGTTCGTTAATGTCAGTAAATTTTTCTCTATCCACAGAGAGTATAACATCTCCTTTCTCAAAGTTGGCATTTTTTGAAACACCGTTTATTGGCTTTCTTTCAATAACCAAATTTTCAAGCCCATCGAATTTTTTAAATCTTAATCCTATTGAAGGAAAAATAGGTTTATCCTCTTCTTCAATCCCCCAAACATAATTGGCAAGGCTTCTGGAAACATGTACACTCTCTTTCTCTTTGGGAACAACAACACAGATGACTGTTTTGAAAGGCAGGCGGATTTTCTCATACGCCCGGCGATTAATTCCCAAGTTATAGAGAAGATGTCCGGATCCAGCCAGAATGACCATTCTTTTATCCTTTATCTCTGAACTCCGAAGAGCATTGGAAGCCATGACCTCATCCCAGGCTGACTGAGCACGATACAATCCCTCAAACATCATATCAAGACCTCTGCCTTTCATTTGAGGTGGAAGTTCTGTGCTTTCGAAAATCGTACGAATGAGCATCCTGTGTTCTTCATGAGAAAGGTCAGGACGGGGAACTATTTTCTTTTCCTCTTCTGACAGCGCCTCCCAGCCTTTCATTCTGATTTTTGTTATCAAGGCCCGCGGTACATTCAAAGCATAAACAGGTATTTTATTGTGTTTTGCAGTGCAAAATATTTTCTGATAATAACCAAAATTATAATTCCAGGTGACATACCACCTGCTTTCTCGGATAAATTCATCCTGTGAGAGGATTCCCAGGCTCCATTTGTTTAAAACATCCTGCTGGGTGATAGGAAACATCTCCAAGCCGATACACAAGTTCTTATCTTGCTCGTAGAGAGCCTGAATAATCTTTGCCTGCACCTGATGCATAGGAAGGCTGTTGTGGGTTTCTCCCACGTAAACGAAACGGCTTTTCTCCATCTCTTTGATCATCTTTGAAAAAAGTATGGATTTTCCGTCTCGAGCTGAATAGATTTTTCCAGCAGAAACAGCCATGGTTTTTTCTTTAAGATTTTTGTCTCCGATCTTTAGAAGAAGTGTTTTATCAACCTTTTCATCCCCAAAAAGCATAAACGTAACAATAACAAAAATAAAAACCACTGAAATTTTCTTAAAGTTCATCTTTTATCTCTCCTTTGAGTTGATAAGTATGATAACACTAGCAAGACAAAAAATCACTGATATACTAAGCATTTCTTTTCGATTAATTTGATTAACTAGACAATTTTATTTCATGAAATTATACTAAGCTAACACATGAAAAAGCAGGAAAAAGAACAGAAAAAAACAATCCGCACGTTTGCCGCCGCCTCCTTCCTGAATGACCTGGGCTCTGACATCATCTATCCTATCTGGCCGCTTTTTGTGACAATAATTCTAAAAGCCAATATGGCAGCTCTGGGCTTTCTGGACGGCATTGGGGAAGCCCTTGTGTCTCTGTCCCAGGCTGCCTCAGGATACTTATCAGACAGGATAAAGAAACGGAAGATATTTATCTGGACTGGATATCTCTTGGGGGCTCTTTCTAGATTGGGGTATGCTGTCTCTTCTGTGTGGCCACATCTGATCCCTTTCAGAGTTTTAGATCGAGCAGGAAAAATCAGGAGTGCTCCAAGGGATGCTATTGTAGCTGATGTATCAACCGAGGAAAACAGGGGGGAAAATTTTGGTTTTTTAAGAGCTATGGATCACCTGGGCGCAGTCTTCGGTATCCTCATCTGTATTGCTTTTTTCAGCCTGTTAGGATACAGAATTCTCTTTGCCCTAGCAGCCATTCCGTCTGTAATCAGTGTATTCCTCATTTTTTCTTTAATCAAGGAAAGAAAATCTGATGAAACCAAGATCTACAAAGGAATCTCATTAAAAGACCTGGACAAAAATTTCAGGCTCTTCCTCGTCCTTAGTTCTGTTTATGCTTTGGGAGCCTTCAGCTATTCATTTCTTCTCATTTATGCAAAGAGATTCGGCTTTAAGGTGACATTTGTCCCTGTTCTCTATTTAATCTTTACTGCATCTGCTTCTCTCTTCTCCTATCCTTTCGGAAAGCTTTCGGATAAAATCGGAAGAAAATCCGTATTGATGCTCTCTTTTCTCTTATGGGCTGCAGTCTGTTTGAGCTTGATTTTCGGCCGCAGTGACGAGATAGTCATTTTTTCCTTTATTCTATACGGGGCCCATAAAGGTGCTTTAGAGCCGGTTCAAAAAACATTTGTCTCAGAGCTTGCTCCCAAGGAATACAGGGCAAGCGTTTTGGGCGGCTACCAGATGGTAATCGGTCTATGTGCTCTTCCTGCATCCTTCATCGCTGGAGTACTGTGGGAAGGCTTTGGCATGTCCGCACCTTTCTATTTTTCCCTTATATTAACAATCATTTCAGGCTTCATGCTGGTTTTCGTGAAAAAGCGCTGAGGCATTTTTTCATCCGGCCAATTTTAACGGTTCTCTTCCATATTGTGTGGGCAAGACATTTCTCGAGACATCAAAAGAAAATATTCGGGGATGGATGAAGCGACCATTGAAGATTTAGCCTTTCCGAGCCGTTCTTCGAGGGAACCCGACGCAGTCGGGTCAGAGGACTGTTTGAGCACGGTAGAGTCAACAGGCCGGTGCTAAGGATGGGTGAGGGACATCATCGCGTTGCTCAATACAAACACGCGGAGTTCCGCATGACCGAGAAGAATGGGGA
>DAOVDU010000077.1 GCA_030669305.1 Candidatus Aminicenantota bacterium
CTGATACATGAATAGAAAAGCTCACCCAGGTTAAAAAAGATGTTCTTAAAAAAAAGAGCATTCTCTTCATGGCTTACGGTTGATCAGTTTATCGGTTAATCTGTTAATCGGTTAGTCTGTTAATCGGTTAGACAGTTAGTCAGTTAATCTGTTAGACAGTTAGACAGTTAATCTGTTAGTCGGTTAATCGGTTAGTCTGTTAATCAGTTAATTGGTTAGTACATTGGTCCGTAATATTCAAGTCAAAAAGGAGAAAATGAGATGAACCGAATCTTGATAACAGGAGGGGCCGGCTTTCTAGGAAGCCATCTTTGTGAATTCCTTCTTGAGAAAGAAGCAGATGTTATCTGTGTAGATAATTTCTTTTCTGGAAGTAAAGATAACATCCGTCACCTCTTTTCCCAGCCCTACTTTGAATTAATCCGCCATGACATTATCCATCCGCTTTTCGTAGAGGTAGATAAAATTTTCCATCTTGCCTGTCCAGCTTCTCCTATTCACTACCAGTACAATGCAATAAAAACAATAAAGACGTCAGTCATGGGGACCATCAACATGCTTGGCCTGGCTAAAAGGACAAAGGCACGCATACTGCTCGCATCCTCCTCAGAAATCTACGGAGACGCAAAGATTCATCCGCAATTGGAGAGCTACTGGGGCAATGTCAACCCCATTGGCCTCAGGAGTTGCTATGACGAGGGAAAAAGAGTGGCAGAAACATTGATGATGGATTATCATCGCCAGAATAAAGTAGACGTAAGAATAGTCCGTATTTTCAACACCTACGGCCCCCGAATGGCTATAAATGACGGAAGGGTTGTAAGCAACTTCATTGTTCAGGCATTAAGAAATGAACCTCTTGCCATTTATGGAGATGGAAATCAGACTCGCTCCTTCTGTTATGTTTCAGATCTCATTCAAGGGCTTATAGCAATTATGGAATCAAATGATTTCATTGGACCTATGAACCTGGGAAACCCAGCAGAATGTACCATCCTCGATTTAGCAAAAAAAATAATAGCGCTCACAAAAAGCTCGTCTAAAATCATTCATAAGCCTTTACCCCTGGATGATCCGGTACGGCGCCGCCCTGACATCTCTCTTGCCAAAGAAAAAATCGGTTGGATGCCTGAAACTGAGCTTGAAAAAGGACTGTTGAAAACTATTGACTACTTTAAAAGAATGGTCAAACCTTAAGCCAATAATAAATCGAGCTTTACAAACTAACTGACTAACAGATTAACTGTCTAACCGACTAACTGTCTAACTGATTAACTGACTAACTGACTAACTGTCTAACTGATTAACTGACTAACCGACTAACTGTCTAACCGACTAACAGATTAACAGATTAACTGAACTCTATCCTCAATCTCTTGTGCTAAAAGGTGAAGCAGGAAAAGATGCACTTCCTGAATCCGCGGTGTATTTTCGGATGGTACATCAAGGAGAATATCAGGAAAAGAAGCAAGTTTTCCTCCACCGTTCCCAGTCAGAGCACAGGTGAATAATCCTCTCTCAGAAGCTGTTTTCATGGCTTTAATCACGTTGGGTGAGTTCCCGCTTGTAGAAAGGCCCAGAGCAATATCTCCTTTGTTCCCAAGTGCCTCTATCTGGCGGCTGAAGACATGATCAAAAGATGTGTCATTGGCGATAGAGGTGAGGGCAGAAGTATCTGTAGTTAAAGAAATGGCAGGAAGAGGAGGCCTCAATTTTAAAAACTTATTCACAAGCTCTGCAGCAAAATGCTGAGCCTGGGCTGCACTTCCCCCGTTCCCAAACACAAGAATCTTATTTCCAGCATTTAAACTTTTACAAGCCTGGTTTATAACTCGCTCAAAAAGACTGCTTTTTGTTTTAAAAAATTCCTTCATAACTTGAATCAACTCTGCGACTATTCTTTGATAATCCATCGTGCCTCCCCTTTAAAATTTTAAATATTAATCAAACTCCTTATATAAAGCAACAAACTTCAAAATACTAATAACTAAAACCTTATCTTTGTTTAAGGTTAAATGTTTAATGTTTAAGGATAAAAACTAAATAAAATTAATAAATGCATTAAACCTTAAACTTTAAACCTTAAACTAATTCTTTTAATCCTGACTGAATGCTGCTTCGAACTCTATCTAAAAGACCAGGAAGAGAATCCCGGTCAAACCCCTGAACAGGAACAGGTGGATGAAAAACAACCTTAACTGTTCCCTTCTTTGCAAAAAAGCTTCCTTTTGGCATGAGTTCATAGGTTCCTTTTATTGTTATAGGAACGATAGGAACCTGGCTGTCTATGGCAATAAAGAAGCCTCCCCGCTTGAATGGCTGAAGCCTTCCATCCAGGCTCCTTGTCCCCTCAGGAAATATCAGGAAGGAAAATCCTTTCTCGTTTATTAGGTGTGCCGCACGATCCATGCTTTGTTTTCCCCCTCTTATGCTTTTTCGGTCCACAGGAATAAATCCCACAAGCTTCATTCCCAGCCCCACGAATGGGATCCTGAACACCTCTTTTTTCAGGATGACTCTTATGTGCTGGGGAATTACTAAAAAAAGCAGAGGCCCATCAATAAAACTCAAATGGTTTGACATAAAAACATACGGTTTTTCTTTGGCTATTTTCTCAGCGCCAGTAACCTCAACCCGTATGCCCAATATTCTTTGGCTGACGCGCATCACCCATTTACCCATGAAGATAATGGGCCGGGCAGATTTTAGCACATAGCAGAAAAGGAGAAGAGGGATAAGAAGAAGTATTAGCGCAACATAGAAAAATAGAAGAAAAAAAGTCCTCATGGCTGGATTTTAAGATTATAACACTTTTATTAGGAAGAAGGAAAACTTAAAATGGTTTAAGGTTTAAGGTTGAAGGTTTAAGGCAAGAGACAGAAGACGTAAAACGCAAAACGGGAGACGTAAGAAAATTTGGAGCGTAAAAAGAAAAAGGGCGATGGATGCCTCATCCATCGCCCTTTTTTGTCTTTTAAGACTTGTTGAGAGCTTAAATAAAGCTAAATCAAGCACCAGGAAGGAATGCTCTCGGAACTCGGATCCATGAACCATTCCACTGGTATAAGTCTAATTTGAAGTCAGCCATGCTAGTTACTTGATAATATCCACTTTCTGGATCAGCAGGGTCGTAGGTCCAACCGTCTCCTGCATTATCACGTCCTAAGGATGCAACAATGAAGTCATCCATTCCTGCAAATGTACAATTTCTAGTAGCATAGCCTTCAGCTTGCCCTGAAGCAATCCAAAAAAAGTTTCCCCATTGATCCTTTGTGGGGCAAACTTTGAGATAGAAGGGAGAAAGAGCTTGAGATATAATACCGTTTACTGTTAAAAAACCAGCTTTAGTTGGACTCACGCCTCGGTCAGTAACATAATCAGTAAGAGCTGTTGAGATACTAGCAATGTCTTTCATGGTTCCTTTCTGTCTTGCTTTCTGCATTGCGGTCATAGCATTGGGGATGAGCAGTGCGGCAAGAATACCAATAATAGCAACAACGATGAGCAGTTCAATTAAAGTAAAACCTCTCATTTTTTTAAACATTTAAAACCTCCTTTATTTTCTCTGGTGAATTTTCTTTTGCACCAGGATGTTTTACGGGGAATTATAATAGATGCAATTATCGTGCCAATCATACAATATCATAAGTTATTGAAAATAAATAAAATATAATTTCTGAAAATATTTTTATCAGAAAATTTGACGTTTTTTGCCATCCCGTTAACAATTATTGTCATTTTACATGGCACTCTTTGAGTTGCTTCTTGACTGTTTCTCATTCGCCTCTTTATAGATTCCTAACCCAAATTTCTCAACGAGATAGCGCAAAGAGCGGTAATTCACCCCGAGAAGAGAAGCAGATTCTTTGAGATCGCCCCCTGCAGCCTGGAGGGCCTGCTTGACATAATTGCAGGAAATCTCATCCAGAACTTCATTGAGAATAAAGCCCGGCTGAATTAGAAAGCCTGTTTCCAGCTCCCTACTGGGTGTAAGAAGTTCTTTAGGAAGACTTTCTTTGACTATAGTCTCTCTTCCTTCTATAGCAACAATCCTTTCAATCACATTTCCCAGCTCTCTTACATTTCCTGGCCAGGGATAAGATTCAAACAGGCCTATCACCTCAGGAGCGACTCTCTTTATCTTTCTTCCCATCTCCTTGCAGTACTTCTGGATGAAATGAGAAACAAGAAGAGGGATATCCGCTTTTCGTTTTCTCAATGGAGGCATCTCCAAAGAAATGACATTCAGGCGGTAAAATAGGTCTTCCCGAAATTTTCCCTCCTCGATTCCCTGCTTCAAATCCTGGTTGCTTGCGGTAATTATCCGTACATCAACCGGAATTTCCTCTGTCCCCCCCACTTTTCTTATTGTTCTCTCCTGAAGAGTTCGAAGCAGTTTTACCTGAGTCCAGGGAGATGTTTCTCCAATTTCGTCTAAAAATAATGTGCCTTTCTCGGCAACTTCAAACATTCCTTTCTTATTCGCAATAGCTCCAGTAAAAGAACCTTTGACATGACCGAAGAGTTCGCTCTCGAGCAGGTTCTCCGGCAAAGCTCCGCAGTTTATGGAAACAATGGGCCTCTCACGGCGGCGGCTCAGACAATGAATTGCCCGGGCAGCCATCTCCTTTCCTGTCCCGCTTTCCCCTGTAATAAGCACAGTGGAATCTGTCCCTGCTATCTTTTCAATCAAGCTGTACATTTCCCTCATTATCTTGCTCTTCCCAATCATATTTTCAAAACTGTATCTCTCCTCGAGTTCCCTCTTCAGAAGGATATTTTCCTCTTTGAGCCTTCTCTTTTCCAGGCCTTGTGCGACGATGATTTTCAGCTCTTCAACATCGAAAGGTTTTACTACATAATCCAAAGCTCCCTTTTTAAGCGCCTCGACTGCTTGTTTGATAGTCCCGTAGGCTGTTATCATAATAACTGGAATATCAGGCTTTTCCTCCCTGATGTACTTTAAAATTTCCATGCCACTTTTCTGGGGAAGCTTTATGTCAGTAAGAACAAGGTCAAAATCCTCTCTGTCAATGAGTTCAAGAGCTTTTGAGGAAGAAAGAGATGTCTCCACCTTGTATCCTTCTTTCTTAAAGACAACGCTCAAAAGATCTACAATACTTTTTTCATCGTCTATTATGAGTATTTTTTCCATTTTGCCCTGTCTCTTTCCTTCTTTTTATGATTATCTTCTCAGGTTCTCCCTGGAAGGAGAATGATGACTTCTGTTCCCTTATTAAGCTCTGAAAGAACTTGAATTTTTCCATTGTAATCATCGACAATCTTGCGAACTACGGCCATTCCGATTCCGTTTCCTTTCTCAAACCCAGAGTAAAACGGCTCAAAAATCCTTCTCTTGTCCTCTTCCAGCATGCCCATTCCAGTATCAGCAAATCTTAACCGGACTCCCCCTTTTTTCTCCTGGGTAAAATCTATAGCCAGTGTTCCTCCTTCAGGCATGGCTTTTAGAGAATTTCTTAATAGATTCCAGAAAATCTGTTTGAATTGATTGGCATTTCCAAAATAACGAACTTCTGAAGATCTGTAGTTTCCCTCCACCCGGCAGTTCCCGTTAAATTCACCTCCTCTCTGGAAAAGTGTTAATGTCTCATCTAAAACTGCCGAGATGTTTATCCATGAAAAGGTCTGCTCTCCTGGAGAAGCAAAACTCAGGAACTGCTCGATGGACTGAGAAGCTCGCTTCGATTCATTAACAATGATATCCATCAGACTTTTTTGTTCGTCTGCCAGGTCCAATTCGTCCCTAAGAACCTGAACCGATCCAGAGATAGCTGCAAGGGGATTCCTGATTTCATGAGCGAGCTGAGCTGAAAATTCTCCAGCAACTGCCAGGCGCTTTTTGATTTCAAGCTCTTTCTGGGCAAGACGAAGCTCATCCCCTGTTCTCCTCAATCTTTCTGTCATGTAGTTTATGAGAAAAGCAACAAGAAAAAACACACTCCAGGCAATAAATATATTGTTAATAACAAGCCCAAGAGAAATTTCAGTAGAGGTATCAGAGCTAAAATTATGGAGCGCTCCCAAATACATTCCATTTACCAAAAGGCCAAAGAAAATAGCAGAGAAGGCAGCAGTAAGATAGGCAGCACGCTTCGAAATTACTATGCTTGCAGCAATGATTTCGAAGATGTAAAGGAAATAAAAAGAACCTGTTAATCCTCCGGAAAAATAGACAAGGGCTGTAATCAAGAAAAGATCGAAGAAGATTTGAAGATACACCAGGAAAGAAAGATATCTTCCCCAATAATAAAGAATAATGTAGATGAAGGATAAAAAATAGGTAAAAAGAATTAAATAATAAAAAGGATTAAGAGAAAGAAAAGTGGATGTGCTGAACTGAATAATGACTGCAGAAACAACAAGAGTGGTGATAATGATCAAGCGAAGAAGAATGAACCAGAAGATGTCTTTTCTTTGTTTATTCATTTTATTGATTTCTTAACTTGCATGTTAACGGCTTAATAGGGACGTCATAGTCCATATTGTCCTTGTTTTCTAAAGAAAATGATATTTCTACTTTCTTTGCTTCTCTTTTAGAATTGGTTCATTAGCTCGAAGATAGGGAGATACATCGAAATAACGATGGTCCCGACCATTAATCCAACAAAAATAAGAAGAACTGGCTCTAATACAGAAAGAAGGGCTCCTACTGAAGTTTCAACCTCTTCATCATAAAATGTAGCTAACTTGGCCAACATTTCATCAAGAGTTCCTGTGGCTTCTCCTACTCCAACCATCTGAATAAGCATAAAAGGAAGTTGCCCAACTTCCTTAAAGGCATCTGTCAGACTTTTTCCTTCTGCAACCAATGCACGAGATTTCATGATGTCGTCTTCAATGATGACATTTCCGGCTGTCGCAGATGTAATCACAAGGCTTTCCAGCATGGGCACACCACCGGATAGAAGAGTGCTCAATGTTCTGGTAACTCGAGAAAGGCTTACTTTTTGCAAAAGTTTTCCAAAAAGAGGCATGCTGAGCAAAAATCGGTCAAAAACCTTGCGGCCTGTGTCTGTCTTCTTTAAATACCTCAATAAAAAGAAGAGACCAATAAAACCTAGGAAAATAAATAAGATGTATTTCTGAACAAAATTACTGATTCCTAGTACGATGAGTGTGAGGGTAGGAAGAGATGCACCAAGGTCTATAAAAATCGAGGCGAAAACAGGTACAATTTTCCACATCATGAAAATCACAACCAGTACAGAAAAACCCAAGACAGCAGAAGGATAAATCATGGCCTGCCTGACCTGAGATCTCAACTTGACAATCTTTTCCAGGTACTCTGCTAAACGCCTCAGCATGATATCAAGAGAACCGCTCTGCTCCCCTGAGGCCACAAGATTACAGAAAAGGTTATCAAAGACATTCGAAAATTTCTTCATGGCTTGATTCAAAGTGGAACCGGCTTCGACATCTCCCCGAATATCTTTGATGACTCTCTTAAAATACTTGTTCTTTGTCTGTTCAGCCAAGATGTTTAAACTCTGAATCAAGGGGAGCTCAGCATCTATCAACACAGAAAGCTGTCTGCTGAAGATAGCCAAGTCCTTCAGCCTGACTTTTTGTACCTGAAGAAAGGGAATTTTTAGTTCTAATTGTTTCCGGGAGATATCTATGACTGTAATCTGCTCTCTTTGTAGGCTTTTCGATAATCCCTCTACAGAGTGAGCAGCCCTGGATCCTGAAACAACATCTCCATAACGGTTTTTTCCTTTCCATACATATGATGGCATTTTTTAACCCCTTTTTATTTTCTCATTTGACTCGGCGAGAAGGTAGCTGAAGTAACCTTAAGCCCTTCTCTCCTCTGGATAATATCTGTTAATTCTTCTTGTTTGGAAGTAATACTCATAGCAGTCTCAAGCGTGATTGCTCTTTTAAAATAGAGGCTGGCCAAGGATTGGTTAAAGGTCTGCATTCCAAACTTTTCCTGGCCCATTTGCATGGAGGAATAAATCTGGTGGATTTTATTTTCTCTGATCAGATTCCTGATAGCAGCATTTGGGATGAGTATTTCCATGGCCAGAACTCTTCCTTTCCCATCTGCCCGAGGCAATAGGGTCTGGGTAATAACAGCCTCCAAACACATAGAAAGCATAATTCTAACCTGGGCCTGATATTGAGAAGGAAAAATATCAATGATCCTTGAAATAGTCTCGGCTGCAGAGTTTGTATGAAGGGTTGAAAAAGTCAAATGACCAGTCTCAGCCACACGAAGCGTGGCTTCTACAGTCTCCAGATCTCTCATCTCTCCAACCAACACAACATCAGGGTCCTCTCTTAAAACAGAGCGGAGAGCATTTGGGTATGAGAGTGTATCTACAAAGAGTTCTCTTTGGTTGATTATACTTTTTTTAGGCGTGAAGAAATACTCGATCGGGTCTTCAATGGTAACGATATGAACACTTCGCTCCTTATTGATGTGGCTGATCAAACAGGCAAGAGTCGTCGATTTTCCGCATCCTGTGGGCCCGGTCACGATGACTAATCCCCGAGGTAAATAACACAGCTTAGCAAGTCTTTGTGGAATTCCCAATTCAGCAAAACTCCACATATGGGGGAGAAATCTCCGGAAAGCCGCCGCCACTGCACCTTTCTGCATGAAGACATTTACCCGGAAACGACCCAAATCCTTAATTCCGAAAGAAAAATCAAGCTCCAGTTTTTCTTCAAACTGTTTCTTCTGTCTGTCAGTCAACAAGCTGTAAACAAGATTCTTTGTCTCGGCCGGTGCTAAAGGCGGATGATCCAGCGAGACAAGAGAGCCGTGGATTCTTATTCGGGGCGGAATATAAGTTGTAATGTGTAAATCACTAGCATCTCTTTCAACTGTGACTTGTAATAATTCCTGTATCGTTATTGCCATTTTATACCTCCATGTCCTTTATGGTTTCTCTTAAAACCTCCTCAACAGAGGTTATTCCATCTTTAATTTTAATCAGCCCGCTTCGACGAAGTGTAAGCATTCCATTTCCAACTGCTTTCTTCTTTATTTCCTTAGATTGAGCTCTGCTTAAAATAATATCTTTTATATCATCTGTAACTTCCATGGCTTCAAAAAGTGCAGTCCTTCCTTTGTAACCAGTATTATTACAATCTGTGCACCCATACGGCTTATAAACCTTTACTTTCTTAGCTTCCTCAGGAGAAAAGCCGATATCAACAAGAGCCTCAGGAGTTAAGTTGTGCTTGACACGGCATTTCTTACATAAACGCCTCACCAACCTTTGGGCAACGATCAGAACAACAGAATCTGCTATCAAAAATGGTTCAATATTCATGTTTACCAGTCGAATAATCGTGCTCGCTGCATCGTTAGTATGAACAGTAGAAAAAACCAGATGTCCTGTCAATGCAGCTTTTATTGCAATATCCACGGTTTCAAAATCCCTCATCTCTCCGACCAGCATGATGTCCGGGTCTTGACGGAGAAAGCTCCTTAAACAATTTGCAAAGTTTAACCCGATTCCTTCCTTAATATTGACCTGATTTATTCCTTGAATATTGAACTCAACAGGATCTTCAGCCGTTATGATATTCTTTTCCATTGAATTTAACGTTGAAATGGCAGAATACAGAGTATTCGTTTTTCCACTCCCTGTTGGTCCGGTAACAAGAATAATTCCCCAAGGCCTTACAATGGCCCGCTTAACAGCTTCAAGCGA
>DAOVDU010000064.1 GCA_030669305.1 Candidatus Aminicenantota bacterium
AAAAGAAAATATTCGGGGATGGATGAAGCGACCATTGAAGATTTAGCCTTTCCGAGCCGTTCTTTGAGGGAACCCGACGCAGTCGGGTCAGAGGACTGTTTGAGCACGGTAGAGTCAACAGGCCGGTGCTAAGGATGGGTGAGGGACATCATCGCGTTGCTCAATACAAACACGCGGAGTTCCGCATGACCGAGAAGAATGGGGAGGGAATGGCGTTAAAAATCTGAATGGGAGCGAGATCATTCCCGAATATTTTCTGATTATTACCCCCACAAAATGGAAGAGAACCATTAAATTGAATAACAGACTAACTGATTAACTGACTAATTGATTTACTTCTCTTCTTCTTCCGCTTTGACCCTGCCCTCTTTCACCGCCTCCTTGATGATCTTTTGCTGAAGTTGGCCAGGAACTTCTTCGTAATGAGAGAACTCCATGAGAAAGGACCCTCTTCCTCCCGTGATTGAAGTAAGTGACGGTTCGAAATCCAGCATTTCAGCCATTGGAACCTTGGCTTTAATGATGCGTAGGTTCCCTTTCTGCTCCATTCCCTGAACTTTTCCTCTGCGTCCGTTAAGGTTGCCCATGATATCTCCCATATAGGCTTCGGGTGTATAGATCTCAACATTCATGATGGGCTCAAGGATAGTTGGTCTGGCCTCTTTCATCCCTTTTTTAAAAGCCATTGAGGCAGCAATCTTGAATGCAATATCAGAAGAGTCGACATCATGGTAGGAGCCATCATAGAGTATGGCTTTAAAATCAATAGTAGGAAAGCCAGCCACAACCCCTTTTTTCCGGGCTTCCTGAATTCCTTTCTCGATGGAAGGAATGTAATTCTTCGGAATGGCTCCTCCGAATATTTTATCTTCAAACTCAAAATCTTTGCCTCTGACAAGTGGCTCCATCTTTATCTTAACATCTCCGTACTGACCACGTCCCCCAGTCTGCTTTTTATACTTACCCTGAACATCAGATTTTCCCTTGAGGGTCTCTTTGTATGGAATTTTGGGAGGTTTGAGGTCAACGTTTACGCTGTATCTTTTCCTCAATCGCTCAGTAACAATCTCCACATGGAGCTGTCCGTTTCCTGAGATTATCAATTCACCGGTTTCCGAGTCTCTCTCAATTTTTACGGTGGGATCTTCTTCAGTAATACGATGAATGGCCTGTGAAATTCTATCTTCATCTGCACGAGTCTTTGGCTCGATGGCAAATGAGATAGAAGGTTCAGGGAATTTTATGGCATGAAACTTCACAGCAGATCCTTTTGCACACAGACTATCCCCTGTCGATGTCTCTTTTAATTTTGCCGTGGCTACAAGGTCTCCTGCTTTTGCCTGTCCAGCAGGTATCTGTTCCTTCCCCTGCAGGAAAAACAGACCGCCGAGTTTCTCGCTTGTATCCTTGCTTGCATTCAATACGGTTGAATCCGGGTTTACTTTTCCGGAGAATATCCTCATTATGGAAATCCTTCCTGTATAAGGGTCGGAAATCGTCTTAAAAACCAGGGCAGAAAATGGCTCATCCAGAGAAGTTTTAACAGAACCCTCCTCACCCTCTACCTCTTCTCTCTGCAGCGGTGAAGGCAAGAAATTTACTATCCCATCGAGGATAGGCTGAGCTCCTATATTTAATAAAGCAGAAGAGACGAATATGGGAAAAAATTGCCTGCTCAGGATACTTTTTCTGAGTCCTTCTATCAATTCATTAGAGGAAAGTTCTCCATTCTCAAAATATTTTCTCATCAACTGCTCATCGTTTTCGGCAACCATTTCTGTTAATTCTTCAACTTTTTTATCCACTTCACTCTTTAAATCTGCAGGAATATCTCCTTCTTTAAACTCCTTGCTGTCATCTTTCTCGAAGAAATAGGCCTTCTTGCTGATTAAATCAACAACACCAGAAAAATCCTTCTCCTCCCCTATTGGCAGTTGAATTGGAACTGCCTGGCGGCCAAAAAATTGATGAATAGATTCCACTGTTAGACCGTAATTCGAATTCTCTCTGTCCAGTTTATTGATGATGATTATTCGAGGGAGGCTGAAATCTTCAAGCATTTCCCAGACCTTCTCTGTCCCAACCTCTATTCCAGCCGTGCCGCACACTACAACCACTCCCGCATCAACAGCCCTCAAGCTAGCTCTCGTATCCCAGAGAAAATTCATGTAACCAGGACAGTCCACAATATTGACTTTGTGGTTATTCCATTCCAAATGACAAACCGCTGAATTGATGGAAATATTCCTCTCAATTTCATCTGGATCATAATCCGTCACTGTGTTTCCTTTCTCTACTTTTGTAAATCTTGTTGTCATCCCTGCATCAAATAAGAAAGCCGAGGTTAGAGAGGTTTTTCCTGAGGATCCGTGCCCGATAATTGCAATATTCCTGATTTTATCCGCTGCGTAATCTTTCATCCTGAAGCCTCCATTTAACCTTAAAATTTGACTTGTTTATTTCGATTGTCTAATTCTTACTTGAAATTAGCAACGGATATAATATAACAAAAATTCCCTTTTACTCAAGATAAAATATAAAATTCCAAACAAATTAGTTTAAGGTTTAAAGTTTAAGGTTTAAGCTATTCATATTTTTTATTTAGTTCCTTAAACATTAAACACTCAACCTTAAACCAAAATATGTTTCGGTCATTGGTGCTTGGAATTTGGAATTTATTTATCTATATTATCCAAAAAATCTCTTAAATCTTGCGGTAAAGGGGATGAGAATTCAACTCTTTCTTTGGTTTCAGGATGAAAAAAAGCAAGGCGCTGAGCATGAAGAAAGAGGCGCGGACATCTGACTTTCGATTTGCGTCCTCCGTATCGGTTATCACCCACTACTGGATGGCCTGAGGCTGACAGGTGAACTCTAATCTGGTGAGTTCTCCCTGTAGTCGGCTTTATCTCAAGCAGAGTGAATTCTCCATATTCCTTTTGGACAGTGTAAAGAGTCTCGGCAGAACGAGGTTTTCTTGTCTTGATCGACATCCTTTCTCCATGCTTCTTATGACGACCCACAGCCCAACTGATTTTCCCCTCATGACGGGGCATTTTCCCCCAAACAAGACCCACATAGAACTTCTCCACCTCTCTCACCTTAAATTGCCTCTGAAGCTCCTTGTACGCTTTTAAATTCTTGGCCACTACCATCACCCCTGAGGTCTCCTTATCAAGACGATGGACAATTCCAGGCTTTTCTTCAGGACCAACCATCTTTATGTCTGGAAAATGGTAAAGTAGCGTATTGACCAGAGTATGCCGCTTGTTTCCTGCTCCAGGATGAACAACCATTCCTGAAGGCTTATTAACAACGGCTATACACACATCGCTGTAGAGCACTTCTATGGGGATATTTTCTGGTTCAATCTTCTCAGGTTCTGGAAGTTCAAAATCAATCTCAACCCTTTCCCCTTCTCTCAATTTATAGCTCGACTTTCTAGAAACTCCGTTGATCCTGACTCGCTGTTCCTCAATAATTTTCTGAATCCGAGAGCGGCTTAGTTCCTTAATCTTTTCGGATAAAAAGACATCCAGTCTTTGATTCATCCCTGATAATGAAGTTATCAGGAATTCTTTTTTAGGCACTTTTCCTTTTTTTAAAAATGAAAAACAGCGCAAATCCGCCGATAAACCCTAAAACACAGAAAAGCTGTGGAAGGGAAAGGCTGAGATAAGGAGAAGGATTCTGAATAAGAATGGCCTTGTCAGGATGGTCCCCGCGATAAAATTCGACAAAATATCTAATTATGGAATAATTTATGATATAAAAGGTAAAAACCTGACCGTCAAATCTTTTTTTCTTCAGGATAAAAAAGAGAATCAGAAAGTTTGCAAAATTGAGAATAGACTCATAAAGCTGCGTGGGATGAAGAAGAGTTTCAAGAGGAATGCCTGTTAGATTATGAGCATATTCATTGTGGAAGACCACACCCCAAGGAACAGCACACTCGCGACCGAAACAACATCCTGCACTGAAACACCCGATTCGGCCGAAGCCGTGTCCCAGAGCCAAAGCAGGTCCGATGATATCAGCTGCTTTCCAGGTAGGAATCCTGTTCTTATGCAAATACCAGAGAGCAAAGAGAAATCCAAAAGTAAAACCTCCTTGAAACACACCTCCTGATCGCGCCAAGCTGAAAAGCTCGGATGGATATTTCATGTAATAAGAAAAATTTCCGATTAAAAGGATTAATTTTGCGCCGATCAAGGAAATAATAATCGTGTAGAAAGCCATATCAATAAGCCTGGAAGCCCCAAGCTCCTGTTTTTTTGCCTGGACAAAAAGGAACCATAATCCGAAAGCCACACCTATTGCCATCATAAAACCATACGTATGAACGGTCAGAGGTCCAATTTTTACAAGGATTGGGAACATTTCGGACTCCTCTTAAAAAATAAAATAAAAATAATCAGCAAAGCTCCAACAGAAATACAGGAATCAGCAACATTAAAGGAAGGCCAGTGCCAGCCTTTAATGCTGAAATCCAAGAAATCAATCACATATCCTCTAAAGATTCTATCTATCAAATTTCCCAGAGCCCCGGCCAAAATAAGGGATAAAGAAATCTTCAAAAGCTTTTCAGAGATGGCAGTCTTAAAGAAATAATAAATGACCAGGGCTAATGCCACCAAGGAAGCCAACATCAGGAGGATATGCACAACCTGGCTTCCGGATCGGGAAAAAGAACCAAAGATAGCCCCCTTATTTCGGACATGGACTAAATCAAAGAAACCTGGAATGACGCTTAAGCTGTTATTAAGGCTAATGCTCCGGGAAATGATGAATTTTGTCAATTGGTCTACGATCAAGAAGAATAGAATGAACAAAAAGTAGAAAGATCTTCGATTCATTGACTCATCTTTATAACAACTTCCTCGCAGCGTTTACAGAAGTTGGGATACTCAGAGCTTGTTCCTACGTAGGAAGAAAAATTCCAGCATCTTAAACATTTTTCCCCTGGATATTTAGAGACTTTTACTTCTAGCTCTTCGTCAGAGTCAGGTTCAAGGGCAACAGCAGAAACAATAAATAGGGAAGGAAGCTCCTTTTCATATTTACTTAAAAATTCCTCCTGCCCAGGAGGAACTTTGAGAGTTATGCTGGCTTCCAAAGAATTTCCGATTATTTTATTTTCGCGTGCAATCTCCAGTTCTTTTAAGACTCTGTCTCGAACAAGCACCAGATTCTCCCATTCTAGAAAAAGCTTTGCTTCTAGCCATTTCTCTTTAAATAAAGGAAACAGCTCCAGATGAACTGATTCATCTTTATCTTTAAAGCCGGGCATGGCCTCCCATGCCTCTTCAGTTGTAAAAGGCAAAAGAGGAGCCATCAGCACCAAGGTTGTCCTGAGGAGATTGAAGAGTGCTGTCTGGGCGGATTTTCGAAGCAGAGAATTTTTTCCCGAACAATAAAGCCTGTCTTTGAGAACATCCAAATAGAATGAGCTCAACTCTACTGTAAAAAAATTGTAAATCGTATGGAACACGATATGATACTCATAACTCTCGTATGCTTTGAGAATTTTCCTGCCCATCTGAGAGCATTTTTCTAGTATCCATCTGTCAAGAATCATCATTTCTTCAGGTGCGACGCATTCATCATCTGGAGAAAAATCATGTATGTTCCCCAGAATAAATCTCCAGGTGTTCCTTATCTTTCTGTAAGCTTCAACAAGGCGCTGTATTGTCTCGTATCCGAAGCGAGCATCCTCTTTATAGTTTAGCATGGCTACCCACAGCCTTAAGATTTCAGCGCCGTTTTTGGAGACAATTTCTTCTGGCTCGATGAAATTTCCCAGAGATTTTGACATCCCCCTTCCCTGTTTATCGAGAACAAACCCATGAGTAATGACTGTTTTATAAGGCGAAGCCCCCTTAGCAGCAACCCCAACGAGAAGAGAACTGTTAAACCAACCTCTGTACTGGTCATGACCTTCAATATAGATGTCTGCAGGCCAGGGAAGGTCTTTCCTCTTTCCAAGGATATTGTGGCTTGCGCCGGATTCAAACCAAACATCCAGGATGTTGTTTTCTTTTTTGAACTGTGTTGAACCGCACTGAGGGCATTTTGTATCAGGCGGAAGAAGTTCTTTTGAAGTTTTTACAAACCAGGAATTCGATCCTTCTCTGGAAAAAACATCTGAAACTCTGAGTGTAATCTTTTCATTGGCAAGAATATATCCACAGTCGTGACAGTAAAATGCTGGGATAGGTACACCCCAGGTACGCTGTCGTGATATACACCAGTCTGGCCGAGCGATCACCATGTTTGAGATTCTCTCTTCACCCCAGGGAGGAATCCAGTTGACTTTTTTGATCTCCCTGAGTGCTTTCTTTCTTAGATCATTCTTATCCATGGAAATAAACCACTGAGCTGTGGCCCTAAAAATCACGGGGTTCTTGCAGCGCCAGCAGTGGGGATAAGAATGAATAATTTTATCTTCCTTTAAAAGTGTCCCGTTTTTTAACATGTCCTCGGTTATGACCTTGTTGGCATCAAAGACATTCATTCCGCCATATTGTTCTACTTGAGGAATAAACTTTCCTTCACTATCAACAGGAGTGTAAATATCTAGAGAGTATTTCAATCCTGTAATATAGTCATCCTGTCCATGTCCAGGTGCAGTATGCACACAACCTGTTCCCTGGTCTAGAGTGACATAATCGGCTAATACAAAAACAGACTCTCTATCGATAGAAGGATGTCGCGCCTTCAAGCCCTCCATATCTTTCCCGAGGAATGCTGCCAGAACTTTTGTCTCCTTAAGACTCAATTCTTCTGCAATAACAGGAATCAAGCGTTTGGCAGCAATATAAACCTCTCCATTGGCTTGAAAGGCGGCATATTCATAATCTGGATGGAAAGCAATGGCTAAGTTAGCAGGCAACGTCCAGGGAGTCGTTGTCCAGATCAGAACGAAGATTTTTTTGCCCTTAAGAACATGAAATCTTTGGGAAAGGTCAGAAATCACAGGAAACTTAACAAAGATAGAAGGGGACTCACGATCTTCATACTCAATTTCAGCCTCAGCAAGTGCAGTTTGGCAATGGGGACACCAATAAACCGGTTTTTTCCCTTTGTATACATTATCAGAAGCAAAGTAAGCAGCAAGATGCCGGATGACCTCGCCTTCATACTCGGGATTCATGGTTAAATAGGGCTTCTCCCATTCCCCAAAAACTCCTAGCCTTTTGAACTCCTCTCTTTGAATATCTACATATTTCACGGCATATTTTTTGCATTCTTCTCTGACTTCAATAATAGACATTCCCATTTTCTTCTTTCCCAATAGTTGATCCACCTTAATTTCAATCGGAAGGCCATGGCAGTCCCAGCCAGGAAGATAGGGAGAATTATAGCCTTGCATTGTTTTGGACTTGACGATAAAATCCTTTAAAATCTTGTTCAGTGCAGTTC
This sequence comes from Candidatus Aminicenantota bacterium, assembly GCA_030669305.1. GTDB lineage: Bacteria > Acidobacteriota > Aminicenantia > Aminicenantales > Aminicenantaceae > DAOVDU01. Next base: position 7,423 of record DAOVDU010000064.1, read on the forward strand.
CTAAATGAATTCTCCCGTTGGCATAGGGAGGTCCGTCATGCAGAACAAAAGATGGGCAATTTTCTCTTTTCTTTTGAATTTTTTCGTATAACTTAATCTCCTCCCAATTTTTTATGATTTCAGGCTCCTTTTGAACAAGCTTTGCCTTCATGGAAAAAGATGTCTGCGGAAGGTTCAATGTTTCTTTGATCTTGTCTTTATCTGCCATGGCTAAATCCAAGCATCTCTATTATTTCGTTATTATAGAATAAGTTATTTTATTTCTTCATTACAAAAAGTCAACAAACCGTATTAATCTTTTATATAATGTGCGCCGCGGCTGACCGGATTACTTAAAGCAGCATAATTGATCAACAGCGCTACCTGGATCCCATGTTTTAGGCCGACTACTTTGGCATCCATTTTGGCTTCTTTGTAAAACTTCTCAATCCTGTGGCGTAGATAATCCAAATCAGCCCTTGCTCGTTCCAGCCGTTTCTTCGTTCGAATGATTCCCGTGTAGTTCCACATGGTAGATCTAATGGACAGCCAGTCCTGATTTATCAAAGCTGGGTCAATCTCCTCCTCTTTCTCAGGGTAATACCATTCGTGAATATCAGAAGGTTTGTAAGGTGCTACCGGGTTAAAATGGGAGGCGATATATTTAGATGCTCTTGTCCCCCAGATTAGTCCTTCTAAAAGAGAGGTCGAAGCCAACCGATTCGCTCCATGGACACCTGTGCATGCCACTTCACCCACAGCACAGAGACCTTTAAGCGAACTTTTTCCCCAGATGTCCACTAAGACTCCACCACAGCAGTAGTGAGCAGCAGGAACAACTGGGATAGGTTCCTTTGTGATGTCGATTCCATACTTCAAGCAGGTTTTGTAAATATTGGGAAACCTTTTTTTGATATCGATGTTTGCATAGGAGGCCAAATCTAAGTAGACATAGTTAGAATTGCTGTTGGTCATCTCTTCATAAATGGCTCGTGTTACCTCATCACGAGGCGCCATTTCTTTTTTCAGGTTATAATTCTCCATAAAAGTCCAGCCGTCTTTTCTCTTCAACCGAGCTCCCTCCCCTCTCACAGTCTCAGAAATCAAGAAACCATCCGCATCTCTGTGAAAAAGAGAGGTAGGGTGAAACTGGATGTATTCCATGTTGACGATTCTTGCACCGGCACAGTAAGCCAAAGCATATCCATCTCCGATAGCTTGACTGGGATTAGATGTGTATAGAAAAATAGCTCCGCACCCTCCTGTAGCAAGAATCGTATATGTTGCAAAAATGATCTTAACCTTTTTGACTTTATTGTCCAAAGCATAGACCCCTATGCACTGTGGCTCTTTATAAAAGGAGGTAGGATTTTTGGAATGATGAGGAACAGTCAGCAAGTCCACGGCTGTATGGTCGGATAAAAGAGTCACGTTAGAGTAAGTTTTCAAGGCTTCGATAAATTTTTCTTCAATTGTCTTTCCTGTTAAATCTTTAACGTGAAGTATGCGCCTTCGAGAGTGCCCTGCTTCCTGAGCATAGTCTAAAGAATCCTGAGAACTTTTGGAAAAAGGAATTTTCAGCTCATTTATCAGAATGTTTTCGACGATTTCTTTTCCTTTGTTAGTCAAAATCCCGACCGCTTCAGGGTCATTGATTCCGTCGCCAGTCTCAATGATATCTTCTTTTAAAAGCTCAGGATTATCATCATAGCCCAAGGATACAATTCCTCCCTGTGCATAATATGTGTTTGATTCCTCAAGTTTTTTGGATTTTGTGATTACAATGACTTTTAAACCACTCTTAGCTGCCTCTAATGCAGCACTGGCACCTGCAATTCCGCATCCGATTATCAGGATATCTGTTTTTAAGTTTTTTTGTCTACTCATCTTCTTTCAGTCTAAAAATTCCATACTGATATCCAAAGATTTATTAGAATGAGTCAAACGGCCAACAGAGATGAAATCAACACCTAAAGCGGCAATTTGTTTGGCCCTGTGTAAGTTAATATTTCCTGAGACTTCAAGAATGACTCTGCCTTTTACCCATTGGACAGCTTCTTTCATTTTTCTCAGAGACATATTGTCCAGCATGATCATATCTGCTCCACCTTGAAACGCTTCTTTAACCTCATCTAGATTGGATGTCTCAACCTCAATTTTTATTCCACGTTTTACTCTTCTCCTGGCACTCTTAACAGCCTCAGAAATACTCCCAACTATCTTTAGATGATTATCCTTTATTAAAACCATCTCGGAAAGATTGAGGCGGTGATTCTTCCCCCCGCCCATCTTCACAGCGTATTTTTCCAATATTCTCAAGCCAGGTGTGGTCTTACGGGTATCCAGGACTTTTGTCCTGGTTCCTTGCATGGCTTTAACATACTTCTGTGTGGCTGTAGCAATCCCTGACAGCCTCTGGATAAAATTAAGAGCTGTTCTTTCTCCCTTTAGAATGGAAATCGAGGGTCCTTTAAGTGCAGCTATTTTATCCCCTTTCTTGATTCTTTTGCCATCTTCAAAATGCTTTTCAAAGAAAACCGAGGTATCAATTATTTTATAAACCCTCTCTGCCACATAAATTCCTGCTAAAATTCCTTCTTCTTTAGCCAAAATTATGACCCTAGAAATAGAATCCATAGGGATAATACTTTCAGATGTGATATCACCTTGGGGCATATCCTCTCTCAAGGCTATTTCGATGATAGAATCTATATCTTTTTTCCACATGAAAGAAAATTATAATTTTTTCCACTCTTCCAGTCAAATAAGATTATTGGAACTTTCCCTCCTTCCGGGTTTGACATTGTCCGAAAGTCAATCTATCATACAAAAATGCAAAAGAAGAAAGCTGTATCTATTCTTATTTCTGTTGCTGTTTCCATAATTCTCATCTGGATTCTCCTCTCGCAAATAGAAATTGGCGATTTCGTCCGGACTTTTGCCCAAATCTACTATCCTGCACTTCTTGCCTTCATGGCAATGTCACTGGCAGCAGCAACTCTTCGTTCCTGGCGCTATAAATGGCTGCTTCATCCCCAGCATATAGGATGGGGAAATATTTTCCTCGTTACATTTATCCGCAATCTTTTTGTTGACCTCTTTCCAGCACGGATAGGCTCTCTCTCGTATATTTATATACTTAACAGGAAGTTAAACTATTCCTTTGAAGCAGCAACCTCGACCTTTGTCATAGCCTTTATCTTTGATTTTCTCACACTCAGCCCTTTTTTGGTTATCTCAATTCTTTCTGTTGGACTTGGCTCAACAACTCTCTCAAGCACCTCCTTGCTCGCTATTTCTCTCCTCTTTCTCCTCATTATCTGCCTTATTCTCTTGAAAATCACACAGCTTTCGCATTTATTTCTAAATGCCTTACAACATCTTCTGAAATTATTAAATTTAAAAGAAAGAAGATGGGCAAAGATAACTGTTGAAAAAATCAGCTTGACCATAGCCGAGCTTATTCAAATCAAAAAGAGAAGAATCTACTGGCCTTTATTTTTTCTTTCTCTTGGCATACGTCTTGCAAAATACGGCTCTCTTTATATCCTTCTTTTTTCGCTGCTTCGAAGCCATGGGTTTTCTCTTGAAAACCTAAGCTTCCCCAAGACTATCCTGGGAATCACGGGCGCAGAACTGACTTCGGCTTTACCCATTAAAGGAATCGGAGGATTTGGAACCTGGGAATCAGCATGGGCATTAACCCTTATGCTGTTAGGTTTTAAATCTCAAATAGCCATTCTCTCCAGCGGGGTGCATCTTATCACCAATCTTTTTGAATACTTTCTAGGTATCCTCAGCATCCTAATCCTGGCTCTTCCATTTATTAAAAGCAAAAGATAAAAATCAGTTTCTTAATACCTCTTATAACTGTTTTTCTGTTCACTTGAGGCAAAAGTTTTGAGAAATAGCTACAGTGACCATTGAAGATTTACTTCGAAATTCAACAAGATAAATATTTGCGTTTTATATTTTTATTTATTAGAATATAGTCATTCTCCAAAAAAAAGGTTACCAGCGTTAAGATCGAGACTGGGATTTTATTAC
>DAOVDU010000048.1 GCA_030669305.1 Candidatus Aminicenantota bacterium
GTTTTGCGTTTTGAGTTCTTCTTGTCTTGCCTATCTTGCCTGTCTTGCACGCCTTGCACGCCTTGCTTATTAATCTATATACCCCAGCGCCTTCAACCGTTCCCTTACCTTTTCTTCATCCTCCTTGCTGAAAGCTTCTCCTGCTTCTTTTTCTTCCGATAAACTTTCCCTTAAAACCTTGGTGACATAGCTTGATACTGATGTTATTTCTAAATCTTTAATCTTTTCTTCTATCTTTTTGTACAAAGAAGTAGGAATAGAGACGGCTGTAGATCCTTTCTCCATTTTTTCCTCCGCTATATGATGTTAAATTGTCTTATAATACTTGCCTTATAAATTATCTCTTTTAAAATGAAGTTGATATATACAATAGCCGATCATTTTTTTCAAGCTCCCCCATCAAAAAAGAGATTCTATTTAAACTCTTCTCTTTCTATACAGTTTTTCGTCTACAGCATCCATCATTTTATCTAAATCAAAATCTGATGAACCGAGAAAATCATATATTTTCTTAACATTCTCTTCAGGATGAGACAATATGTCGTTATATTTCACCAGCAAAACTTCTATATCATCCCTGTTTTTAATGCTTTCGATTATCATTTCATTCAATTTTATAAAGCTTTCTCTGGTTTCATCACGGTTTTCATCGTTAATCTTTGCCATTTTTTCCATAGAATCCAGTATTTCCTCAATATTTCTCTGAGAGTATATCACCTTATATTTTCCTGCAGGGAGAAATTTGAGACCATATGCCGTTATTTTTATGAACATACCCATGTAATTGGCAAGGGGAAATGTCTCATTCATAAGCTTATTTATTATTTTCCCTCCTTCCAATTCATAGTAGCCTTTCGGGTTGTTTTCATCTGGAGGCCTTGAACTTCTATCGAATGCAGTGGGCACTCCACCAGCTTGTAATATCTGCATCAGCATAGATGTTCCAGAACGCTCCAACCCGGATACAATATAGTTTATTTTTTTATCCAGTTTCATAATGTTGGTTATTTTAATTTATATTCGCCAATCCTTCAACCCTTCCTAACTTCAAACCTCAAACTCATTTCTATTCTTGCCTTAAACCTTCAACCTAAAACCTTCAACCATTATTAAGTTTTTTTTCCTCCTAATATTTAGATTTTTGCCGGAATAGACAGAACAGACCGAATAGACCGAATAGGCAGAATAGCTTGACAAACATATCCTTTTGGTGTTTATTATTAAAAATAAAACAATGAAAAATCCTTCCTAATCTTCTAATATGGAGAAAATCGAGCATCCCTACATCAGAAAGAGCGCCTTCTCCGGCGTATTGGATAAAAATTTGAAGAAACTTGAAAGGAGGCTGGGAATTACACTTTCAGTTAGAGGCAACAGCCTTTTAATTGATGGCCCCCAGGAAAAAGTGGAATTCGCTAAGGATTACTTTGAAAAAATAAAAGAATTAGAGGAAAAAGGCAATTCTCTTAAAGAAGAGGATTTCAATATTGCCCTTGACCTCTTAGAAGAGGGACTAAGCCAGCGCCTGGAAGAGTTCTCCCCATCAGAGCCCCTTACCCTCTCTCGCAAATCTGTGACTCCTAAAACTCTCAACCAACAAGAATATATCCAGGCTATAAAGACCTATGATTTAGTCTTTGGAATTGGACCTGCTGGAACGGGAAAAACCTATCTCGCCATGGCTATGGCTCTCTCATTCCTTCAAAATAAAGCGGTTAATCGTATAATTCTTACCCGCCCTGCCGTTGAGGCCGGCGAGAAATTGGGCTATTTGCCAGGTGACATATACCAAAAAATAAATCCCTACCTCCGCCCCCTATACGACGCTTTATTCGACTTAACCCAATCCGAACAAGCAAACCGTCTTATAGAAAAAGGAATCATAGAGATCGCTCCTTTAGCTTTTATGAGAGGAAGGACCCTCAACAGTTCATTCATCATCCTCGATGAGGCCCAAAATACGACCAAAGAACAGATGAAGATGATATTAACCCGTACTGGCTTTGATTCTAAACTCGTTGTTACAGCCGACATAACCCAGATTGACCTGCCACAACCCAAGAAGTCTGGAGTCCTGCACGCCATGCAAATTATCTCCAAGATAAAGGAGATATCTTTCATCCGATTTAACGAAAAAGATGTTTTCAGGCATCCCTTGGTACGAAAAATCGTAAAAGCCTACCAAAAAGCTGAAGCTAAATCTCAAAAAAAATAAATGAATTCTATATCCTTTAAAAACTTAAGATTCTTTAAAAGTAAAAGGACTCCTCCAAAAAAGTCTAAAAAAAACGCTTCTCAAATAAAAAAAGAGAAGGAGCTGAGCTTCTGGGAAAAACTCATTCGAAATCCATTTCTTTTCCTTTTCATCTTTGTAGCAATCCTCGCCTACTCCATTTCTTATCTGCCCTCGAAATCGCTCCCTCAACTCACAGAGGGAGAAATCGCATCTTCGGATATCATCGCCCCATCGAATTTGACTATCGAAGATGAGGAAACCACTGAAAAAAGAGAACAAGAAGCCGTCAGGGCAGTACTTCCCGTCTATAACCTTGACCCGAATATTTTCTTGAACACAGAGGAAAAAATTCGGGAATTTTTCATTTCAGGACGGGAATTCCTAAAAAAACCTGTAACAGCAAAAAGTTCACAAGAATTCCAACAAACTGCCTCTAAAAAGTTTGCTATTGAAATCTCCTCCAATAACTTGAAATCCCTTATAAGAGTCAAGTTTACAGCACAGATCGAAGAAAGCTTGACTAATCTTATTGGCAAAATCTCTGCCAACGGCATAATTCTTTCTAAAAACCTCTTCATTCACAAAGAACAAGAAAAGGGCTTAACCCTAATAAAAGGTACTGAAGGTGAAAGGTCTATAAAGATCTCTGAAATCCTGGATATGGAAGAAAGCAAAAAGAAACTATCAGAAGAGATAAACAAATTAGACCTGCCGCAAAATGAAAAATCACTCCTTGCAGCGCTTTCTAATATCTTTATTTCCCCGAATATTAACTATAGTCCAATAGAAACAGAAGCTCGTAAAGAACAGGCTCGGGCAAGTGTAGAAACTGTCTTTTACACTATAAAAAAAGGAAAAGTGATCATCCGCAAAGGAGACGAGGTTAATAAAGAAGCTCTCAAACAAATAAATATAATAAATCAGAGCCTGCGTGCCAAGCCAAGCTGGTTGACAAATTTTTCCGGTATATTCCTTCTGTTTGCGCTTATATTTCTTACACTCTGGTACTATTTAAAATCCTTCCTTAAGTCCAAAGAGGCGTTAAAGCAATACATAATGATAGGCATCATCCTCGTTCTCAGTCTCCTCTTCTACAAATTATCGATCTTACTTGCTGATACATTCAGCCAAAGAACCGGTTTCTTCCTCTTTAAATCAGTAGAATGCTACAGGTATGCTTTTCCTTTTCAATTCGGAGTGCTCCTCTTTGCATTCTTGACAACTACTCCTATCGCCCTTATCTATACAGTCACCAATAGCCTGCTTGTGGGCTATCTCTTCGAGCCTAATTTTGATCTTATGATCTTCAGTTTGATCGGAGGATTTGCAGCAATCTATGGAATTAAATGCTACGGAAAGCAAAAAAGAACCACAACCTTTCAAGCAGGCCTCATCCTAATTGCTCCTATCAACATATTTGTCATCATTACGTTTCACCTGATCAAAGAAAAAATGGGTCCAATAGATCTTTTCGCAAGCGATCTCCTGATGGGAATCCTGGGCGGAATTTTAAGTGCTGCTTTTGCATTTCTATTTCTCCCTGTCTTTGAAAATGTTTTTGGTATCGTTACCCAAACCAAACTTTTTGAGCTTACAAACTCCGACCTTCCGATCTTCCGACAAATGGCCATGGAGGCTCCTGGTTCTTACCACCATTCACTGATCGTCGCTTCTCTGGCTGAGGAAGCCGCCGAAAAAATTAAACTGGACCCTATGTTGGTTAAAGCCGGCGCCCTCTATCTTGACATCGGCAAAATCACACGACCCGAATATTTCATCGAAAACAGGGTTCAAAACCCTGATATGCATAAAGATCTCAAACCCAGCATGAGCGCTCTTGTTATTCTTAACCATGTCAAAGAAGGCGTGGAACAAGCTAAAAAATTGAGGCTTCCAAAAAAAATCAGAGATATCGTTGAACAGCACCACGGAAGTTCCCTTGTTAGATATTTCTTTGAAAAAGCAAAAGAAGAATATGACCCGGAAATGCAAAAAATTGGCGAAGAGAGTTACAGATACCCAGGCCCTATTCCCAAAAGCAAAGAAGCAGCCTTGATCATGCTTGCTGATTCTGTCGAAGCTGCCTCACGAAGTTTAAAATCACCATCCGAAACAAACTTGAAAAGGCTCATAGCAGAAATTTTTAACAATTACCTCCAAGACGGCCAGCTGGATGATTGCGATTTCTCACTTAAAGAATTGAGGGCCATAGCATCTTCCTTTCTTGCAACTCTTCACACCATCTATCAACCCAGGGTTGAATATCCAGGTTTTGACTTTGAAATGAAGAAAAAGAAAAAAACCAATAAAATTAAAACAACAAATGATAGAAATAATAAATCAGCAAAAAAGACACAGGATAAACAAAAATAATTTCAAAAACTTGTTAAAAAGATTAGTCGAGTTTTATAAATTGGAGGACCATGATGTTACCCTGGCATTTGTTAACAACAGGACTATAAAAAAATTGAACAATAGATTCCTGAATAAAAACGCTCCGACTGATGTTCTCAGTTTTCCTATTAATGAAAAGGGGGCTGATGGAAAATTTTATCTGGGAGATATCATTATATGTGTTCCTCAAGCTTCTAAACAGTGTTTCTCTGAGAAACACGATCTTGAACGAGAAATGGAGTTATTGACCATTCACGGCTTCCTCCACCTTCTTGGATTCGAACATTTCGCAGAAATGGAAGAGGAAGAGAATACTATAAGAAATCTTTTGCTCGAAGGTGAACATGGAAATTGAATATGCAAAATGGGCCGGATTTTGCCTGAGCTTTATAGCTGCATTTCTTTTTTCCCTTTTCCATATTTCTTTAGGCTCTTTTTCAAAAATTGCTATCAGCCGCTTTCTTGAAGATAAAGAAAAGAATTACCGACTAAAAATCCTTGAAATATTCGATGAACTTAAAATCGCTGTCGAATTTATGCGCATACTTTTTCTCATTGCTTTTCTGGTATACCTTTATTTAATATTTCCTCGATTAATATTCTGGCCGCTGTGGCTTTTCCTGATATCTTTGGGAATCTATCTCATTTTCTTCGATATGCTCCCCAGGCTTCTCAACCTGCTGAATAAAAATAAAATTCTTTCCATCTTCCTTCCCTCATTCAAGATTCCCTATGTTCTCTCAAAGCCTCTGCATCTCCTCACGAAAGCCAAAGCTGTTGAAAAAGAGCAAGAAGAACAACGCGAAGCCTCCGAAGAAGAGATCCAGGCCTTGATCGAAGAAGCAAAAGAAGAGGGGATCATAGAAAAAGAGGAGGGAATACTTCTAAAAAGCGTAGTCGAATTCGGTGATACGATTGTCAGGGAAATCATGACCCCGAGGGTAGGTATTATCTGTATACAAATAGATGCAACTATCAGAAAGCTAAGGGATCTTGTCATCAAAGAAAAACACTCCCGTATTCCAGTGTACAAGGACAGAATAGACAACATCGAAGGCATTGTCATTGCAAAGGATTTGCTCGAGCACTCTGACGATAAGCAAATAAACAATCCTATAGAGCCTCTCATCAGACAGGTATATTTTGTTCCCGAATCCATGAATGTATCAGAACTCCTTAAGGAATTCCAAAAGAGAAAACAAAAGTTGGCCATTGTGGTTGACGAGCACGGAGGTGTTTCTGGTTTGGTGACAATGGAAGATCTTGTGGAAGAAATCGTGGGAGAAATCCAGGATGAATATGATAAGGACAAAGCTCAATTCATTGAAAAAGGCCCTTTCGATTATATAGTCTTAGGAGATGCAGAAGTTGAAGAACTCGAGGAGCTTTTCAATCTGGATCTTGCCGAGGATGAATATATAACAGTAGGAGGGTTGATTACTCATTATCTAGGAAGGCTCCCAGAACAAGGAGAATGTATCCAGTTGAAAGGTCTATCACTTGAGATTCTTGATGTCGACCAGAAGAGGATAAAGAAATTAAGAATTAAGAAAGAAGTGAAAAGTTAGGAGTGAGGAGTAAGAAAACCTGTCTTGCTATTAAAATGCAATGAAAGTTGGTTATGTGGCGTTGATTGGCCGGCCTAATGTAGGCAAATCTACCCTTCTTAACAAAACGCTCGGCCAGAAGGTGGCTATCATCTCTGACAAACCCCAGACCACACGCACAAGTATCCTCGGAATAAAAACCACCGAAAAAGGACAGATTATCTTCGTCGATAACCCGGGCATCCACAGACCCCTTCATAAGTTAAATAAAAGAATGATGAACTTTGTTTACTCTTCGCTCGAGACATCAGACCTTCTCTGTCTCCTCATTGATGCAACCTTAAAATTCGGACACGGCGACCAATTTGTCATTGATACTTTGAGAAATATTTCAACTCCCATATTTTTACTAATAAATAAAGTAGACATCGTAAAAAAACCAAAAATCCTTCTTATTATAGACAAATATAAAGACCTCATGGGATTTAAAGAAATAATCCCCATCTCAGCATTAACAGGATCAAATCTTGACGTTCTTGAGGAGAAAATTTATGACTATTTGCCAGAAGCTGAAAAAATCTTCTCTGACGGCGAAATATCGGACCAGTCAAACGGGTTTCTCTTGTCCGAAATAATCCGAGAAAAAGTGCTAAATCATGTCAGAGAAGAACTCCCTTTTGTGACAGCAGTCCACATCGATAAAATAGAAGACCGCACAAAAGACTCAGATCCCCCCTTAAAAAATAAACCCAAAAATTACATTAAAGCAAGCATATTTGTAGAGAAAGACAGCCATCGTAGAATCATCATAGGAAGGCATGGCAGCCTGATAAAGGCCATCGGTATGGAGGCCCGCCAGGAAATGGAACAAATTCTGGGCAAAAAGCTTTTTCTTGAGCTTCAGGTCAAGGTAAAAGAAAGATGGCGCGACTCAGCCAATGTTCTTGACCTGATCGAAAAACAATAACCGCTTCGCTCGGTCTATTCAGTCTATTCCGTCTGTTCTGTCTATTCCGCATAATGTAAGTTCTCAATAATAGGGGGTAGATTATATTTGTGACTAATCACTGGATTCCTGCTTTCGCAGGAATGACAGATACTTACACTCAATCGTCATTCCCGCGGAGGCGGGAATCCATAGCTACTACCCACACTTATTGAGAAGTTACCGCATAATAAATTAATTTCGTTTATATATTTTTATTAATTGAATAGACCGAACAGATCGAAGTATTGACATTAGTTTGGTTTGATGCGAAAATTTTAATCCCCATTTTATGGTGAGCGTAGCTCAACTGGTCAGAGCATCGGACTGTGGATCCGAAGGTTGGGGGTTCGAGACCCCTCGCTCACCCCTTTTTATTCCCTGTCAATGTGCGATAATCCGCTCTCCAATACGCACTACTAATTTAAAGCATTTAATCCATTTGACTATTTGCCTATAACTTGATATTCTTTTACCAACCTAAACAGAAGGGACAATAATGGGTATTAGATATCCAAGGGTAAACTGTGACACAAAAGGAGGAAGATAAATGATATGGTGGATTTTTGCATTAGTCTTTGTAACAATTTTATCATACTTATCAGATGTTGGTATCCTTCCATTCATGCAAAATTTAAAAGTTCCATTCTTTAATGCTTCTATTTTAAGCATTCTAATTCTGCTTTGTATGTTAGGGGTACTTGTAAGATTGCTGAGTATGGCGAAAAAAGGAGAAAAAGAAATCCTTAGAAAAAGAATAAACGAACTTGAGAAAAAGTTGAAAACACCTCAAGAAGAAGAGGAATAATTAAATATTCGCCAACATTGTAAGTTGAAAAAAATTATTGAAACAATTGAAGAAAAAGGGGTCGCGTCTCAACATTTGACATATTAGGGACACAATACCTATTTCCCTATTTCGGTGAAAAACCTGGAATTTAAAATTTTAGGGATACAATACTCATTTCCTCAGGGAAAATTCAAATTATAGGTGACTTACTTTATCTTTTTCTTTTAGTTATGCAATCTTGATGCCAGTTCGGATTATTTCGTCCAGGAACATTGATTCACCTTTGTCAAATTCAGAAAAGGGATGAATTTCTATTCTATAATCAATATTTCTTACAATACGTCCAATCTTTTTAATATCTAAATATCTAACACCAGTGAAATTATTGGAAACTAATGCTAAATCAATATCACTAAATTCAGAATTTCTTTCATGTGCATAAGAACCGAAAAGATAAGCTTCGGATATCTTTATATTATTTTCACTTAAAACATTTAATAATTTTTTTATGATTTTAATTACATCAATTTTTTTTTCAGCCATAGATATTTTTCCTTTATTTTGTTAAATTTTTCAACAGTAAATTCTTCAGTGCATAATTTATAAAATTTGAACTGTTCATCAGGATATCTTGCAGATATGCTAAATGTATTGACTTCTTCATAAAAGTCATATTCATCCTCGCTTATTTCAATCCCAACTTTTTTAAGAAGTATAATTAAATTGTGAGTTTTAGGAGGAAATACTTCTTTCTCTTTTAAAAAGAGAGCCTTCAGCATTTTTTCTAAAACCAGATGAGATAGAAAAAGCGCCCAATCATATTTTTTTTCTTTGATTAGTGATTCCGCTGTGTCAAGATCATGTTTAGCAGATTTTTTCCAATAATCAATCTGCTTGTTAATATCCATGGTCAGAATATAGCATTAATTGTTGATTTTTTCAATTTTGATCGTAAATGTAAGATCTAAAATAGAAAAAATGCCAAGAAGAAAAATCTCTCAGGAAAAAGAGCAAAAGCTCCTGTATTGACAAATATTCTCATTCTGTTAGATTAACTATTCTCAATAAGGATGTTTTTCAAATTACTCATACTATTCACAATTATTCCCATAGCCGAACTATATCTTCTAATTAAAATCGGAGGATTGATAGGTGCTCTTAATACGGTGCTGATCATCTTCCTTACTGCTGTTATCGGGGCATATCTCGCTAAAACCCAAGGATTCATTGTTATCAGGAAAATCAATCAAGCTCTTAAAGAAGGACGCCTTCCCGCCCAGGAGCTGTTGGATGGCCTGTTTGCTTTATTGGGAGGTTTTACTCTCTTAACTCCAGGATTTATCACTGACTTCATAGGGCTGAGTATGTTATTTCCTCCTACCAGAACCCTATATATCAAATTATCGGTACAGATAATCCAGAACAAGATTGAAACAGATCAATGGAGAATTCACAGATATTAAAGAAAAAAAAGGGGTCGCGTCTCAACATTTGACATATTTGTTAACTCTTTTAGGTTTTACATTAAGAACTATCTCAAAAAAAGCATTTATTTGTTCAAAAAATCTGATTGATATGTCAAATGTTGAGACGCGACCCCAACAGTTTTTCCCAGCAACAACCTATAAATTACCACCTTTAGAGATAATAAAAAATCACCTTCAAATTCATCCTTAAAGGTGATTGAGCAATTATGATGGTTGTGACAATATTATTGCTGTAAAAAACTCATCATAGGGATGGAGTACTTCTTTTGCCCCTTGAGCAATATATAATCGCCTTCTATTTTAGGCGCAACAAAATGAAAGACGAAGAAAAAACAAAAAAACAGCTCATAGATGAATTAACAAAATTACGCCCGCGAATTGCTGAGTTGGAAGCATTGGAATCCAAGCATAAGCGGACAGAAGAGGCGCTGGGAGAGAGCGAAGGGCTGCTAAAAGCCATTATCGAATCAACAGCAGACGGCATACTCGTAGTTGATAAAGAAAATCGTGTAACTCATTCAAACACAAAATTTGCCGAATTGTGGCAGATACCTGAGAAACTAATCAAACTAAAGGACGACAAAAAACTGCTGAATTATGTCATAGATCAATTGGAAAAACCTGAAGCCTTTCTTTCAAAAGTAAGAGAGCTATATAAATCCTCGAAAGAAGATCTTGACACACTTCACTTCAAAAATGGTCAAGTATTTGAGCGACTTTCCTGCCCTTTAATCAGAAATGAAGAAATTGCAGGGCGAGTTTGGAATTTCAGGGACATCACCGAGAGTAAGCGTGCAGAGGGAAAACTGAGAGAGAGCGAAGAAAAATATCGAACAATTCTTGATAATATCGAAGAAGGTTATTACGAGGTTGACCTTGCCGGTAATTTTACTTTCTTTAATGATTCGTTGTGGAAAATGCTTAATTATTCAAAAAATGAGCTTATGGGAATGAACAACCAGCAGTACATGGATGAAGAGGGCGCCAAAAGAATCTACAAAATATTCAATAAAGTTTACAAAACGGGAAGACCTAGCAAAGGGGTTGAATTTCAGGCTATAAGAAAAGACAGAGTAAAAAAGCGTGGTGAAATATCTGTATCTCTAATAAAAGATTCAAAAGACCGGCGAATTGGATTTAGAGGTATCGTTCGTGACATCACAGAGCGAAAGCTGGCAGAAGAGAAAATCAAGGCCTCGCTAGAGGAAAAAGAAGTGATGCTGAGGGAGATTCATCATCGAGTTAAAAACAACATGCAGATTATGTCCAGTCTTCTTAGACTTCAATCTGGTAAAATCAAAGATAAAAAGACCCTTGATATATTCAAAACAAGTCAGAGCCGCATCAGGTCCATGGCTTTTATCCATGAAAGCCTCTATAAATCTGAGGACCTGGCAAGGATAAACTTTTCAGATTATACAAGCAGAGTGACAACTCATCTGTTTTCTATGTATGGCGCCAGAACAGCACCCATCAATTATAAGGTGGAAGTTAAAGATGTATTTCTTGATATCAACACAGCGATTCCCTGTGGTTTAATAATCAATGAACTTGTAACGAATTCACTGAAGCATGCTTTTCCTGATGATAGAAGGGGAGAGATACTGGTGAAAATGCGTGTAGATAAAAGAGGTAAACACACACTAATTTTGAAAGATACAGGAATCGGTTTTCCTGAGAGGCTTGACTTCCGGGAAACAGAGACGTTAGGGATGCAACTGGTAACAGACTTAGTAATACAGATTGGAGGGTCTATTAAGCTTAAGAGAGAAGGGGGAACCGCCTTCACAATTGTGTTCTAAACGAATGAAGAAAAAGGGGTCGCGTCTCAACATTTGACATATTTGTTAACTCTTTTAGGTTTTACATTTAGAACTATCTCAAAAAAATCATCTATTTGTTCAAAAAATCTGATTGATATGTCAAATGTTGAGACGCGACCCCAACAGTTTTTTAAACTTTCAACCTGAAACCTTAAACCATTTCCCGGCTTACTCGTATCTCAGTGACTCCACCGGATTCGCTAACGCTGATTTAACTGCCTGATAACTCACCGTGAGCAAAGCAATAACAAATGCCACTCCAGCTGCCACAAAAAACGTCCATATTCCAATACTGACACGATAAGCAAAGGCCTGAAGCCACTTGTGCATAGCATAATAAGCAACTGGCCAGGCAATGATATTGGCTACCAATACCCATTTCGTGAACTCTGTGGAAAGAAGAAAAATAAGATTGGATATTGACGCTCCAAGCACCTTGCGAATGCCAATTTCTTTTGTGCGTTTCTCTGCTGTAAAAGCTGCAAGCCCGAACAAACCTAAACAGGCTATAAATATGGCTATTATTGAAAATGTGCGAATGATTTTTGCTGTTTGCTCTTCTGCCTGATAGAGTTTGTTTATATCCTCATCCAAAAAAGAAAATGTAAAAGGATATTCAGGTATAAATTTAGTCCAGGTTTTTTCAATTGAAGCAAGAGTTGCAGAAATATTATCCGGCTTTATTTTTACAGCCATTGTCCAGAAATATTCTGGATCACAACTCATAACTTCCGATTCAATTTCGTTATGAAATGACGAGATGTGATAGTCCTTTGTCACACCGATGATAGTGCCTTCAATGCCAATTCCAGTCTGCAATTTCTTCCCAAGTACTTCCTCGGGAGTCAAAAAACCCCATTTTCTCACTGTTGCCTCATTAATTATGAATGCCTCTTTTAAATCTGTAGAATATTCTTTAGAAAACTTCCTGCCCGCAACCATTTCAATATTGAGATTATCTATAAAATCATAGTCAACAAAATTATGATGTATGAAAAAACTCTTTTCAGAATTTCTTCCTTCAGGAAAGGCTCGTGTTATTATGATATTAGATCCAATTGGCGTCTTTAAACATGCTGAAGCACCTACAACATCAGGATATGCCAAAAGCTCATGTTTTATGGTTTCATATTGTTTTCGCCCTAATTCACTAAGAA
The DNA here is from genome assembly GCA_030669305.1 of Candidatus Aminicenantota bacterium. Lineage (GTDB taxonomy): Bacteria > Acidobacteriota > Aminicenantia > Aminicenantales > Aminicenantaceae > DAOVDU01. The sequence goes on from DAOVDU010000048.1 coordinate 12,420, forward strand.
GAGGAACAACAATTGTATGCTTCTTTTCAAATCCCAAATGCGCGTTTCTCATATAAAACAATTGTTGATTGATAATTAAAGTACTTATGATCAATAGAATGGAAACAACAAACTGGATGACAACTAAAGATTTCTTGAAAAATAATTGGGCTATAGAGCTTTTTGGTGTATCTTTTAAACTTTTTAAAGTTTTTACCGGCTGATGTCTTGATAAAAACAATGCCGGATAAATACTGGAAACGGCCCCGATAAAGACAGCAACTGAAAAAAATCCGGCCAAAAAGAATAAATTTTCACTGTAGACAAAATCAATGGGCTTGCCAACCAATGAATAAAAGGCAGGAAGAAGCATTTCGACAAAAACAAGTGATAAGAACATAGCCAGCAGAGTTAAGAGAAGGGACTCTCCTATAAATTGTTTCACGAGCTGAAATCGTTCAGCTCCCAAAACTTTTCTCATTCCCACTTCTTTGGCTCTCTTAACTGATTGAGCTGTAGCTAGATTCATGTAATTTATGCAGGCTATTGTCAGGATTAAAAAAGCAATTGTACTTAAAATAATCAAATTGGAGATAAAATTGTTTGCTTCAATTTCATCTTCAATGTGAGAATGTAAATAGATTTTTTTCAATGGTTGAAAAAAGATCTTTCTTTCAATGCCTATTCGTTTTCTTGTGTGTTTAGTGATAATGTCTTCTGCTTTAAGTGTGAATTCTTCGATGTCCAGATTTTCGGGTAAAACAGTGTAAGTGTATAATGTGGTAAAACCTGTCCATAAATTCAGCCATATACCAAAGTTTTTCTTATTCTTCGAAAGAAAAGAAGCCACAAAATCAAAATGAAAATGAGAATTAGTCGGAACATCTTCTATAACACCTGTAACCTTGAAATTGTCCTGATTGTTGATTCGAAAAACTTTGCCTATGGGCTCATCATCTCCGAAATATTTTTGAGCCATCGAGGCAGTAATGACCATTGAGTCAGGTGTATCGAGCAGATGGGAGGGGTCGCCTTTGAGGAGTCGAAAAGGAAATACTTTAAAAAACTCAGGATCAGCATATATCACATTATCCTCAAAAATGTTCGCGTTTCCGTACTCAAATAATACCTGCGCATCAAAATATATCCGGGTGATATATTCAATCTCTGGATACTCTTCATTGAGAGCAGGTGCCATCGGCGTAGGAGATGCGGCATGCAAGGATATTCCTTGGGGCCTTATGACTTTATGGGCTACACGATAGATTCTGTCGGCATTAGGATAAAACCTATCATAGCTCAGCTCCTGTTTTACATAGAGCATGATGAGCAGGCAGCATGTTATCCCGACAGATAGGCCAAAAATGGTTATTAATGAATAGGATTTTTGTTTTATGAAATTTCTAAAAGCAACCTTTATGTAATTTTTAAACATAATTTTCTCCAAGCTTTCAGCTTAAGCAATCCCAATATTAAATCCCACAGGATGAGATTGCCACGCTCCCTTCGGCCACTCGCAATGACACGCGGTCAAGATTGCCATGTTCCCTTCGTCCACTCGCAATGACAATTGAAGAATCTTTCTTACTTTGTTCAATTAAATCTCATCAATTTGGAACAAGCTATCTTAGCTAAATATTTTCAGCAAGATATATGCCATTCTTCAACGAGCAATGATGAATGATAAATAAATAAAAAAAGAAAATTTGGATTGAATACTTTAATCCGTAAGATTTCATCCAAAATCAACAAAGTTCCTCCAGGGTACTAGCAAAACAGCAGTTAAACTAGCCATTGAACATTATTCTTATGGAAAAAAATACTATCCAATATTGATTAATAATTGACAAATGATAATTGGAGTTAGTGTCCGTTTGTATGACACATAGTGTACGGTGGCGAACAGTTTTTTATATAATTTCCCCTCTTTCCTCCAGAAAATTTCATCCATCAAATCCTCTCTAAAGGTGATTGACGTTTTAGCGAACAGAAAATAAAATTTATATAAAAACTCCAAAGAGGAGATAAAAATGGCATTAAGCAAAGAACAAGAAGCACTTTACAGAAAAACCATGGAAGAAACGAAAAAACAGTCCGAGGGAATTGAGGCTGAGATGCAAAAAGAGATTCAAAAAACCAGAGAAAAACTGGCAAAACTCCAGGAATCCAAAAAATCTTTTATGCAAATTTACGAGGGAACAGCTAAACTTTTAGGAATTGAAGCCGAACTCGAAGAATACGCCAAAAAAGAACAGCTTGAGAGTGCAGAATTGTAAGATAGGGGATAAGAAGAAGGAATAATCCTTGGAACCTTTTCCTTCGATATTCGGATTGTAATGATAAAATTGTAAGTTCTCAATAATTGGGGGTAGATTATATTTGTGACTAATCACTGGATTCCTGCTCCCCGCTTTCGCGGGGACAAGTTTACACCTGCGAAGCTTGTGCCCGCGAAGGCGGGTAGCAGGTGCAGGAATGACAGACACTTACACTCAATCGTCATTCCCGCGGAGGCGGGAATCCATAGCTACTACCCACACTTATTGAGAAGTTACG
>DAOVDU010000110.1 GCA_030669305.1 Candidatus Aminicenantota bacterium
TTACTTGAGGGATGAAACAACCAATGAGGAAGGCGTGGCTGAATTTAGGTTTAAGACAAAGAAACCTGACGGGACAGGGGATTACCTCATAAGGGTATGGGCCTCCAAGTCAGGATATCCGTCTACATACGATGAAATGGTAATCTGTGTTAAGTAGGTTGGGCAATTTATTTGGTTTTGTAGTTTGGCTACACCAATCATGAATGGGGTTTTGGAAATTGTGAAATTGTAGGAAATTGTAGTTTGGCTGTAACTTCTAAATAAGTGTGGGTAGTAGCTATGGATTCCCGCCGCCGCGGGAATGACGATTGAGTGTAAGTGTCTGTCATTCCTGCGAAAGCAGGAATCCAGTGATTATTCACAAATATAATCTACCCCCAATTATTGAGAACTTACGAATGATCTTGTATAAATGATTTCACCTCCGCGATAGACCCCTGTTAACAAGCTAAGAACGACTTTTTAACGTTAGCACCGTTAAGCATTTGTAGGCATTTATAAGCACATTTTGGCCCGCGGGGAGAGGTCTAATTTGGACAGAACAACACGAGCTTTGACAAGGGATGTCAAGTCAAGTCCGGTTTTATTCTCCTCTGCATCAATGTTCGGATGCACCTGTCTCTGCATGTGCCTTCCACCAGTTAAATGACTGTCCCTCTGCTGATAGTTCGACGTCTACTTTTTTCCCAGGTGCAAGGTCGGTAGGTTCTGTTGGACCCAATTCATTTCCGTTAGAAAGGTGAACTTCAATACGGACTCTGGAAATAGTCTTTTCAGTTACATTTTCTACAGTTCCAATGAAAGAGGAAAATTCATTATCAAAAGATAAAATTAACCGTACTCCTTTTCGAACTTCATCGTGGGTTCCGTCTTTAAAAATCCGCGGGCCAGTTTCTTCGCCCTCTCCTGCATGTTCTCCTTGTTCGTGTTCATGTCCCGCTTGTCCTCCAAGCTCTTGTTCATGCGTACTTGCTTCTGCGGCCTCACTTTCATTAGAGCCTTTATTACAGCCGTATACAAAAACTAATAAAAGACTCATACAGATAATCGTGAAAAATCTTAATTTTGGAATCTTCTTTTACTCCTTCCAATCAGATTAGATATTAGGATTAAAGAGCAATTTTGCCTGACTTGACAATCCATGTCAACCTAAGTTTTGTTCATTCCAACTGAATTGTCCTCACATTACTTCTTAAAAAGAATTACGTAATAAATTCTTAAAAGGCATAACACTGTTATTGCCACAAACCACCAGATACTAACAGTCAGAAGACTAGGAATTAACTTGGCTAATATTAAACCAGTACAAATACCAGTAATAACAATCAATTTTATATCTATCCAGTGAAGTTTCTTAACTCTATAACTGACCCATTCAAAAAGCTTCATATTTTCTTCCTTTCTATTAATAATTAATGCATTTCCAATCTAACATCTCCCAAAATTCTCGTCAAACCCCTCATAATAGTTCAATAGCTTTGCAACACTTATCAAAGGAAAGAGAAAGATTTTGCTTCTCTCTTTTCGCCAAACTCCTCGGGTAGGACTCGAACCTACAACCTAGTGGTTAACAGCCACCCGCTCTGACTTAAATAACAAAGTAACAGGAATAAACAACTTCCCATGTCACACGGGTGTCACAGATTCGGTTGAATTATGCTGAAACTATGGTATTAGGGTTGAAAAGAAAACACTGAATTTACAGGGGAAAAGCTGGTACGCCCGACAGGATTCGAACCTGCGACCTTCTGATTCGTAGTCAGACGCTCTATCCAGCTGAGCTACGGGCGCACATTCCAGTCTATTCGGTCTTTTCTGTCTATTCCGTTGATTTTAACTATAAGAAAAGACCTTTCTAAATATAGCGTAATGTTGGTCGTTTTTCAATACAATGTATGAGATTGCCACGCTACGCCCGCAATGACAATAAGGGCTTGATAAATCACGCCCCTACAGCTTACTGCCTACTGCCCACTGCCTACTGCCTTCTGACACAGAGGACGGCAGCGCCTTCAATCTTGCTAGCTTTAAGGAGCTGAAGTGCCTTATTCGCATCTTCCAAAGGAAAAACCTGCGTGGTTGTTCTTATGGGTATCTCTGCTGCTGTCTTAAGCAATTCCTCTCCATCCTGCCTTGTAGCGTTTGCTACACTTCGGAGAGTCCGCTCATGGTAAAGATATTTCATATAATCCATCTCAGGGATAGGTGTCATATAGATACCTGCCAAGGCCTGGGTACCGCCTTTATCCAGCATCCTCATTCCATCAATAACCGTACTCCCTGCTGGCGTAAAGTTTACGATACTGTTCATTTTCACAGGAGGATCATCTCTGGAAGTCCCTGTCCAGATGGCCCCGAGTTTGCGAGCAAGAGCCCGGTGTCCTTCAGAGCGGGAAAAGACATATACTTCACATCCCCAGTGAACAGCGACCTGGATAGCCACATGGGCAGAAGCACCAAAGCCTAAAAGGCCGAGGCGCTGGCCTGGCTTTATCTCACTCAGGCGAAGAGCTCTGTAACCGATGATTCCGGCACAGAGGAGAGGTGAGGCTTCCTCATCAGAAAATATCTCGGGGATGGAATAGGCAAATTTTTCCGGTATGACCATATATTCTGCATATCCCCCATTTGCACTGTAACCTGTGAAGCGGGCATTTTCACAGAAATTTTCGTTGCCTCCTCGGCAATAGCCACAACTGCCGCATGAAGAGTAAAGCCATGCAACACCAACTCTGTCTCCTTTCTTAAATCGGTTGGCATTCTCCCCCCGTTTTTCAACACGCCCGACTACCTGATGGCCAGGGATGATCGGCAGTTTTGCCTCTGGAAGTTCGCCTTCAACAGTATGAAGATCAGTGTGACAGACGCCGCAGATATTGATTCGGATGAAGATATCATCAGGGCCAGGTTCCGGGATGGGAATATTGGTCAGTTTAAGGGGCTTATTGTCGATTGGAGCGAATTTTTTCAAGATCATGGCTTTCATGGTTGAGCCTCTTTTTTCATAATATGACATTATAAATATACAAAGTCTTCGTGGAAGTCAAAATGAATTCAAATAAAAATGACAATAAGGGGATAAATCAAATCCCTACATTTTTTGCTTTTTAATCTTGCGTTTGAGTCTTTCGAGGCGGTAAGAGAAATCTTCCTCATAATAGGGAGAAACCCCCAGCGAGAGAACCAACCCTTCTTCTGCTATTTTTCTTGCCTCTTCGTACTTTTTCTCTTTGTGTTCGAAGTACATGGCCAGTTCCCTAAACGAGAAAAGCTGCTTTGAGGATATTGAGTCCGAAGAAGCCACTTCCTGCCACAATGGGATAGCTTTGTCCCAGCCCTGATTTTTCTTGAAGTGGTAAGAAAGCTTTTTTTTGACCTGTATTGAAACCTCGTCTGTTAATTTGCCATCCAGAGCCCGTTGAAAAAAATCAACAGATTTCTCGATCTCTCCAATATTTTCCATGATTTTCCCTGCACCAAAAAAGTCCATAGCATCTGCAAGACATGCATCGCTATCCTCAGAAAAGATTAGCGCACCAGTGATAACTACCCCCAAGAGAGAAAGGATATCTTCCTGATTGTGGTAGAGAATGGGTTCGATCAGATCGAAGTTTCCGGTTTGAAGATACTGGAAATATCTCAAGGGAATCTCGGCAGAGGGAATATCTTCTGAGCGATCCGCCTCGAGGAGTTCATGAGCAAGGTGGAAAAGACGGCAGTTTTCATACTTGTGCCCCCAGAGGCTTCGGGCAGAATATAGAAAATCGAGATGAGGAAGCTCGCAAAGGATTAAAGGCTTTCTGTAGAGAATGAACCGTGTCTCAAGAAGCGGAATATCAAAACATTTCCCGTTATAAGTCACAACAGATTGAAAGTTCATCTCTTCAAAAAACTGGCCGAGCTCTTTAATCATCCTTTCTTCTTCGGCAAGGTCTCCAAGAAAGTACTGAGCCACATAGAACTTATCATTCTTGTAGTAGCCCATGCCGACATTAAACGGAACCACCCCAACTCCACCCGAAAGCCCCGTGGTTTCCAGGTCTATAAAAAGGGCAGTGGAAAGGTCCAGAGTCTCAAAGGCGCTGTCTTTGCTAAGACAGGTAAGAACGTCACCGCTTATGTCCAATCCTGAAGAGAGAACAATCTTTCCGTATCTTATGTCCAGAGAATATGGATTTTCAAAGAACTGGAGGGGTTCTCTGGGAAAAGGCTCAAATGAAGGTGTTTGGGGCTTTTGTGCCTTTTTTTCGCGTGTGAGGTTGATAAGCTGCTGAAGTTTTTCTTTGGTTGAGAGATTTTCTTTCTTTTCCATTTCCTCCCAGGTTTCTGTTATGCGCTGAGATTTCGAACGAGCCTCCCGTTCTTTTTTAAGCTGTTTCAGTTTTTCTTTGATATCGGTCATTTTAGTCCGTTGAGTCAGTTTAGTCAGTTAAATCAGTTAGGTGTTACATTTTACTTCTTATGTCTTACAAAGTTAAGTTTTAAGTTTTAATTTTTTAGTTTTGGTTCATCTCCCAAAAAGTAGCAAAATAAATAAGAGACATATAATTAAGCTGTCATCCACGCCCCTTTTTGTCATTCTAAAAATAAAGGCATTCATTTTTGCAACTAAATGGGAGATGATCCTTACTTTTTACTTTTTTTGTTATTCTCCTATGAATTGAAGAAGGATGGTGCGTGAGCGGGAACGGTTGTCAAAATCCACAAAGATAATCTGCTGCCATGTCCCGAGGCTCAAACTTCCCTTCGAAAAAGGGATCGTAAGAGAAGCACCAAGAAGAGAAGCACGAACATGAGAGAATCCGTTTCCATCTCCCCATCTCGCATCATGATGATAGG
>DAOVDU010000087.1 GCA_030669305.1 Candidatus Aminicenantota bacterium
CCTTAAACTTTAAACCTTAAACCCGTTTCGGCTTACGGCTTACAATAATTGGGGGTAGATTATATTTGTGACTAATCACTGGATTCCTGCTTTCGCAGGAATGACAGACACTTACACTCAATCGTCATTCCCGCGGAGGCGGGAATCCATAGCTACTACCCACACTTATTGAGAAGTTACCTTTAATTTAGTAAATCTATTTAAATATGTTATAATTTTTACAATGAAAAAAAAGAAGGGAAAAAAACCGGCTGCATCATCATCTCGAAAACCGAAAAGAAAAAAACGAGTCAAATCCTCAGAAATAATCGGCATTATCCTGATATTAATAGCTTCTCTCATTTTAATCAGCCTCATTAGCTATAGTTCCCAGGATCCTTCCTGGGTTACCGCAACTTCCCCCGATCAAAAAATCCACAACTATGCAGGGAAAGTGGGCGCCTCCTTCGCAGAAGCTCTATTGCAATTCCTGGGATTTACATCTTTTTTCCTCCCGTTTGCCCTATTCTACCTGGGAATCCAAACATTTCTTCCCAAAAAAGAAAAGCGAATTTTACTCAAAACAGGAGGGATTTTCCTTCTTTTGCTTATTTTCAGCGCTCTCCTCTTTTTACTTTTCCAGAATATTAACTGGAGAGGAGTACAGATCCCTGCAGGAGGGCTTATCGGCAATCTTTTTTCCTCGTTCTTAATACAGTATTTTAATCATACTGGAACAATTCTTGTATTAATCGGTCTTCTTATGTTGTTTTTTATTTTTTCTACACATCTTTCCATCGGAAGAATATTCATTCTACTTTCTAATTTCTTTAGCTTCGCTTTCAAAGAGGTCAGGATCAGAATTATTCATTACCAGAAAGTAAAACGCCGGGAAAAGATGAAGAAAAAAGTCATCGAAAAATATTCCGAACTCAAGCAAAAAGATAGAGATAAAAAAGAGGAAAAAAAAGAGAAAAAAGAAAAAAGAAGAAAAAAGAAAAAAGCAACCAAGGAAGAAGCTATCCCGGTAATACAATCCGCACCTCCTCCAGAAGACAAGCTTCTTTTTCCAGAAATGGAGAGAAAAGGAGATTACAATTTCCCGCCTTTTAACCTTCTAGACCCAGGGAAAGCTGCTGAAAAAATCGATAAAAACGAACTCTATGAAAAAAAACAACGTATTGAGGAAAAACTTAAGGAATTTCGAGTAGAAGGGCAAGTAAAGGAATACCACCCTGGACCCGTGATCACAACTTACGAATATTCTCCTTATCCAGGCATTAAAGTCAGCCAGGTGGCTAACCTATCGGAAGATCTTTCGCTGGCTTTGGGGGCTGAATCGGTAAGGATTCAAAGAATGCCGGGCAAGTCCTCTCTCGGTGTTGAAGTCCCCAATAATAAAAGAGAAATCATCAAAGTCAGGGACATTATTCAATCTGAGAAATTCCTGAAGTCCCCCTCTAAACTAACTATTGCCCTGGGAAAAACCATTCATGGAGAAGTCTATGTCACAGATCTGTCCGTCATGCCTCATCTCCTTATAGCCGGCGCCACTGGCACAGGGAAAAGTGTTGCTTTAAACTGTCTTATTGCCAGCATCCTTTATAAGGCGACTCCCGAGGAGGTTAAGCTCATTCTTATCGACCCCAAAAGACTGGAATTCTCTATCTATGACGGAATCCCCCATCTTATCTGTCCTGTGGTTAAAGATCCCAGAAAAGCCGAGGCGATTTTGCTGGACACTATTAAGAAAATGGAAGAACGGTACCATAAATTAGGCCTTCTCAGGGTAAGGAAAATCGAACAGTACAATCAAAAGGTCAAACGAATATTGAAGGAGCAGAAAGGCAAGCTGAGTGAGGAGGAAAAAGAGAAACTCAAACCCATTCCTTATCTTGTCATCATCATCGACGAATTGTCTGAACTGATGATGATAGGAGCGCAGGAAGTTGAATACTGCATCGCCCGCCTGGCACAGCTAGCTCGTGCAGTCGGGATTCACCTCGTGATGGCTACTCAACGTCCGTCTATTGATGTGATAACAGGAACAATCAAAAATAATTTCTCCTGCCGTATAGGTTTTCGCGTCCCTTCCAAGGTTGACTCTCGAATCATCCTTGACACATCTGGAGCCGACAAGCTTCTCGGTATGGGAGACATGCTCTTTATGCCTCCTAATTTTCCCCGCCTTCTCCGGCTGCATTGTTCTCACATTTCTCTACCTGAAATCACAAGGCTGGTTAAGTTCGTCAAGGAGCAGGGAACACCCTCCTATGACACAAAAATCATTCGTGTGCTTAAGAGCCCGGCATCAAAGTTTGAGGAAGAATTTGGAGAAAAGGATGCGCTTTTTGAAAAAGCTGTTGAGCTTATCCTTCTCACAGGACAGGCCTCTTCTTCTTATCTTCAAAGAAAGTTCAAGTTAGGTTATGCCCGGGCAGCCAGGATAATCGACCAGATGGAGCAAGAAGGAATAGTCGGGCCTTCTGAGGGAAGTAAACCCAGAGAAATCTTAATCGATCCTGAAACCTACCTGAAGAAGATGAGCGGGGAGGAATGATTGTTTTCCCGGAGCAAACAGAAAAAAAAGGCCAGAAAAGCCCTCAAAGATTCTAACCTTCAGAAGGCACTTGAGAGGACCTCCTCTCATCACTTCGAAAAATTCGATAAGACAAAAAAACAAATACCCTGGGATGACTATAAAGAGAAGGCCATAGCCATAAGAGAAGATTGTATAAAGCGTCTTCCCGAGCTTATTCAAAGATTCTCTGACGAAGCTAAAAAGGCTGGAGCCAATATCTATCAAGCCTCTACCCCTGCTGAGGCTCTTACCCTGATCGAAAAAATTCTAAACGATAAGAAAGCCAAGCTAATCGTTAAATCCAAATCCATGGTGAGCGAAGAGATAAGGCTCAACAGTTTTTTAGAGAAAAAAGGATACAAGGTGGTAGAAACCGATCTGGGAGAATGGATCGTCCAACTCGCAAAAGAAAGACCTTCTCATATGACTGCCCCAGCACTTCACAAGACGAGGGAAGAAGTGGCAGAGCTTCTCAGCCGGCATCTCCAGAAAGATGTTTCCTCCGATCCTAAAGAAATAGCCAAACTGGCACGGGAAGAGCTAAAAAAATGCTTCATAGAGGCTGATATCGGCATCTCAGGTGCCAACCTGGCAGTTGCCGAATCTGGAACTCTTGTTATCGTCAGCAATGAAGGGAATGCGCGTCTTGTCACCTCTCTGCCTCCAGTCCACATCGCAATCATAACCACAGAAAAATTCGTCGAAACTCTTGAGCAAGCTACAACTCTCATAAAAGCCCTGATCATTGCCTCTTCCGGGAATAAATTGACTGCCTATGTATCTTTCATCACCGGACCGAGCCGTACTACCGACATCGAAAAAGAATTGGTCATCGGTGTGCACGGGCCTCAAGAAGTCCACATTATCATCCTGGATAACGGAAGGCTTGAGATAAGCAGGGATAAAAACCTGGATAAAATCCTCTACTGCCTGAAATGTGGAGGATGCATGCTTGTCTGCCCTGTCTTTCAGGCTCTGGGAGGCCATGTATATGGTGGACCAGTCTATCCAGGTGGGATTGGCATTCTATTGACTGCAATGACTCGTTCCATCAAAGAATCCGCCCATTTAGTGGATTTTTGTGCAGATTGTAAAAAATGCGAGGAATTTTGCCCGGTAGGAATCCCCACTGGTGAGCTGCTTCTATACCTTAAGAGCAAGAAAGGGCCTAAACTTTGGGAAAAAACACTTTCGAACCTCTTCAGGAAAAAATCCCTTTCAGAGACTGGAGCAAGGCTAATCTCAATTCTCCAAAAACTCTGGCAGAAGGACGGATATTTGAAAAAACTACCATTTTCCTGGGCAAAGGAAAAATCCCTTCCTGCCTTTAACATAAAAAAAACCAAGCCTACGGAAGAAAATAAAGGGGTAAAAATCTTTTTTTTTGAGGGATGTCTTGCCAAGTTCTTCTTTCCAGAAATTCGGGAAAGTGTCTTTTCCAGCCTGTCTCACCTAGGTTTCGATGTTGTATATCCTTCAGATCAAGTTTGCTGTGGCGCGCCCAGTCTCCACCTGGGGCACAAGAAAGATGTCCAAAAAATGGCCTTAAAAAATATAAAATCTTTTGAGAGAGAAGACCCAGATTTTATTCTCACAATATGCCCCACTGGAAACTCCATGCTTAAAAAAACCTATCCAAATCTCGTACCAGAATCTTCCTGCTGGAGCGAAAGAATCTTCGACTTCACTGAATTCATTGTTAAAAAGGGATATCTTCCAAAAACAGAAATCAGCACCAAAAAAAAAGACATCTTTTACCATTATCCTTGCCATTACTTGAATGATTTAAAATTAAGGGAGGAGCCCAAAAAACTCCTCAGTGCCGTGGGTTTTAACCCTAAGGAAGAAGACGAACCTTTTACCTGCTGTGGATTCTGCGGAGTCTTTTCTCTAAAAAACCCAGAGATTTCCGCTCACCTGTGGAAAAAGAAAAGCCAAAAGATTTCAAAAAGCAACTTATCGCTTTTCGCGACCGACTGTCCAGGCTGTCTTTTCCAGCTCAGAGCTAACTTAAAGAATGAAGGCGACTCATTCAAAGTCTTTCACACGGCTGAACTTTTTGCAAAAAAAGTGACACAGATAAACTTTAAAACGTAAGCCGAAACGGGTTTAAGGTTTAAAGTTGAAGGTTTAAGGTAAGAAAATTATTAACTATTTACCATTCTCTTATTCTTCGGCAGTATGACAGTTCAACAGTATTTTCCATTTACCATTCACCATTCACTATTTACCATTTACCATTCTCTTATTCTTCTGCAGTATGACAGTTCAACAGTATATCAGTACTCCCCATTAACGTAAGCCGTAAGCCGTAACGGGTTTAAGGTTTAAAGTTGAAGGTTTAAGGTAAGAAAATTATTAACTATTTACCATTCATTATTCAAAAGGAATGACGGGGAGACAAGGAGAGGGGGAGACAAACTCAAACAAACCTAGATAGAGGGAATAGACTGGAAGGTATTAATGGATTGTATACAGACGAAGGGATTGCTCTGTTTCAGCTTTTATCTGACGCCACTTTTCTTCAGGGACAGAAAGGAATGCATCCACCACGGAAGGATCAAACTGGCTCCCACATCCTCTCTCAATTTCATCGAAAGCCTTTTTAATGCTCTGGCCTTTTCTGTACGGCCTGTCAGAAGTTATGGCATCTAATGTATCGGCAAGGGCAAAAATTCTTGCTTCAAGAGGAATTTCCTCACCTGCTAATCCATACGGATATCCAAATCCATCGTAGCTCTCATGATGGAATAAGACAACTCGGGCAGCCCTTCTTAAAAAATCGAATCCTTCAATCATCTCATAACCAAAAAACGGATGTTCCTGGATGATTTCCCTTTCTTCTTTTGTCAGGGACCCGGCTTTTCTCAAGATGGATTCTGGAATACCGATTTTGCCGATGTCATGAAGCAAGGCACCTCTTTCAATATCGACTACAAAGTTCTTATCTTCAATCCCAAGGGCTTTAGTAAGCATAAGGGTGTATCTGGCAACGAGTTGAGAATGGCCGATTGTGTCTTCATTCCCATCTGTGGCCGCAATCAGATAAAGAGAATTCGAATTGAAAAAGGCCTGCTTTTCAGCAATAACCTTTTCAGATGAATAAACATGTTGTTTGAAGATGGATTCATAATACCGGTTTAAATCTTTTAGTATCATCTTTGCTGAAGTCATCTTCTTTATTTCAATAATTTCTGCGCCCCTTGGCTGATCTTCCTGACTTACTCTCGCCCTGCCATTAAAAAAAGATAATAGCGAATCTACACTTATCCTTTCCCCTAAAATCTGTTTTTCTTCAATAGTAAGGCAATCATATGGATTATTGCTAAAGATAAAAGCTTTCTCGCTTAGTCTTTTCGAATCCGTATCCTCTGTGTTAAAAGGAGAGAAATATTCCATCAACCTGTTGTCGTTTTTTTCCAGAGCTTGTTTCATTATCATCATTCTCTTACATTTAGTCGCTAAAAGAGGGAATAAATTGAGTTCTCTTTAAATAGTGTGTGATTTCTCCCTCGAAAGGATTGGATGTTTAAGTTAATAAAACGCCTAATAAGCCTGAAAGCTAGGTTCTCTGTAATTATTCTCCTCGGAAAGATGCACAAAAGTTTCTACCACCTCGAAACCCTGCTGTTCTAGTCTCTGGTCAATTAAACTGTAGAAATCTCTCTCGTCCTTCAACTTTAAAATTTTACTTTCTTGAGTTTCAATCTGTCTTTCCAATTCCATTGGTTTTCCTCCAATTTCTAAAAGCAAAAATTTTAGTCGCCGCAAAATCAAAAAGATTGAAAAATGAGGACGGTTTAAGGTTGAAGGTTGAAGGTTTAATTGGCTGGTTGAATGGGCTTGTCAATCTTTAATTCTAGCTTTATAATGGAAAAAGTGAAAAAAAATAAAACTGAATTAACCACAGAAGAAATTGTTGCCAAATATAGGCCTGTTGTAAGTTTTAGAGTTAGGAAATCCTTGGGATCAAGCACTCCCGATTGGGAAGATGTTGTGAATAATATTATTGTTAATGTTATTGAAAAACTGCAGAAAGGAGAATTTCGGGGAGACTCCTCTATTGGCACATTCATCTATACAATTACCAGCAGAAGGATAATTGATCACATCAGGCAGAAGAGCAAAGTGTTGAAACATGCCCCAGAACCAAATCCATTTCTTGCACCTTATGAGGAAATTGAAAACAAGGAAAGAGCCGAAGTATTAACAAAAGCAATAGAGAAATTGAAGCCTAAATATAAAGAAATTCTACACCTGTATTATTATAAGGAATTATCACGGGGAGAAGTTGCCCAAAGGCTTTCTATCACGCCTCGCCGTGTGAGTGAACGTATCAACTACGCCCAAAAACTTCTAAGTAAAATTATAAAAAAATGATTTTTTTCAAAATTTTCATTCCTGCTGCGACTAAACTGTTGAATTTGATATGAAAGGTGAATGTTATGAGAATATGCAAGTTTGAATATCTAATTGATGATTATCTGTTAGGCAAACTCAGCGAGGATAAAAGAGCGGAATTCGAGGAACATTATTTTAACTGTCCCCTTTGTTTCGAAAAAACTGTGCAAAGAGACGAGCTCATTTCAGTAATCAAGACTAAGGGGAGCTCTATTTTTCAAGATATACAGGTGCCTAAGGAAGCAAAAAGACCCTCTGTTTTTGAAACCATCTACGCCTTCCTTACACCTAGAGAGTGGGCAACTGCTGCGGTCTCCGCAGCTTTGCTGCTTATTGTCGTTTTTGGTGTTCTTCCTAACATCAAGGAGACATCTCCTGATTTTTATATCAACGAAGACCGTGTAAGAGGCCCATCCATAACCCTTATTTCTCCTGTAATAGAAGATATGAAAGTGATTCCTTCTCAATTCAGATGGCAAGGCCTAGGAGAAGATGTAGAATACAAAATCTATATCTACAATGACAATCTGCTGTGGAGTGGTACAACAAAAGAAAATTTCATCTTTTTGTCAGAAGAAGTTAAAAAGCTCATGATCTCAGGTGAAAAATATTCTTGGCAAGTTAAAGCCTTTTCTCCTGAAGGTGCGCTTATTTCTGTCTCGAGCAGAGTTCATTTTAATATCTCCCCGCAAGAATAAAAACCAAACAAGCCTGTCTATTCCATCTATTGGTAAATGGTTAATGGTAAATAGTTAATAGCCTTCTTGCCTTAAACCTTCAACATTAAACCTTAAACCATTATTTCAGCTTACGGCTTACGATTTACGGCTTACGTTAATGGGGAATGAAAAATGAGGGAAGGGGCGCTGTACCCGTTAAGAATGGCAAGGCGACGGGGTGAAACGGCAACAAGCCTGGACTGTAGGAATCCCGGCCGTAAATTCTTATAGTTTCAATAAGAAGCCTTTGCCTCATATTCGTCAGTAGTTGCTTCCCTCCGATCCAATAGGATCCATCCTTCGAGGCTGAACAAAACCATTCTCTCCTTATTTATTTAAGGTCTTCTTTGACAGCCTAAATCAAACATAGAGCAGCCACATGCTGTTCTAGTGTCTGAATTGCAGTATTCAGTTCTTCAG